>NZ_WHTD01000164.1 GCF_009379765.1 Actinophytocola sp. | reverse complement strand
GTCCGCCCGGTCAGCCCGGTCCGTACGGCCAGCCCTACCCGAACGCGCCCCGGCCGGGGCGCTCCGACGGCCCGCCCAACTACGGCGCTCCGCCCGGGTGGACGCCCGCCACCACGCCGTCCGGCCACCCCAACAACCAGTGGCGGCCGTCGTGGGACCCGCAGCCCGGACCCGACGACCGGCGTCGTGACCAGTCAGGACCCGCCGACCCGGACGACCGGCGACCCGGCTGAGAGGTCGCGCAGGTAGGCCTGGTGGCGCCCGCCGCGCCGAGGTGGCGCCTCGCGGCACCGCGATGCATCCACCTCGATCACGGCGGGCATCCACCAAACCTACGTGCGCGACCTCTTAGAGTGGGATAGTGGCCGCTGAGTCGCGGAGGCACATTTGACGGCTGACAGCTCCGGCAACGGGTCGAGAGGCCCGCTGTACGCCACCGGTGGGCCGCCGCCGGTGTTCGACCAGGCTCGCGCCGAGAAGGCGGTCCGGGAGCTGCTGCTCGCATGCGGCGAGGACCCGGACCGCGAGGGCCTGATGGACACCCCGGCCCGGGTCGCCCGCGCGTACCTGGAGATGTTCGGCGGCCTGTACACCGACCCCGACTCGGTGCTGGACAAGACGTTCGACGAGTGTCACGACGAGTTGGTGCTGGTCACCGACATCCCGATGTACTCGACATGCGTGCCGGGACGCCAGCCGGTCGACGCGATCGGCGGGCCGCTCCCGGCGGCGGACGTGCGGGTCGGCGACCAGCTGTGGACGCTCGCCGGCGGCCGCGTCGAGCCGACCACGGTCACCCGGATCGCCGCCCGGCCGTCGCGCCAGCTGGTCGAGGTCGTCACCGTCGAGGGCAGCTTCGTCGTCACGCCCGACCACCCGCTCGCCACGCCCGAGGGCTGGGCGGAGGCGCGGGACGTGGCCGGCACGGCGGTCGAGTGGACCGAGCCGTCGCGGCTCGCGGCCCGACCGCTGTCCTTCGCCTCGCCCGAGCGCGGGCCGTCGGGCGGCGACGACGGGACGGGCTGGTGGCGCCGGCACGGGTTCGCCCAGCAGGCGCACCACACGACGCTCGCCGAGTCGCGGTGGACGCCGGTCGAGACGGTGCGCCCGATCGAGGCGTCCGCGGCGGCGCCGTTCACCGTGTACAGCTTCACCTGCGACCCGCACCCGACCTTCCTGGTCGAGGGGCACCTCACGCACAACTGCGAGCACCACCTCGTGCCGTTCCACGGCGTCGCGCACGTCGGCTACATCCCCAACGAGCAGGGCAAGGTCACCGGCCTGTCCAAGCTCGCCCGGCTCGTCGACCTCTACGCCAAGCGGCCGCAGGTGCAGGAGCGGCTGACCTCCCAGATCGCGGACGCGCTGGTGCGCAAGCTCGACCCGCGCGGCGTCATCGTGGTCATCGAGGCCGAGCACCTGTGCATGGCGATGCGCGGTATCCGCAAGCCGGGCGCGCGCACCACCACGTCGGCGGTGCGCGGGATGCTCCGAACGTCGGCGGCGTCGCGAGCCGAGGCGCTGGAGCTGATCCGCGGGCGGAGCCGGTGAGGTCCGTGCATCCCGCGCTGCCGCAGCCCGGTCGCTGCGCGGTGATGGGAGTCCTCAACGTCACGCCGGACTCGTTCTCCGACGGTGGCCGCTACCTGGGCGTCGACGACGCGCTGGCGCACGGCGTCGAGCTGTGGGACGCGGGCGCGGACCTGGTCGACGTCGGCGGCGAGTCGACCCGTCCCGGCGCCGCCCGGGTGGACGCGGACACCGAGATCGCCCGCGTGCTGCCGGTGATCTCGGGCCTGGCGTCGGCCGGTGTGGCGGTGAGCGTCGACACCACCCGCGCGCGAGTGGCCGAAGCGGCGCTGGGCGCGGGTGCCCGGGTGGTCAACGATGTGTCCGGTGGGTTGGCCGACCCGTCGATGGCGCGGTTCATCGCCGGCGCGGACGTGCCGTGGATCCTGATGCACTGGCGCGGGCACAGCGACAACATGGACTCGCTCGCCACCTACACCGACGTCGTCACCGATGTCCGGGACGAGCTCCGCGCGCGGGTGGACGCGGCGGTGGCCGCCGGGGTCGACCCCTCGGCGCTGGTGCTCGACCCGGGGCTGGGGTTCGCGAAGCGCGGTGAGCACAACTGGGCGCTGCTCCGCCGCCTGGACGTGCTGCGGGACCTGGGGTTCCCGGTGCTGGTGGGCGCCTCCCGCAAACGTTTCCTCGGAACGCTGCTGGCGTCGAAGGACGGAAAGCCCCGACCGCCGGACGGCCGCGAGGAAGCCACCGCCACGATCTCGGCGTTCGTCGCCGCGGCCGGCGCGTGGGGGGTGCGGGTGCACGACGTGGCCCGGTCGCTGGACGCCGTCGAGGTCGCCGTGGCATGGAGTGGCCCGCCGAATGGCTGACCGCATCACGCTGACCGGCCTGCGGGTCCACGGCCACCACGGCGTGTTCGACCACGAGAGGCGCGACGGCCAGGAGTTCGTCGTCGACGTGACCGTGTGGCTCGACCTGACCCGAGCCGGCGCCACCGACGACCTGGCGGAGACCGTGCACTACGGCGAGCTCGCCACCCGGGTGGCCGGGATCGTCGGCGGCGAACCACGCGACCTGATCGAGACGGTCGGCGCCGAGGTGGCCGACGATGTCCTGACGGACGAGCGGATCCACGCCGTCGAGGTCACGATCCACAAGCCGGACGCCCCGATCCCGCTGGACTTCGCGGACGTGGCCGTGACCATCCACCGGGCCCGCGGCGGATGACCCGCGCGGTCCTGTCCATCGGCTCCAACCTCGGCGACCGGCTGGCGCACCTCCGCACGGCCGTGGCCGGCCTGACCGGTGTCCTGGTGGCCGCGTCACCGGTCTACGAGACGAGACCGTGGGGTGTCGAGGACCAGCCGGACTTCCTCAACGCGGTACTGATCGTCGAGGACCCCGAGGCCGACGAGTGGGCGTGGCTGCACCGCGCCCAGGCCCTGGAGCAGAAGGCAGGCCGCGTCCGCACGAGACACTGGGGCCCGCGAACCCTGGACGTGGACGTGGTGACCGTCGACGGCGTGACCAGCGACCACCCGGACCTGCTGCTGCCCCACCCCGGTACCCCGGACCGGGCCACGGTGCTGATCCCGTGGCTGGCCGTCGACCCGGCCGCGGAGCTCCCCGGCCGAGGCCCGCTGACCGAGCTGCTGTCCGCGCTCGCCGAGGAAGACCGGGCAGGCGTCCACCTCCGTGCGGACCTGACCCTCACCCCGTGATCAGCCCGCCGCGGCCCGCAACGCGGCGATGATCCACTCCGCCCGAGGCACCTGGGTCGGGACCTGCGGCCACCCGTTGATGGCGGCCATCAGCTGCCAGTACCGCTCCGCCCTGGTGTCCGTCCCGGTGGCGATCAGCTCGGCGGCCTCGGCCGGCGGCATGCCCATCGCCGACGCGACCGACGTGGCCACCGCCTGCCCGGCCGGCGACGACGGCGCGTGCCCCGCGTCCATCGCCTCGCCCGCCGCGGAGGTCCACTCGAACCACTGCTGACGCCCTTCCTCGGACGGTGCCCCCATCGACTCGCCGGCCTCGCGCTGCGCCGAGTGGGACGCGCTCATCTCGCGGATCCGCTGCCGGAACGCCTTGTCCCGCACCAGCTCCGCCAGCTCGATCCACGCCCGCAACTGCTCGGGCGTCGGGTCGTCCGGCAGCTCCGGCTTGGCGGAGCGCATGCCGACGTCGAAGTCGGGGTCGATGTCGAAGCCGGCCGTCACCTCGTCCCAGAACTCGTCGATCAGGCGCTTGCGCTCCTCGTCGGACATCGCGGCCAGGTTCTTCATCAACGTCACCTCATCCAGGTCGGAACCGTTCTTGGCGACCGCCCGCAGCACCGCCCGGCGCAGCCGCAGCACCCGGATCTGCTCGTCCAGCAGCTCCACGTGCCGCCGCGCCAGGTCCGCGACGCTCGACCGGCCGGCCAGCGCCGCGCCGGCATCCGCCAGGCCCAGCCCGAGCTCGCGCAACGTGCGCAGCGGCTCCAGCCGGGCCAGCGACGCCGAGTCGTACAGCCGATAGCCGGCGTACGTGCGGTCGGCGGGCGGCAGCAGCCCCTCGTCGGAGTAGAACCGGATCGTTCGGGTGGTCAGCCCGGTCCGGCGAGCCAGCTCGCCGATGGTGAACACCCCGCTGTCGCCCATGGCCGCCATGCTCAACCTTCCAGTCACTGGAGAGTCAAGTGTCGCCGGTAACGTGGGCGCCATGCACTTCACCCGGGCCCGCGACCTGGTCGTGGCCGGCCTGGTGGCCGCCGGGATCGTCTACCTGATCGTTCGGGTGGCCTACGGCGACCTGCCACCCCTGCCCACCTTCGCCGGCGTCACGCTCCTCGTGCTGGCGGTCATCGAGGCCACGCTCGGCGCTTCGCTGCGCTCCCGCATCCGCCGATCCGACGGCGGGCGGCCCGTCCAGGCGCTCACCGCGGCCCGCGCGGTCGCGCTCGCGAAGGCGTCGTCGTTACTCGGAGCGATCATGCTCGGGGCCTGGCTCGGCATGCTCGGCTACCTGCTCCCACGCCGTGTTGACGTGGCCGCGGCGGCCGACGATGTGCCCAGCGCGGTCATCGGCGTCGGTTGTGCGACGGTCTTGATCGCCGCCGCGCTGTACCTCGAATGGTGCTGTCGCACCCCGCGTGACCAGGACAATCAGCCTCCGGAGTACCGCTCGGACGCCACCGGTTGAGCAAGTGTTCCGCTCCAGCTTGGTCTCGTACTGATAACGGACCGGTACGGTGTGTGCCATGACCGCCCGCCGCGACTCGTCCGATGAGCTCGCGCATGGCTCGTTCGGCGGCAGGCTGTTACTCACAGCGGCCATCCTCTTCGCGGTGGCCGCAACCAGCGTCCTGATACTGAGCGACGATCTCAAGTGGATGCGGCTGGGCATCGTCGCCGGGCTGTGGGCGGCGCTCGTGGGCGCGTTCGTCGCAGCCAGGTACCGCCGGCAGGTCGCCGACCGGGAGGACGAGGCGGTCGAGCGGCAGGAGCGCTACGAGCTCGAGCTGGAACGCGAGATCGCCGCTCGCCGCGAGTACGAGCTGGAGGCCCAGGCCGAGGCCAGGCGCCAGGCCGAGGAGGATGCCGGCGACCACATGGCCGCGCTGCGCGCGGAGCTGCACAACCTGCGGCACACGCTGCAGACCCTGCTCGGCGGCGAGGTCCTCGTCGAGCGGTACGCACTGCGCGCCGAGTCGACCCGGATGCGCTCGCTTCCCGAGGGCCACTCGCTGGCGCGTGAGAACGAGCTCAAGCGGCTGCCGCCGGCGCGCCCCAGGGACGAGGACGTCATCATCCCCGCGGAGGTGCGCGAGGCGCACACGGACCTGATCGAGCGGGTGCAGGAGGCGCACCGCCCCAAGCGCACGGTCGAGCCGCTGCCCCGGCGCGCGGAGCGGCCGTCGCGGACGGAGTTCCCCCAGCCCGAGCCGGTGCAGCCGATGCGGATGGAGCACCAACCGCATCCGGCCGAGCTGTCGGACCGCTGGTTCGTGCCCGACGGGCTGGGCGCCCAGGGCACGCCCGCGCGGCGGACCAACGGCACCCCCGAGGAGATCGACTCGGACTGGACGCCGTCCTGGGAGGCCGCGGCCCGGGCGGGGCAGAACGGCCGGGCCCAGCACGCGGACGCTGAGCCGCAGCCATACACCGCGCGGCAGTACGTGCAGCAGACCCAGTTCGTGGAGCGGCAGCAGGTCCAGCAACAGGACTACAGCTGGATGAACGATGTCCGCCAGGCGGCCGCGGCCGGTCGTGCCGAGGCCTCCGGCTACACCGACACGCAGGCCGATGCGGCCGCCCAGACGGCGATCCGACCTGTCGAGGCCTCGGGCTACACCGACCTTCGGGCCGAGGCGGTCGCCGGCCGGGCCGAGCGGTCCGGCTACACCAACCCGAGGTCCGGCGCGTCCGGCTACACCGACCCGCGTGCGGCGGGTGGCCGTGCGGAGGCTTCCGGCTATACGGACCCGCGTGCGGCGGCCGGTCGTGCCCAGGCATCCGGCTACCCGAACCCTCGCGCCGAAGCGTCTGGTTTTACGAGCCGCCATGCCGAGGCTTCCGGCTACCCCGACCCACGCGCGGAGGCCCCTGGCCGGGCCGGTCATGCCGCCGAGGCGTCCGGCTACGTGACTCCGGTCGCGCGGCGAGCGGCCGAGTCCGGGTACATGGAGCCCGTGCGGCGCAACGGTCATGCCGCGGAGGCGTCCGGCTACGTGGCACCGGTCGCGCGGCGGGCCGCCGAGTCGGGCTACATGGAGCCGGTTCGCGCGAGCCGCCATGCCGAGGCGGCCGGCGCCGAGCCGACCCACCACCACCGGGCCGCCGAGGACGAGCCGGTGAACGGCGGCGGCAGACGGCGCCGGGCCGAGGGTCAGCCGAACCGGCAGGACACCGCGGCGCTCCAGCGCAACGGCAGCCACGCCCGTCCCGAGTCCGAGCCGGAGTCGTCGGGCGGCTCGCATTCCTCCGGCCGCTCGGTGAGCGAGCTGCTCGCCTCGCACGGCGGCGGCACCTCCACCACCCCTCGCCGACGGCGCCGCCGCGAGGACTAGGCCATGTCTCGCGGATCTCCGATCGCGGTATTCGCGCCCAGCTGCCCCCTGGCCGCGTTGTCGGTAGGCCACTCGTTAGGAGCCATCTGGATCACGAGTCCCATCGACCAAGATCCACGAGACCCGACCTGATATGTCCTGGTCACCGTTCCTTCGGCACGGCCGGACGCCGGCCAACGGGACAAAACCGTGAGCCACACACCGTGTCCCCGTAAGGTTTCCCCGTGACCACGGGCCCGCTGCCGATCCGGCACAATCCGCGCCGCCGGACCGTGCTGCTTCCCGTTGCCGGCCTCGTCGCGCTCGCCGGGTGCGGGCTCGCCCTCCTCGCGCTCAGCACCGCCAGGGTGGGGCTCGTCGCCGAGTTCGTGGGCATCGTCGCGGCGCTCGTGCCCGTCGGGTCGATCGTCGCGGCGCTCCTCTGGATCGACCGGTGGGAGCCGGAGCCCGCCCGCCTCCTGTGGCTCGCGCTCGGCTGGGGGGCCAGCGTCGCGGCGATCACCGCGCTGCTGATCAACAACACCGCGGAGGCCGCCGGGGACGCGCTCCTCGGGCACGGCAAGGGCGACACCGTCTCCGCCATCGTGTCGGCGCCGCTGTTCGAGGAGGCCGCCAAGGGGGCGTTCGTCCTCGGGATCATGCTCTGGCTGCGCAACGAGCTCGACGGCGTCATCGACGGAGTCGTCTACGCGGGCTTCGTCGCGGCGGGCTTCGCGTTCACCGAGAACATCTACTACTTCGGCCGCGCGTTCGCCGAGCACGGGTTCGGCGACACCAGCACCTCCGGCGTGGTCACCGCGTTCATCCTCCGCGGCGTGCTCGCCCCGTTCTGCCATCCGCTCTTCACCGCGATGATCGGCATCGGGGTCGGCATCTCCGTGCGCACGCCCAGCCGCACCGTCCGGGTGCTCGCGCCGGTCGGCGGCTACCTCGCCGCGGTCACGCTGCACGCCATGTGGAACGCGGCCGCCACCCTCGGCACGGCGCAGACCTTCCTCAACATCTACTTCCTCGTCATGGTCCCGATCTTCATCGCGGGCGTCCTGTTCGTCAGCTGGCACCGCCGCCGCGAGCAGAAGATCGTCGCCACCGCGCTGCCGGAGATGGTCCGGCGCGGCTGGGTCGACCCCGTCGACGTCCGCCGGCTGACCAGCCTCACCGCCCGCCGCACGTGGCGGGCGAGGACGGCACGCAGGGCAGGGAAGGACGCCGCCCGCAACCTCGGCGGCTACCAGGCCGCGGTCACCGAGCTCGCCTTCCTCTGGCACAGCCGCCGGCTCGGCCTCGCCGGCACCGACGCGGCCGACCGCGAGACCGGGCTCGTCGCCGCGCTCCACGCCACCAGGGCCGGCCTCCCCAAGCGGGCCGACCAGCCGAGGTGAACCCGGTCACCCACCGCGTGGTGTGGTGTTTCGTGGTGGTTACGCTCGATTTCGACATCGGGGAGGCGGGATGAACCGACCGGCGCGACTGGCCGTCGGCGTGGTCTCCGCCGGCCGGGTCGGTGCGGTGCTCGGCGCCGCCCTGGCCAGGGCCGGCCACTCCGTCGTGGCCGCCTCCGGCGTGTCCGACGCGTCCGTCCGGCGAGCCGAGGACCTGCTGCCCGGCGTCCCGCTCCTCCCGCCCGACGAGGTGGTGCGACGCGCCGACCTCGTGCTTCTCGCGCTCCCCGACGACGCCCTCGCCGGCATGGTCCGCGGCCTCGCCGCCGCCGACGCGCTGCGCGCCGGCCAGATCGTGGTCCACACCTGCGGCGCGCACGGCGTCGACGTCCTCCAGCCGGCCGTCGAGCACGGCGCGCTGCCGCTCGCGCTGCACCCGGTGATGACCTTCACCGGTCGCGCCGAGGACCTCGAACGTGTTGCCACCTGCTGCTTCGGTGTCACCGCGACCGACGGCGACGAGACCGCGTGGAGCGTCGGCGAGGCACTCGTCGTCGAGATGGGTGCCGAGCCCGCCCGGGTCCCCGAGTCGGCCCGCCCGCTGTACCACACGGCCCTCGCACACGGGGCGAACCACCTGGTCACGCTGGTCGCGGAGGCCGCCGACCTCCTCCGCTCCGCCGGTGTCGGCACCCCGGAGCGCATGCTCGGCCCGCTGCTGTCCGCGGCCCTGGACAACGCGCTGCGGCACGGTGACCGCGCGCTCACCGGCCCGGTCGCCCGCGGCGACGCCGGCACCGTGCTCGCCCACCTGCGGGTCCTCGGCGAGCACGCGCCCGACATGCTGCCCGCCTACCGCGCACTGGCCGCCCGCACCGCCAGCCGCGCCGCGCGGGCGGGGCTCCTGCGCGCCGATCTCGCCCCCGACGTCACCGCCGCGATCGAGCGCGGCCCCGGTGAGGAGCCCCGATGACCGCCGCGCCCACGTTCGTCCCCGGCCACCTGCACGTCCACCGCGAGGTCGACGAGGTCGTCAGGATCACCAGGGCGCTGCGCGGCGTCGGCCGCAAGATCGCGCTCGTGCCGACCATGGGCGCCCTGCACGACGGTCACCGCAAGCTGCTGCGCACCGCGCGCAGGCTGCCCAACGCCGTGCTCGCCACGTCGATCTTCGTCAACCCGCTGCAGTTCGGCGAGGGCGAGGACTTCGAGCGCTACCCGCGCCCGCTCGAGGCCGACCTCGACGTCTGCCGTGCGGAGCGCGTCGAGCTCGTCTTCACGCCGGAGAAGGAGGCGCTGTACCCGCCGGGTGCGCAGGTCACCGTCCACCCGGGACCGCTCGGCGACGAGCTCGAGGGCGCGTCGCGGCCCGGTCACTTCGCGGGCGTGCTCACCGTCGTGGCGAAGCTGTTCAACATCGTGCGCCCCGACTACGCGCTGTTCGGTGAGAAGGACTACCAGCAGCTCGTGCTCATCAAGCGGATGGTCGTCGACCTCGACCTCGACGTCAGGGTCGTCGGCGTGCCGATCGTGCGGGAGGCCGACGGCCTCGCCCGGTCATCGCGCAACGTCTACCTCGACGCCGAGCGGCGCGCCGCCGCGGTGGCGCTCTCGGCAGCACTCCAAGCCGGCGCTCGGGTCAGCGCGGGCGGTCCCGAGGTGGTGCTCGGCTCGGCGCACGCGGTGCTCGATAAGGAGCCCGGCATCGCCGTCGACTACCTCGAGCTGCGCGATCCCGACCTCGGCCCCGCGCCCGACCGCGGCGAGGCGCGGTTGCTGGTGGCCGCTCGCGTCGGGTCCACGCGCTTGATCGACAATGTCGCCGTGCTCCTCGGCGAACCGCAGTAGGGGAAGGTCTGCGATGTTCCGCACCATGCTCAAGTCCAAGATCCACCGAGCCACCGTCACCCGGGCCGACCTGCACTACATCGGCTCGGTCACCGTCGATCCGGTGCTGATGGAGGCCGCCGACCTGCTCGCCGGCGAGCAGGTCGCGATCGTCGACGTCACCAACGGCGCCCGCCTCGAGACCTACGTCATCGAGGGCGAGCGGGGCAGCGGCGTGCTCGGCATCAACGGCGCCGCCGCGCACCTCGTCCACCCCGGTGACGTCGTCATCCTCATCTCCTACGGGCTGATGGACTCCGCCGAGGCGGCGGCGTTCCGGCCCAAGGTCGTGTTCGTCGACGAGGCCAACGGGATCGTCGGGGCCGGCACGGATCCCGCACCCGCGCCGCCGGGCTCCGGCCTGGTGAACGGGTCCGAGCCCGCCGGGCCGCCCGTCGGGCCGCCCGCCGAGACCGCCGAAGCCGCGCTGCTGGACGCGCTGCTCCAGCCGGAGAGCTGACGCCGGTGCTGCTCGCCATCGACGTCGGCAACACCAACATCGCGCTCGGCCTGTACCAGGGCAAGGACCTGGTGCACGACTGGCGGATGCGCACCGACGCGCGGATGACCGCCGACGAGCTTGCGCTCACCATGCGCGGCCTGCTCGGCGAGCACGCGGACGAGATCACCGGCGTGTCCGCGCTGTCGACCGTGCCCGCGGTGCTGCGTGAGCTGCGGGTGATGCTCGGCCGCTACTACCGCGCGGTGCCGCGGGTGATCGTCGAGCCCGGTGTGCGCACGGGCGTGCCGCTGCTCGTCGACAACCCCAAGGAGGTCGGCGCCGACCGGGTGATCAACACGCTCGCCGCGCACTACCTGCACGAGACCGCGTGCGTGGTCGTCGACTTCGGCACGTCCACCAACATCGACGTGATCTCCGCGAAGGGCGAGTTCCTCGGCGGCGTGTTCGCGCCGGGCATCGAGATCTCGGTCGACGCGCTCGCCGCCCGCGCCGCCGCGCTGCGCAAGGTCGAGCTGGTCCGGCCCCGGTCGGTGATCGGGAAGAACACCGTGGAGTGCCTGCAGTCGGGGATCATCTACGGCTTCACCGGCCAGGTCGACGGGCTCGTGCGGCGCATCATCGACGAGCTCAACCGCACCACCCGCGCCGGCGAGGTCACGGTCATCGCGACCGGCGGCCTGGCGCCGCTGGTGGTGGACGAGTCCTCGACGATCGCCGACCACCGGCCGGACCTGACGCTGCTGGGCCTGCGGCTGGTCTTCGAGCGCAACACCCGGTGATTCCGGCCACGCCTAGACGCGCCGCGCCCGGATCACCGTCGTCACCAGCGGCAGGTCGAACTCGCCGCTCGCGGTCTCCGGGTGGGACCGCAGGTAGGTCCGGATCCGCTCCAGCAGCGCGTCCCGCTCCTCCGGGCTGAGCACCAGCGTGTGCGACTGGGTGCCGATGGTCGCCACGAGCGAGTCGGCCGTGCGGGTGTGCAGGTGCGGGAAGGCGGCCCGCTCGCTCGCCTCGTACTGGGCGGTGTCGAAGACCGGGAACTTCGTCGACCAGGCCTTCGTGACCCTGTTGCTGGCCACCTTGCCCAGCTCGGCGACCCACTCGACGTCCGCGTCGTCCTTGTTCCACAGCGCCGCGAGCGCCCCGCCCGGCCGTAGCACCCGCGCGATCTCGGCCAGCGCGACGTCCCGGTCGAACCAGTGGAACGCCTGCCCGACGAGCACCGCGTCGACCGAGGCGTCCGGCAGCGGGATCCGTTCCGCGGACCCGGCGAGCGCGCGCACCCCGGGGAACCGGGAGGCAAGCTCGGCAAGCATCACGGTGTCCGGCTCCACCGCGGTGACCTCGAGTCCGAGCGCGGCCAGCCCCACGGTGAGCTTTCCGGTGCCGGCCGCGAGGTCGAGAACCTGCCCGACCTCGCGCGCCGCCGCACCGAGCCCCCAGCGGACGCCGTCGGCCGGGTAGTCGGGCCGGTGCTCGGCGTAGGCGGCGGCGCTCGCCCCGAACGAGCGGGCGCGCCGGCGGACGAGGTCGGTGTCGGTCATGATCCCAACGTAGCCCGGACGACCTTCGTCACCAGCGGCATGTCGAACTCGCCGCCGGCCGTCTCCTGGCGGGCCGCCAGGTAGTCGCGGATCCGGCCGAGCACCGCCGCACGCTCGGTGTCGTCGATGACGAGCATCCGGGAGTGCGTGGCGAAGGTCTCGCCGAGCGAGCCGACCGTCCGGCGGTGGGTGTGCCGGAATGCTGTCTCCTCGGGCGGAGCGAACAGCGGGTGGGCCGGGAACAGCAGATCGTCCGGCTCGACGTTCGACACGCTGGTGCCCGACACCTCGAGGAGGCCGGCGACCCACTCGGCGTTCCTGTCCTCAGCGTTCCACAGCGCGCCGACCGCGCCGCCCGGGCGCAGTACCCGGGCGATCTCGGTGAGCGCCGCGTCCGCGTCGAACCAGTGGAAGGCCTGCCCGACCAGCACCGCGTCGACCGACCCCGCCGGCAGCGGTATCTCCTCCGCGGTCCCGGCCCGCACGTCGACCCCCGGGAGCCGGCGGGCGAGCTCCACCCGCATGCCGCCGTCCGGCTCGACCGCGGTCACCTCGAGGCCCAGCGCCAGCAGGCCCCCGGTGAGCTTGCCGGTGCCGGCGGCGAGGTCGAGGACCTGCCGGACGTCGCGGGTGGCGGCGGCCAGTGCCCAGCAGACGCCCTCGGCGGGGTAGTCCGGCCGATGCTCCGCGTACTCCGCTGCCCGCGCGCCGAACGAACGTGCCCTGTGCAGGTCGTCGGCCATGCGGCCAACGTAGCTCGCGATACCCGATCGCCTGGCCACGGGCGTTCTCCGTACCCTGGTCGACTGTGACCGATGAATCGCCTCCGCCACCCACCGACGACCTTCCGGAGCAGCTGCGGATCCGTCGGGAGAAGCGGGCTCGGCTGCTTGCCGAGGGAGTCGATCCCTATCCGGTCGAACTGCCGAGGACCCACACTCTCGCCGAGATCCGGTCCGCCTATTCCGATTTGCCCGTCGACACCTCGACCGGCGATGTGGTGGGCGTCACCGGCCGGGTGATGTTCATGCGCAATACCGGCAAGCTCTGTTTCGCCACCCTCGTCGAGGGTGACGGCACCGAACTGCAGGCGATGCTGAGCCTGAACAAGGTCGGCGCGGACCACCTTTCCGCATGGAAGGCCGACGTCGACCTGGGCGACCACGTTTTCGTCGGCGGGGAGGTAATCACCTCGCGCCGGGGTGAGCTGTCCGTACTCGCGGACGAGTGGCGAATGGCGGCCAAGTCGCTGCGCCCGCTGCCGGTGGCGCACAAGCAGCTCGGTGAGGAAACGCGTATTCGGCAGCGCTATGTCGATCTGATCCTCCGCCCGCAGGCACGCGATAACGTCCGGATGCGGGCCGGGGTGACACGGGCATTGCGAGAGAGTTTCAGTCGGCGCGGATTCATCGAGGTGGAGACCCCGATGCTCCAGACGATGCACGGGGGTGCCACCGCGCGGCCGTTTGTCACACACTCGAACGCGATGGACATGGATCTGTACCTGCGCATCGCACCGGAGCTGTTCCTCAAGCGGTGTGTGGTCGGCGGAATCGAGAAGGTCTTCGAGATCAATCGCAACTTCCGCAACGAGGGCAGCGACTCATCGCATTCGCCCGAGTTCGCCATGCTCGAGTTCTACGAGGCCTACGGCACCTACGACACGATGGCCGCGCTGCTCAGGGAGCTGATCCAGGAGGCCGCCGAGGCGGTGTTCGGCAGCCACGAGGTCACCCTCGCCGACGGCGGCACCTACGACCTGTCCGGCGAGTGGGCCACGCTGACGATGTACGGCTCGGTGTCCGAGGCGCTCGGCGAGGAGATCACCCCGCAGACCCCGGCCGAGCTGCTGCGCAAGCACGCCCATGCGGTCGGGCTCGAGGTGGATCCCACGCTCGGCCACGGAAAGCTCGTGGAGGAGCTGTTCGAGCACCTCATCGGCGATCACCTGGTGGATCCGACGTTCGTGCGCGACTTCCCGATCGAGACCTCGCCACTCACCCGCCAGCACCGCAGCGTGCCGGGGGTGGCCGAGAAGTGGGACCTCTACCTCCGCGGGTTCGAGCTGGCCACCGGCTACTCGGAGCTGGTCGACCCGGTCGTGGAGCGCGAACGGCTCGTCGAACAGGCCGGTCTGCGGGACACCGGTGACGACGAGGCGATGCGACTCGACGAGGACTTCTTACGCGCACTGGAGTACGGAATGCCGCCGAGTGGCGGTGTCGGAATGGGCATGGACCGCTTGCTGATGGCCCTCACCGGCCTCGGCATACGCGAGACGATCCTGTTTCCGCTCGTGCGCCCAGAATGAGCAAGTTGCGACACGAGCGTCACTGAAATCGGACCACGATTTGCGTTAACCTCCTTAGTGGGAGTATTTATATCGGTGCTGACGCACGCACGTTCGGCCTCGAGTTTCTTACCTAGGAGGGCGCAGATGGCGCAGAAGGTCATGGTTACCCTGGTCGACGACCTCGACGGTTCCGAGGCCGAGGGGACCGTCGAGTTCGGTTTGGATGGCGCGTTCTACGAGATCGACCTCTCCGAGGACAATGCGGAGCGGTTGCGGGACGCGCTCTCCGAATACGTGGAGCATGCTCGTCGCCAGGCCGGTGCGCGTAAGCGGGCCGCCGCACGTGCGGCGGCCGGTCGTGCGCCGCGTACCGCCTCCGCGGATCGGGAACAGAACCAGGCAATTCGCGAGTGGGCGCGTAAGCAGGGCATGAACGTGTCCGATCGGGGTCGAATCCCGAAGGAGGTCACCGACGCGTACAACGCGCAGGCGTGACCATTCCGTGCGACAAACGCCGGTTCCATCACCGCGAATCCGCGGTCGATCGGGAACCGGCGTTTTCGTTTTGTGAAAGACGTTCGCTCTTCGGCCCGGGCACGGTCCCGCTCGCGCGAATCCAGATCGCGACGAGCACGGTCGCCACTCCGCCGAGCGCCATCGTGACCCCGACCGGCACCGCCTCGGTGGCGAAACCGAACAGCGCGGGCCCCACGCCTTGCAGCGTCATCAGCCCGGTCGACATCAGTCCGAACGCCTGACCTCGGCTTTCGTGCGGGATCGCGTCCCGGTAGGGCCGCTGCACGCCCAGCCCGTAGCCGAACCCGATCCCGGCGACGGCCAGCAGAACGCCCAGCGGCACCACGCCCAGCGGGAACGCGAACCCGAGCAGCGGCACCCCGAGCACGACGACCAGCACCGGGACCATCCGCTCCCGGGTGTCCGGCGCGAGCAGCCGGGCGACCACGAGGTTTCCGATGAGCATCCCGACCGGCACGCACGCGAGCAGGTACCCGGCCGAGCCGTTCGGGAAGCCGCGCTGCGCCGCGAACGGGACCAGCAGGCTGTCCGCGCCGGTGACGAACGCCGGCGGCAGCCACATCGCGAGCAGCAGCCGGCGCACGGTCCGGTCGGCCAGGAGCTCGCGGTTGACCCGCCAGCTCCGCCCGACCAGCGACTGCGCCGCCGTCCGGCCCGGCGCGGGCAGGTTCGGCAGCAGCAGCCGGGCGCCGAGCGCGGCGACCAGGTGGCAGGCGGCGGTGATGAGCAGGCCCTGCCGCGCGCCGACCGTCGCGATGGCGATGCCGCCCGCGGCGAGGCCGAGCACCTGCGCGGCCGAGGCGGCGAGCTGGAAGAGGCTGCGGCCGAGGACGAACGCGTCACCGGTCAGCGAGTCGGCGGTGAGCTTGCCAGCGGTGCCGTTGAACACCGGCGCGAGGCAGCCGATCGCGGCGACCAGCAGCAGGCTCGCCCACACCGGCAGGTCGACCAGCGCCAGCGTGGCCGCGCCCGCGGCCTCGAGCGAGTAACCGGTGACGATCAGCACCCGCGGGCGGACGAGGTCGGGCAGGGCGCCGATGACCACACCGCCGACCACCTGCGGCAGGAACGAGATGCCGAAGGTCAGCGCGCCGAGGAACGCCGAGCCGGTCGCGGTGTACACGAGCACCGACAGCGCGACCGTGCGCAGCGTGTCCGCGCCGACCGCGAGTGCCCTGGTCCAGAACAGCACCCGGAAGATCGGTTCGGCGAGCACCTGCCGGAACGTCGCCCGGTCCGCCGCCGGGTCCGTCGCCTCTGTCATGCGACGAGCCTGTTCCGGCGGTGCGCACCGGCACCATGGATTCGTCCAGCGGCGTAAGTTCAGTGCCGTGCTCCGGCTCACCGTCCATCGCGACGACCTGCTGAACAGCAGGTTCGCGGTGTCCCCGCTGTTCGAGCTGGACAACCTGCTGCGCACGTTGTCCGGGCTGGGGCACCACCGGCTGCCGGCGCCGTGGGAGGCGCGGCTGCGCCCGGTGTTCCGCAGGCTGCGCGCGACCACGGATCTCGACGTGGTGCTCGCGCTGCAGACCAGGCGCTTCGGCGCGGCGTTCATCGCACCGCCGCCGGCGAGCCTGGCGCAGACGGTCGAGGACGACCTGGCCTCCGTGCGTGCGACGCCGCTGGAGCTCGCCCGCCACGAGATCGGGGAGTGCCTCCGCCGCGAGCCGGCCACCGACGAGCGGGTCCTCGGCATCCTGCGCGACCCGTCGGTGGTCTCGGTCGTCGCCGACACGCTCGACATCGCGTGGCACGAGATGGTCGCCGAGGACTGGCCCGCCATGCGCGCGGTCTGCGACCGGGACGTGATCCACCGGGCGGGCCTGCTCAGCGGGGGTGGCTGGGCGGCCGCGCTCGGCGGCCTGCACAAGCGGGTGCGGTGGCGCGCGGGGGAGATCGTGGTGATCCACTACGCCGACGCGCACATCGACCTGGGCGGCAGGGGGCTGTTACTGGTGCCGTCGGTGTTCGTGTGGCCCCAGGTGGCGGTGTACACGGACCCGCCGTGGCCGCACGCGTTGATCTACCCGGCCCGGGGGACCGCCGCCCTGCTGGAGCCCGAGCTCGGCACGCCGCCGGGCGCCCTCGCCGACCTGCTGGGCCGCTCCCGCGCCCGCCTCCTGGCCACCCTGGCCGCACCCGCGAGCACGACCCAGCTGGCGCAGGGGCTCCGGCTGGCCCCCGGTGCGGTGGGCGACCATCTTGCGGTGCTGCGCCGAGCGGGCCTGGTGAGCCGCGCCCGCTCCGGCCGCTCGGTCCTCTACCGAAGAACCCCACTGGGCGACGCCCTGGCCGCCACCCCCGACGACTAACCCCCCGAGCCCCAACCCCCAGGACCCGCGAGTCCAACGCCCAGAACCCGCGAGTCCAACCCCCAGGACCCGCGAGTCCCCGGTTGCGGCACGGCGAGCCCCGGTCCGGAACGGGGGACACGGCGGTCCGGAGCGGGGACTCGCGAGCTACTTGGGCAGCACCCGCGGGCAGGTCGAGCAGGGGCCCTGGCCGCATTCGAGCAAGTAGTGGAAGCAGCAGCTCTCGCGTCTCCTGGTCCACCCGCCAACCTCGGCGCGCCGGACCGTGGACGGGGAGGTCAGCGGCGGCAGGTGGTCGGGCAGCAGCAGCGCCGCGTCGACCACCCCGGCGCCCTCGTCCCCGCCGTACCGGCCGGCGAGCAGCATCGCGTCGTCGAGCGCGTCGGTGGCCGCGGCCCACAGCGTGTGCCGGCCGAACCGCACGGACGGCGAGAACGCGGCGATGAACCGGGCCGCGTGCGCGGTGAACCGGCCGCGCAGCACCGCCGCGAGCGCCCGCTCGTCCGGCACCACGGTGGCGTTCTCGGTACCCGCGGCGGGGTCGTCGGGCAGGCAGACGAAGCGCGGATCTAGCACCGCGATCGAGTCGGGGTGGGGACGAGGTCGAGCGGTGCGGAACGCCAGGTGCTCGGGGCGCAGCGACGGAACCCGGCGCTCGTGGTGGAACAGCAGCGCGGCGACGTACCCGGGCACGCCGAGGTACCACGTCATGACGTAACCCGCGGTGGTCCGCTCCGGAGCGTCGCCGTAGCGCTCGTGGAGCCAGTCGGCGAGCGACGCGCGCCACAGGGCGAAGCCGGCGGTGTCGGAGAGTAGTTGCCCGCAGTTCACCCAGCCGGCGGAGTCGGCCGGCGGACCGAACAGCAGATCGGTCCTGGCCTGGCGGGACGTGGCGCGTGCCAGCGACTCGGCGAGGTCGTCTCGCCTGGTGTCGGTTACGAGCCGTAGGCTCGCGCTGGTCCGCATGAGCGTCTCCGCTGCGCCATAAGCATGGTGAGGTATGGCTTACCTTACCTGTCGACGTTGATCATCGCGAGCCGGTGTGACCGCCCGGACAGGCGGTGTTCGCGTTCAGCGGACACCGGGACCAACCGGAATCCTTACCGATTCCCGCACGTTGTGCCCGATGACGACGATTTAACGATGATTACGTCGACGACGACGGCCACGCTTAGCCGCAAGTGGTACTGAGAGCAACAGGCCGGGCGACTACAGTGGTCTTCACGGTGCTGGACCACCGCAACGGGTACAGCGGTGGGCAAAGGGCCGCCGGCGCAGCAGTCAGGAGTGCAGATGTTTGAGAGGTTCACCGACCGCGCGAGGCGGGTGGTTGTGCTGGCCCAAGAAGAGGCCAGGATGCTCAACCACAACTACATCGGCACCGAGCACATCCTCCTGGGCTTGATCCACGAGGGTGAGGGTGTCGCCGCCAAGGCACTGGAGTCTTTGGGGATCGCCCTGGAAGGCGTGCGGCAGCAGGTCGAGGAGATCATCGGCCAGGGCCAGCACGCACCGAGCGGGCACATCCCCTTCACCCCAAGGGCCAAGAAGGTCCTCGAGCTGTCGCTGCGGGAGGCGCTGCAGCTCGGCCACAACTACATCGGCACCGAGCACATCCTTCTCGGCTTGATCCGGGAGGGCGAGGGCGTGGCCGCCCAGGTCCTCGTCAAGCTCGGCGCCGACCTCAACCGTGTTCGCCAGCAGGTGTTGCAGCTGCTGTCCGGCTACCAGGGCAAGGAGCCCGCGGAGACCGGCGGCCGCGGCGAGGGCACGCCGTCCTCCTCGCTGGTGCTCGACCAGTTCGGCCGCAACCTCACGTCGTCCGCGCGCGAGGGCAAGCTCGACCCGGTCATCGGGCGGGCCAAGGAGATCGAGCGGGTCATGCAGGTGCTGTCCCGCCGCACCAAGAACAACCCGGTGCTCATCGGCGAGCCCGGCGTCGGCAAGACGGCCGTCGTCGAGGGTCTCGCGCAGATGGTCGTCAAGGGCGAGGTGCCCGAGACGCTCAAGGACAAGCAGCTCTACACG
>NZ_WHTD01000194.1 GCF_009379765.1 Actinophytocola sp. | reverse complement strand
CCTTCGGTGGCTGGCGGGTGATCAAACGGGGCGGGATCCTGGAATGGGTCTCACCCTGCGGGTTCCGCTACCCACACCACCCCGAACCCATCACCCACCCCGAACCCGCACCACCACCCTTCTGACCCGCGAACTGCCCGGCTGCGATGGTCGGTCGATCCGCCGCACGGACCCGACCGGCCACCACCGACGGTCACTGCGTGCTGCGCGGACATCGGACCGGAATTTCTCCCGCCGTCAGAAACACAAGGCGGGAAAGCGGATGGTGCACTCCGACCGAGGCTGTCTTGCGATCACACGCCGCCGGAGCACGCGCGCCCAAGCCGCACGAGCGAAGGAACCGACCGGGCCCGCGACGACCTCGATCGACTGACACGACGGCTCGAGTCGCGCCGCTACCTCGACGCCACGGCGGTCACTGGTCGGACTGCCGCGCTCGGCCGAGATCGGCCGCGCTCGCCGGGCCACGGCCCACCTACGCAGTGAGGTCGGCATCGACCCCACCATCGGCGAACCAACGATCAACAACCGGGCAACCAACCCCGGGTCCGATGTGCGAAGCCGCAGGCCGGCGCTGGGGTCAGTCGGTGAAGTCGCCGACCGCCTTGCGGACCTTGGCCAGGAGATCGGTCAGCTGGGCGGTCTGCCGCTCCGTCAGGCCCCGCAGGCCGAAGTCGATGTCGGTGACCGCGGCGGTCGCCTCCTCGCGGCGCTTGCGGCCGGCCTCGGTGATCTCCGCCAGGGTCGTGCGGCGGTCGGTCGGGTGGGGGAGGCGCTTGACGAGCCCGTCGGCCTCCAGGCGGTCGACGATGTTGGTGACGCTCGTCGGGTGGAGCTGCAGGCGCTCGCCCATCACGCGCATCGGCAGACTGCCCTGTCTCGAGAACGTCAGCAGCACCAGCGCCTCGTACCGGGCGAAGGTGAGCCCGTGCGGGCGGAGTGCGGTGTCCACCGCGGACTGCAGGACCTGCTGGACTCGCATGATGCTGGTGACCGCGGCCATCGTGCCGGATGGTCCCACGCGCTCCGCCCACAGCTCGGCGGCGCGGGCGATGGGATCGAACGGCAGCACTTGCTGGCTCATGGCGGTTGAAGTTACCAGTCGGTACCAGAAAGGGTGCCCAGGCACAGTTCCACTCGGGAGAGGAGCAGGCGTGCTAGTCGCGTTCAGTGTGGCCCCCGCGGGCGGCGAGTCGGACAGCGTGAGCAAGGCGGTCGCCGAGGCGGTGCGGGTCGTGCGGGAGTCCGGCCTGCCCTCGGAGACCACGAGCATGTTCACGACCATCGAGGGGGAGTGGGACGAGGTGATGGCGGTCGTCAAGCGCGCGGTGGAGGTCGTGCAGCGGGGCGCGCCGCGGGTCAGCCTCGTACTCAAGGCCGACATCCGGCCGGGACACACCGACCAGCTCACGGCCAAGGTGGAGCGCATCGAGCGGCACCTCGCCGAGTAGACCGAACGGGCAGCCTCCGCCGCCCGAACCGTCGCACCGGGGCGATGGCCGCCCGGCGGTGCCACGGGCCACGCTGGCCGTATGGAACAGGAGCATGTCGAGGACGACTGGGTGGCGGGCACCACCTTCGAGGCCTACACCGAGGTCGCCGACGAGCCGGTCCTGATCGCGCTCGAGGGGATCGACTTCGGCGCCGAGGACGGCGCCGAGAGACTGGCCTAGGAGGCCCCGATGACGTCGCCGACGATCAGGTTCGACCGCGAGGAGATGAAGCTCCACCTCACCGGCATCGGCACCGGCGTGACGCTCGGCCAGCTGTTCGAGCTGCACGTCGTCGACGAGGCGCAGGTGGAGTTCCCGACGAGCTGGAGCGCGTTCCAGGCGCGGATCGCGCTGCAGGTGCTGCAGACCAACCTGCGGCTGCGCGGCACGACCGACCTGCGCCAGACGCTCGAGGCAGGCCTCACCTACAGCCGCGCCGAAGGCACGTCCGCGCAGCTCACGGCCACGACCGAGCTGGTCGAGCACCTCATGGCCCGGCCGACGGCGCAGATCGACGCGCTCGTCACGGTCAAGCTGAGCGGCGAGGCCACCGAGGCCGGCTTCTCCGGTGACTACGGCGCCACGTTCGGCGTGCGTGTCCGGTTCTGACCGGTTCGGTATGCGAACGGCGGCCGGTGAGTGTCCCTTTGGTGGTGGCCCGACGGGCACTGTCGGCGTCGTGCCAGGATAGAACCGTGACAAGGCCAGACCCACGTCAAACCGCAGCTCTCTCGGCAGCCCTGTCCGGGGCTGTCGACCTGTCCGCGCTCAAGGCCAGGGCGGACGCGACCAGACGGCCGCCGGCAGCGCAGGCACCATCCGCGCCCTCGTCGGCCGACCTGTCCGACCAGCCGGAAGCTGCGCCGGCACAGCGAGTGGCGAGCGAGTTCATCATCGACGTCACGGAGGAGACCTTCCAGGCCGACGTCGTCGAGCGTTCGCTGCAGGTCCCGGTGATCGTCGACCTGTGGGCCGAATGGTGCGGGCCGTGCAAGCAGCTGTCGCCGCTGCTGGAGCGGTTGGCCCAGGCCGGCAACGGTGCCTGGGTCCTCGCCAAGATCGACGTCGACGCGAACCCGCGGATCGCGGAGCTGTTCGGCGCGCAGTCCATCCCCACGGTCGTCGCCATCGCCGGCGGCCAGCCGGTCGAGGCGTTCGCGGGGGCGCAGCCGGAGCCGCAGGTCAAGCAGTGGATCGCCGCGCTGCTGGACGCGCTGCGCGACCGGCTGCCGGGCATCAGCGCGGCCGAGAACGGCGCCGACCCGGTCGAGCCGGAGCCCGAGCTCGAGGACCCCCGGTTCACCGAGGCGGAGGCCGCCTTCGAGCGCGGCGACTACCCGGTGGCCGAGGCCGCCTACCAGAAGATCCTCGATGCCGAGCCCGCCGACGAACAGGCCAAGGCGGCGCTGGCGCAGGTGCGGTTCCTGGCCCGCGCGGAGGCCGCCGACCCGTCGGTGATCGTGCGTGCGGACACCTCGCCCGAGGACATCGATGCCCAGCTCGCCGCGGCCGATGTCGAGCTCGCGTCGCAGCGGGTCGACCAGTCGTTCGCGCGGCTGCTGTCGGTGATCCGCCGGACCGCGGGCACCGACCGCGACCGGGCCCGCACGCACCTGGTGGAGCTGTTCGCCCTGTTCCCGCCGGAGGATCCGAGCGTCGTCAAGGCCCGGCGCGACCTGGCCAGCGCCCTGTACTGACCCGCGAGTCCCCCACTCGGACCCCGCGAGTCCCGGTTCCGGACACGACTCGGCCCCCGATCCGCGCGGATCGGGGGCCGAGTCGTTCCGGCCGGACCGGCCGGACCGGCTAGGAGAAGTCCTCCGTGCAGGGGCCCGAGCCCTCCATGAAGCCCCGGCGGAAGGCCTCGACCCTGGCGAAGCCGGACTCGACCTGCTTGCCGTTGACGTCCGCGGCGATCAGGCTCTCCTCCTGCAGCAGCTCGGCCACCGCCTCGTCCAGGTCGCCGATCGCGAGGCGCAGCCGGCGGTCCTGGGCGTCCTCGTTGGTGAAGCCCGCCCACGCGCCGGTGAGGCACGCGGTCCGCAGCCCTGCCTGGTTGTCGTCGAGCGGGAGGCCCATCGACTTCTGGATGGACAACGCGTACCGGGACGCGATCTCGGCGAACGCGGCGAAGTCGCCCAGACCGCCGGTGCCCTGCTCGCCGGGCGGTGCCTCCGGGTCGGGCTTGGCGGCGAGCTCCTTGAGCGCGTCGGCGTCGAAGCCGACGATGTTGTCGTCCGGGCAGTAGGTGACCGGCTCGGTCGTGTCGCCGCTCTCGCAGGTCGAGCCGTTGTCGGTGATCTCCGGCTGGTCGGAGCCGTTCTCCTTGAACGCGTCGTCCAGGCTCTCCTGCAGGGCCTGCAGGTTCTTGTCCTCGGTCGGGTCGATGTCGCCTCGTCGGACTGGGAGACCTCGGCCTCGGTGCGCTCCTTCTCCGCGATCCGGCCGTCGATCTCCTCCGGGTCCATGTCCGCGCAGCGCTGCGGGTCGTTGGCGAAACCCTCCTGGAACGCGTACACCCGGTCGAACGCGAGCCCGTGCGCGCCCTCGGTCATGTGGTCGAAGCCCGCGGGGTCGCGGATGTAGAACAGCGTGGCGAGGATGTCGTTGAGACCCTTGCCGGTGTTGATCTGGAAGTGCTTCGAGTCGCCCTCGGCCACGTGGCGGAAGAAGTTGCCCATGTAGCAGTCGGCCTGCTGCTCGCGCAGGATCGTCGGGGTGCTCTCGCTCATGTTGCTCTTCTCGCCGAGCCGGAACTGCACGGCGTGGCCCATCTCGTGGGCGAGCACGCCGACCACCGACATCGAGCCGAACCGCTCGCTGAGCATCGGCAGCAGCACGCCGCGGTCCCACGCGATCGCGTCCTCGCCGCCGCCACCGCAGTAGAACGCGTTGACCAGGCCCGCGGTGCTCGCGCCGCAGATCGTGACGCCCGCGCCGTCGGAGTCGTAGGACACGAGCCGGGTGAGCTCCTCGAACTTCTCGTCGAAGACGTCGGGTAGCTGCTTCTCCCAGTACTCGTAGAGGTCCGCGATCGCGTTGGTGGCGATGCGGTCCATCTCACCGCCGTCCGCGCCCTCGACCGTGAGCTTGGCGTCCTCGACGCCCTCGCGCGGGCCGCTCGGCCCGTCGGTGACCTCGAGCCCACCGGCGTTGGTGGTGTCGATGTCACTCATGGCCGTCGGCGTTCCCTCGACCGACTGGCCGCAGCCCCCCAGCTGAACGACCACCGCCGCGACAGCGGCAAGCGCCAGCCCGATCCGCCACACACCCCGCATTGCAACCCCTCCGGTACCCGACAAGTCACGCTGGACGCACCCTAGCGGTGGTGCGCCATGGGCGTTCGACGTACCGGCGAGGCGCCCGGTTTCAGGCGCAGTGCAGGAAGGTGAGGTACGCGGCGGCCACGTAGCCCGGCCCGTAGGTCGTCGTGTACAGGTAGCCGTTGGTGGGCGTGCGGCCGGTGGTGACGATCAGGGTCCCGTTGAGCAGGCTGCCGACGGTCGGGGCGCCGGCGGACGGCTGCGTGCGGATGTAGAGCGACGAGCCGGGATCGACGACCACCCGGTGCGGGTAGCCCTTGCTGCAGTAGGTGTTCGTGGCGACCGGGTCGGCCGAGGCGGTGGCGCCCGCGGCCGTGGCGGCCAGGCCACCGAGGAGCGCCGCCGACAGGATGAGGACAGCAAGAACAGACGTTGCGAACCTTCGCACCGAAACCCCCAGTGATTTCGCGAAATCGTTGCCGGAGAACGACGTCAGCGGGCGACGGGGGTGGGTGGCCACGCCTTCGGTCAGTCCAGGCCGCAGGCCTTGGCACCGTCGACGACGCCCTTGCGGAAGGCGCGGACCCGTTCGAAGCCGGTCGGGATGCCCTTGCCCTTGATGTCGCGCGCCGCGTAGTCGTAGGTCAGCAGCACCTGGATCGCCTCGTCGAGGTCGCCCGGGGACAGGTACCGCTGCTCGCGGTTGAGCAGCGAACCGGTGAACGAGCCGGCGAGGCAGACCAGGTCGTGCTGGGAGTCGGCGCCCTCGGTGGGCTTCTTCAGGTCTGTCAGCGCGGCCACCGCGTAGCGGCTCGCCAGCAGCGTCCCCGTGGCGTAGTCGCCGATCTGCGTGTGGATCTCGGGCAGCTCGTCCTGCGTGTCGAAGTCGATCTTCGTCCCGTCCGGGCAGAACGCGACCGGGCCCTGGTCGGCGTCCGTGCAGTTCGGGCGCTCCTCGGTGGGCGTGAGACTCGGCTCGCGCCACTGGGCGCCGCGCTCGGTGACGAGGCCGCCGAAGTACGTGTTGAGGTTGGGCGTGATCGACTCGAGCATCTGGTTGAAGTCGAGGTTCCCGCCCGTCTCCGCGTCCGCCGCGTTGATGAAGCCCTGCTGGGTGAACACGCGGTTGTCCACGCTCATCTCGCTGCACAGCGACGCCCCCGAGTCGAAGCCGTCCTGGAACGCGGACACCCGGTCGAAGGCGTCGCCGTGCGCGCCCTCGTCGCTCTGCTCGGTGCCGATCGGGTCCCGGAAGGTGATCAGCGACTCCAGCGCCGAGTCCAGCCGGTCCTCGGCGATCTGCAGGTAGGTGGCGTTGTCGTCGGCCACCCAGCGCACGAACGACCCGGCGTAGCAGTCGGCCTGTGCCTCGATGAGGATCGTCGGGTACTTGTCCGGGTCGCTCTGCTGCTCCTCGACGGTCAGCCCGGCCTGGCGCTGCACCGCGTGCCCCATCTCGTGCGCCAGCACCAGCATCACCGCCGCCTCGCCGAACCGCTCCTTGAGCACCGGCAGCAAGGCCGCCCGGTCCCACGCGATGATGTCGGCGGTGGGGCAGTAGAACGCGTTGCCCTCGACGTCGGATGCCTTGTCCACGCACGGCGGCTTCGGCGCGTCCGTGCGCGAGGTGTCCACCGAGTAGAAGCCGCCGCGCAGCTCCGCCCAGTCGCCGCCGAACGTCTTCGGGAACGTCTCCGACCAGTAGGACTGCACGTCGGTGAGCACGGCAGCGGCCAGCCGGTCGATCTCGCCGCCGTCGGTGTTCTTCACGAACGACGGGTCGATGCCGCCGGGCTGGCCGGGGTCGGTGTGCGTGACCACCGAGCCGGAGCTGGTCGGGCTGCCCGCGATGGCCGTGGTGCACGCCGTCAGGCTGACGGTCACGAACAGCAACAGCACAGCGGGAACGCCGGTTCGGGTGCGCACGGCTCCAGTGTGCCCGTCATGGGTCCTCCTGCGCCGGGGACCGGCGTAATCCGGCCACGTTCACCGCCGCCAGCGCCACGATCGCGACCTGCGCGGTGGCCGCGGCCAGCAGCGTCGGGCCGGTGGTGCCGGGGCCCGCGAGCTGCCCGGCGACCGTGGTGCCGACCCCGAAGCCGGCCCACATGATGCTGAACACCCACGCGAACGCCTCGATCCGCTGCTCGGGCCGGCTCAGGTCGCCGACGAGGACCTGTTGCAGCGTCTCCACCGGGCCGGTGAGCAGGCCGAAGAGGGCGAACGCGGCGCCGACCAGCACCAGGCCCGCGCCCGCCGGACCGGTCGCCGCGCCGCCCAGCAGCGCCAGCGACGCGCCGGTGTGCAGCACCATCAGCTGGGCCCGCGGCCCACCCGGCCACGTGCGCGCCCCGTAGGCGATGCCGCTGACCACGCCACCGAGCGCGAGCAGGCTCGTGAACACGCCCGCCGAGCCCTGCCCGGAGGCGGCCGCGACCGCGGTGACCTCCAGACAGCCGAACGCGAACGTGTCCAGCGCGACCATCGCCAGCAGCAGCCGGACCCGGCCGTCGACCAGCGGGCCGAAGAGCCTCGCCGCACCGCGGTGCCGGACCTCCGCGCGCCCGTCCGGCCGGCGGATCGCGGGCGCGAGGGCCACCAGCGTGTCGCCGGCGAGCTTCATCGCGCCGGTGATCGCCATCGCCCCGGCCGCGGGCAGCACCAGCAGCAGCCCGCCGGCGATCATCGGGCCCGACACGAACGTCGCGTTGCTGAGCGCCGCGTCGAACGCGTACGCGGTGGGCAGCCGGTCGGGTGCCACCAGGTTCGGCCACGCGCCGCGCACCACCGGGCCGGCCGGTGGCACGGTGACGCCCAGCGCGGCGGCCGCGAGGAACAGCGCGGCGACCGGCGCGGTCGCGGCGAGCCCCACGAGCAGCCCGGCGTACGCGACCATGTGCCCGGCCAGCAGGGTGAGCAGGACCTGCCGCGGCTCCCTGCGGTCCGCGAGCCGGCCCCTGGCCGGCCCGACCACGGCGGTGCTCACCGCGTACACCATCATCACCAGGCCGGCCTCGGCGTAGCCGTAGGACCGCGTGATCGCGACCAGGAGCGTCAGGTTCAACATCGACGTGGTCACCCTGCTGAGCAACACCGCCAGGGTCAGCCTGAGCACCCCCGGCACGCCGAGCAGCTCGCGGTACCGGCGCACGTCGGGGGGTCACTCCATTCGACGGTTCGGGCGGGTCACCCGGGTCGGGTGAGGCCCAGCCTGTCGGTCAGGACCGTTGCGAGGGCGCGAAAGTCCACGTAGGCGCTCTGCGCGGCCTGGTAGTGGCCGCCGAACGCCCCGTCGGCCGGTTTGAGCGCGAACATCGGTTTCCGCGCCTCCTGCGCGAGCGGCATGAGGCTGCGGTAGTGCTTGAGCTGGGCGAGGCAGTACGGGTCGGTCTCGGGCGCCGGTACCTGCTCGGTCGCCTGTCGGAGTACCGATCCGCGGAACTCCCCGGGAATCTCGGCGAGCCACCGCTGGTATGCCTTGACGGGCCGGTCCAGCCGGACCGCGTGTCCCATCACCACGTATCCGACGACCGCCATGTCCCCCGCGGGTACCGCCAGGTCCGGCGGGCCGTGCTTGCGCCGTTCCGCCCAACCGGACCGCCATCCGGCGAGCGTCGGCCCGAGGTTGCGGAGTCCCTGCAGGCTGAACAGGTCCGGTGCGACCGGAAGGACCACGTGGTCGGAGGCGACGAGCACCCCCCGGTTGATCGCGCCGAGGCTCGGTCCCACGTCGACGAGCACGACGTCCGCCTCGTGGGAGCTCGCCGCGTCGTTCAGCACCCGCCAGAACGCCGACATGACCCGGAACGCCCTGGGCTTGCCGTCCAGACACTCGGGCCACGCGCCGCTCAGGTCGTCCTCGAACGAGGACAGCTCGAGGTCACCCGCGAGAAGCACGAGCCGGTCGTCACCGGTCTGATGGGCGCGCGCGGACACAATCGCGGACTCGCCCTCGTGGAAGGGGCGGATCGACCCCCATACCGTCGCCCTGTCGCTCCCGTTCGCCCACACGTCCTCGATCTCGCGTTCGTCGAGAAACGCGGAGGTCAGGTTCGCCTGCGGGTCGAGATCCGCGGCTACGACCCGATGGCCGAGGTCGGCGAGCATCCACGCCAGGTGGTAGACGAGGGACGTCTTGCCGACCCCGCCCTTGTTGTTGCTGAATGTGACGATCGGGGCGGTCACGGCCGCACCGGATCGTGACGGCGACGTGGGTCGGCGTGGGCTCGAACACGGGGTCGGGGTTGCCGTTGTCGGCAAGGCTCTTCTTGGCGATGGGAATACCCGCGCCGAACCGCTGTACGTAGCCGAGTCCGCGCATCACCTCGGCGATAGTGGCGTTGCGGTAGTCGGTCGCACCGGCACCGAAGTTGTCGACCGTGACACTTCCGTACGGGCCACCCGGGTTCACGATCTCCACCCGATCCGCGAACCAGGTGACTCGCACCGGCGCGTTCGTGTGCTCGTACGACCGGTGCATGATCGCGTTGCGGGCCACCTGCTGCAGGGCGGCGAGCGGGTAGTCAGGGGTACGGATCTCCCGGTTCTCCGAGGTGAAGTCCACGGCCGTGCTGATGTTGAGCACCAGCAGCTCGTCGAGCTGCCGCAGTACGTCGATCAGCGGCCCGTCCAGGCGTTTCTCGTCCTTCACCGGATCGGTCAGCTCGGTCCCGTCCACGCGGAGGAACTGCACGAATGCGCCGGGCAGCCAGGCAAGCGGATCCTTGCCGGTCACCAGGACACCGCGAGGGCCAGCGGCAGCTCGTCGGTGACGGGCAGCCCGCTGACCGTGCCGTTGTCGGTGACACCGACGAACAGGACGCCTGGCTTGCGGTGATCCGGAAGGTCGTTGGCGAAGGCGCAGATCGCCTGGCTGAGCTTGTCCTTGTCCTGCTTGACCGTCTCCTTGCGCTCGACCCGGTCGGACTCCAGGTCCGCCAGCAGCTCGGCAAGGTCACGGTCGGTCAACGCCATGGCGTGATCTTAGAGCGGTTCTCCCGGTGAAGCGGTCACCGCAGGTCAGTGTTCGGGCGCCAGCCAGATCATGCCTTGCGGGGGAAGCTGCAGCAGGGCCGACGCCGGCTGGCCGTGCCACGGGTCGTCGGTGGCGTCGACGCCGCCCATGTTGCCCCAGCCGGAGCCGCCGTAGTCCTGCGCGTCGGTGTTGAGCACCTCGCGCCAGCGGCCGGCCAGGGGGAGCCCGACCCGGTAGTCACGATGCGGATGGCCGGCGAAGTTGGCCACGCACGCCACCACGCTCCCCGGCCGGGTCGGGTCGTGCCGCAGGAAGCTCGCCACGTTGTTGGCCGAGTCGTTGGCGTCGATCCAGGAGAAGCCGTCCGGGCGCGTGTCGGCGGCGTAGAGCGCGGAGTGCTCCTTGTACCGCCGGTTGAGGTCGCCGACGAGCCGCTGCAGGCCGCCGTGCAGCGGGTCCGCCAGCAGGTGCCAGTCCAGCGAGCGGCTCTCCGACCACTCCTGGACCTGGCCGAACTCGCCGCCCATGAACAGCAGCTGCTTGCCGGGGTGGGCCCACATGAACGCGAGCAGCACGCGCAGCCCGGCCGCCTTGTTCCAGTCGTCGCCGGGCATCCGGGTCCACAGCGAGCCCTTGCCGTGCACGACCTCGTCGTGTGACAGCGGCAGCATGAAGTTCTCGCTCCACGCGTACATCAGCGAGAAGGTGACCTCGTTGTGGTGGTAGGAGCGGTGCACCGGGTCGTGGCCGACATAGCTGAGCGTGTCGTGCATCCAGCCCATGTTCCACTTGAACCCGAAGCCCAGCCCGCCGAGGTGGGTCGGCCTGGTGACGCCCGGCCACGCGGTGGACTCCTCGGCGACCATGATCGCGCCGGGATGGTACTTGTAGACGGTGGCGTTGAGCTCTTGCAGGAACCGCACGGCATCCAGGTTCTCGCGTCCACCGTGGACGTTCGGCAGCCACTGGCCCTCCTCGCGCGAGTAGTCGAGGTAGAGCATCGAGGCGACCGCGTCGACGCGCAGGCCGTCGATGTGGAACTCCTCGATCCAGTAGAGCGCGTTGGCCACCAGGAAGTTGCGGACCTCGGTGCGGCCGAAGTCGAACACGAGCGTGCCCCAGTCGGGGTGCTCGCCGCGGCGCGGGTCGGCGTGCTCGTAGAGGGCGGTCCCGTCGAACCGGGCCAGCGCCCACGCGTCCTTGGGGAAGTGCGCCGGCACCCAGTCCATGACCACGCCGATGCCCCGGGCGTGCAGCGTGTCCACGAGGTGGCGGAACTCGTCCGGGCTGCCGAACCGCGCGGTCGGCGCGTAGTAGGAGGTGACCTGGTAGCCCCACGAGCCGCCGAACGGGTGCTCGGCGACGGGCAGCAGCTCGACGTGGGTAAAGCCGTGCGCCTCGACGTAGTCGGCGAGCTCGGTGGCGAGCTCGCGGTAGCCGAGGCCCGGCTTCCACGAGCCGAGATGGACCTCGTAGACGCTCATCGGCGCGGCGTGCCACTCGGTGGCGTCGCGCCGGGCCATCCACGCCTCGTCCGTCCACTCGTGACTGCTCGAGGCGACCTTGGAGGCGGTGGCGGGCGGCACCTCGGTGGCGAACGCCATCGGGTCGGCCTTCTCGTGCCAGCCGCCGTCCTGGCCGAGGACGCGGAACTTGTAGCAGGTGCCGGCCGGCAGGCCCGGGACGAACAGCTCCCAGATGCCGGACGAGCCGAGCGAGCGCATGGGGTTGGCCCGGCCGTCCCAGCCGTCGAAGTCGCCGGCGACCCGCACGCCGCGCGCGTTGGGTGCCCACACGGCGAAGGAGGTGCCCTCGATGGGGCCCGTCTCCGTGTCGTAGGAACGCACGTGCGCGCCGAGGACCTGCCACAGGCGTTCGTGCCGGCCCTCGCCGAGCAGGTGCAGGTCGAGCTCGCCGAGGGTCGGGAGCCACCGGTACGGGTCGTGGACGAGGACTGGGTCACCGCCATAGTCGACCTCGAACAGGTAGGCGCCCGGCGGTTGGGGGAGGGGGGCGGTGAAGACGCCGTCCGCCGTCTCGGTGAGCGGGGTCCGCTCCGACCCGGCGAGCAGCGTGACGGCCTTGGCGCCGGGCCGGTACGCACGGACGACCGTGCTGCCGGCGCGATCGGAATGCACACCGAGCACCGAGTGCGGGTCGTGGTGGGCACCCGTGGCCAGGCGGCGCAGGTCGTCCGGGGGCATCGCGCTCGGGTCCGCTCTCACGTCGTTCATCGTGGTTCATTCTGCCGTCGCGCGAACCGGCCCGCCCAACGGGCCGCGCTGATCTTTTCCGGGCCCGACCGTGGGAAACTCAGCCGCGGGCTATGTAGGACTCGAGCTGCTCCCGGTCCGACTCGAGCTGCTGGATGCGGCTCTTCACCACGTCGCCGATGCTGACGATGCCCACGAGCCGCCCGCCATCGACGACGGGCATGTGGCGGATGCGGCGCTCGGTCATGATCGCCGCCAGGTTGTTCACGCTCTCGGTGGGCTCGCAGGTGACCACGGTGGTCGTCATGATCTCCGAGACGGGGGCGTGCAACAGCTCGGCGCCCCGCTCGTCGAGGCTGCGGACGACGTCCCGCTCGGAGACGATGCCGACCAGCGTGCCGGTGTCGTCGACCACGACCAATGCGCCCACGTTGTGCCGGGCCAGATCCTCCAGCAGGCCGGCCACCGACAGCCCGGGCACCGCCGTTGCCACGTCGGATCCCTTGTGCCGCAACAAGTCCGCTATCCGCACCTGGACACCCCGATTCGTCCGTCGCGGCACCCGTCTTTGGGAGCGCTTTAATTCAGGCTAACTACGGCGCCGGATGGCCGCTAGGGGGATGGCGAGCCAATCGGGCCGGTTGTGGTGCTCGTAGCGCACCTCGTACACGGCTTTGTCCAGCTCGAGGGCGCGTAGCAGGGTGGGCTGCGCCCGCGGATCGCCAGCGACCTCCGCGTAGCCGTCGCAGAACGCGGTGCGGTTGCGGTCCGACCACTCGCTCGCCCGCGCGGACAGCTGCCGCTCGGCCCCGTCCTCCAGGTTGCCGGCCAGGTTGCCGGCCAGCAGGTGGAACGCCGCGTAGTCGAACGAGCGGAGCATCGCGGCCACGTCCCGCAACGGCGAGCGCGGCACCTGCCGCTGGGCGGGCGTCGTGGCGGGCTCGCCCTCGAAGTCGATCAGCACCCAGCCGGATGTCGTGCGCAGCACCTGGCCGAGATGCAGGTCGCCGTGCACCTGCTGGACCACCAGCGGCTCACGCAGCTCGCGGACCGCGTCGAACGCCTCGCGCAGGCTCGGCTCGTCCGACGCCAGCTCCGGGACCTCGGCCAGCACGACGTCGAGCCGCTCGTGCATCGCGTCGACCTCGGCGGCGATCCGGCCGGGGCCGGTCGAGTCGCTGCCGGTGGCCAGGGCGAGCGCAGCGTGCACCTCGGCGACCGCGGCACCGAGCCGGTGCGCCTCGCCCGCGAAGTCACCGCCCACCTCGTCGGCGTGCAGGTCGCCCTCGGCCAGCAGGTCGCGGACGCTGGCCGTGGCGGTGGCCCAGCCCTCGACCGAGTTCGGCAGGAAGTCCTGCAGGAAGCCGAGCACGGTGTCGCCCTCCCCGAACACACCGCTGATGACGCCGAGCGGCGCGGCGATGTGCGTGGCACCCGCCGAGCGCAGCGCGCGGTGCAGGTCGACGTCCCGGTTCGGCCCGGGGTCGGGCCTGCGGTAGAGCTTGAGGATGTACTGCGCGCCGTAGACCACCGAGGTGTTGCTCTGCTCGACGCCGATCGGCCGTGCGCGCAGCCCGCGCTCCAGCTCGACGCCCGGCTCGGCCCGGAAGGTCAGGCCGGCGACCGAGACGCCGTCGGCGACCAGGTCCAGCAGCGGCCCCATCAGCTCGGCGTCGTGGGTCGCGTCGTACACGGCGTGGTCGCCGACCCGGCCGATCACCGCGTGCTCCAGGTGTTCGGGCACCTCGGCCCGCACCCCGAGCGGCACTTGGTAGAGGTCGGTGTCGTCGACCGTCACCATCGCGTGCACCAGCGTCGGCCCGGCGGTGGAGGCGCCGCCCACCAGTACCGAGGCCCGCTCGGTACCGGCTTTCGCGACCCCGCGCGCCTTGGCCCGGAACCACCGCTGGCCCACGAGCCAACCCAAGAGGTTCTCGCCGAGGTCCTCGACGAGCGTGTCGGGCCGGATCACGGTGTCTCAACCTCCGCGAGGTCCTCGGAGGTCAGCTGGAACCAGTAGAACCCGTGGCCCGGCAGCGTGAGCAGGTACGGCCACTCGCCGATGGGCGGGAACCGGACCCCGCCGGTGAGCTCGACCAGCACCCGCCCGTTGTGCTCGGACAGGTCCAGCTCGACCGGCTGCGGGAACCGGGACAGGTTGTTCACGCAGATCACGACGTCCTCCTCGACGCCGTGCGCGGCGTCGGCCGGCACCTGCCGCAGGTAGGCGAGCACGCTGGGGTTGGACGAGCCGAGCTCGGTGAAGTCGCCGAGGCCGAACGCCGGGTGCTCGCGGCGGACCTGCAGCATCCGCCGGGTCCAGTGTAGGAGCGAGGAGCTGTTGTTGAGCTGGGCCTCGACGTTGACCGCCTGGTAGCCGTAGACCGGGTCGGCGATCACCGGCAGGTAGATGCGGCCGGGGTCGCAGCGGGAGAAGCCGGCGTTGCGGTCGGGGGACCACTGCATGGGGGTGCGGACCGCGTCGCGGTCGCCGAGCCAGATGTTGTCGCCCATGCCGATCTCGTCGCCGTAGTAGAGGACGGGCGAGCCGGGCAGGGAGAGCAGCAGCGCGGTGAAGAGCTCCATCTGGTTGGCGTCGTTGTCCAGCAGCGGCGCGAGCCGCCTGCGGATGCCGATGTTGGCCTTCATCCGCGGGTCCTTGGCGTACTCCGCGTACATGTAGTCGCGCTCGTCGTCGGTGACCATCTCGAGGGTCAGCTCGTCGTGGTTGCGCAGGAAGATGCCCCACTGGGAGCCGGACGGGATGGGCGGGGTCTGGTCGAGGATCTCCGAGATCGGGAACCGCGACTCGCGGCGCACCGCCATGAAGATGCGCGGCATGAGCGGGAAGTGGAACGCCATGTGGCACTCGTCGCCGCCGGTCGCCGCGTCGCCGAAGTAGGCCACGACGTCCGCCGGCCACTGGTTGGCCTCGGCGAGCAGGATCCGGCCGGGGAACTCGTCGTCGACGACCTTGCGGCAGCGCTTGAGGAACTCGTGCGTGCGCGGCAGGTTCTCGCAGTTGG
>NZ_WHTD01000117.1 GCF_009379765.1 Actinophytocola sp. | reverse complement strand
GCGGATGAGCATGGCCATCGCGCCGCCGATCATGAAGAACGCGAACGCCGTGACCAGGTACATCACGCCGATCTTCTTCGGATCGGTCTCCCGGAACAGCTGCAGCAGGTACGAACCCTTGGCAGCCGGACGCGCCGGGTACGGTCGCGTGGCGATCGGCTTCGGGGCTACTGCCGTCACTCCATGCCTCCTGCGGTTCTGCAACCACGCCTCACCGTGATTCGGGAGCGATCGTAGCCGCCTCGATGTCGGCGAGCGCGCCTGGGCCGCGCGTTCGGGCTGGCAGGATCGCGGCATGTCGATCACCAACGAGGCGGCCGTCGCGGCGGCGGTCACCCGCTGGCCAGTGACATCGAGCTCGCCACGTACCTCCACGAACGGGGTCTGCCGGTGGTCCGGCCGTCGGTCGACCCGCCCGCCGGATCGCAGGACGTGGGCGGGATCACTGTCGCGTTGCGGCGTTATGAGCCGCATGACCCTTCCGAGCTGCCCGACCCGGCGAGCTGGTGGCCTCGGTGGAACGGATGCACGCCGCGATGCGGGAGTTCCCGGGCTCGCTGGGCGTGGCCGGGCCGCGCGGTGACCTGAGCCGGGTTCTGGCCGCTCTCGAGCGGGAGCGGCTCCTCGACCCCGGGGGCCGCGGCGGCTGCTGGCGGGCGGAGGGCGACCGGCTCGGCGCGCTCATGTCGGCGCTGCCCGCGCAGGCCTTGCACGGCGACGCGCACCCGGGCAACGTCCTGGTCACGCCGGCCGGGCTGGTGTGGAACGACTTCGAGTACGCCTGGCACGGGCCCGTGGCCTGGGACTACGCGTGCATGGCCGCCACCGGCCGGCCGGGCGCGTGGGCCGCGGCCGTCGAGGGCCGGATCGACCCGGCCGAACTGGCCGTGTGCCGGGACTTCCGCGAGCTGTTCGTGGCCGGCTGGTTCCAGCTGCTGGCGCACCGGTTCCCGCACCGCGCGGGCGAGGCGAGCGAGGTGCTGGCGTCCACGTTGCCGCCGACCTCATAGGTGATCTTCCCCGAAGTGAACATCGGCGTCGGCTGCGCACCCCAGTGCCCCGCCAGCCGGGTGCCGCGCAGCTACCCGCCGCCCTCGGCGAGCCGCATTCCGCCGACTCTGATCACGCGGTATCGTCTTCATCACAAAGGCCTTTCCTGTTGGGACGCGTTGGAGTCGCAAACCCAAGCAGGGTAAGGCCTTTGTCCTAACTCACACCGGATCTACCCACCCAACACGCTTAATGAAGGACTAGTAGGGCTGGCCCGGATATCCCGGCCGGCCGTTCTGCGGGTAGCCGGGCTGGGCCGGGTAACCGGGCTGGGGCTGGTAGTTGCCCTGCGGCGGGTAGCCGTTCTGCGGGAAACCGGGCTGAGCGTAGCCGGGTTGGGCCGGGTGGCCCGGCGCCGGCTGGCCGGGGTGGGCCGCGTAGCCGGGTTGGGGGCCCAGCAGGTCCGGGCGGTACATGCGCACCCACTGGCCCATCGGGCCGTGGGTCCAGTTCGGGTCGATGCCGCCGAGCGGGATGGCCACCTCCGGCCGCCCGTCCATCGGGTTCTTCGGCTGGGCGGCCAGGTTCTGGCGCATCCAGCCCGGCGCGTTCGGCGCCAGCACCCGCTCGCCCCAGCCGATCAGGCCCAGCGACCGCATCGAGCCGACGCTGACCTGCACGCCGTCCTCCGAGCCGAACTTGTCGGGCGCCGCCATCCGGGTGTCGACCCGGCCCATCCGGGTGATGTCCGGCCAGTTGAGCCGCACCCGGAAGCCCAGCGCGTCGCTCAGCTCGACCCCGTACTCGGAGAACCGCACGACCGTGCCCGACCTCATCCTGGCGAACTTCCGGTACAGCACACCGACCAGCGCCCCGGTGCCGACGACACCGACGGCGATCCCGACGAGCACGCCGCCGAAGATCGAGCCGAGCACCAGCATGATCGCGAAGAAGAACACCAGCACGAACACGAATGGCAGCACCATCCGGCCGAACCCGCCGGACGCCATGCGGAACTCACGGGGCAGCTGGTTGGGGTAGCTCACGCCGGGCAGGATGCCACGTCCTCACCCCGCCACGGACCGGTACGCCGCGATCGTCTCCCGGAGAACCTCCTCGCCGGGCCGGGCCCACAGCTCGGCGTTGAACACCTCGACCTCGATCGGGCCCGGATAGCCGGCGTCGGCGACCGCCTTCAGCAGCGGCGCGAAGTCCACGTGGCCCGTGCCGGGCAGCCCGCGCCCGACCAGGACGTCCGCCGGCAGCGGCACACACCAGTCGGCCAGCTGGAAGCACGCGATCCGCCCCTGGTCGCCCGCCGCGGCGATCAGCTCGAACACCCGCTCGTCCCACCACACGTGGTAGGTGTCCAGCGCGATCCCCACCGCGGCCCGCGGGAACGGGGCGGCCAGCGCGAGCGCCCCGGCGAGCGACGCGACCACGCTGCGGTCCGCGCAGAACATCGGGTGCATCGGCTCGATCGCCAGCCGCACGCCGGCGTCCATGGCGTACGGGGCCAGCGCCGCCAACCCGTCCGCCACCCGAGCGCGGGCGTCGGCGAGGGACCGGCCGAACAGCCCGCCGCACACCAGGACGACCACCGGCGCGCCCAGCTCGGCCGCCTCGTCGATGGCTCGGCGGTTGTCCTCGAGCCAGTCGTCCGCGCCGAAGAAGCCACCGCGGCACAGGGTGCTGACGGTCAGGCCCGCGTCCCGGACCAGCGCGGCCGACCGGGCGAGCCCGTACTCGGCGACCGGCTCGCGCCACAGCCCCACCGACCGGACCCCGGCCGCCGCGCAGCCGGCGATCACGTCGGGCAGCGGCCAGTACTTGGCGGTCGCCTGGTTGAAGGAGAACCGTTCGGGCGTCACTGGGTGACTCCGGCCACCGAGAGGTACGTCCGGGCGCGGGCCGCGGCCAGGTCGGGGTCGGGCAGCAGGCCCGCCTCGTCGGCGAGCACGAGCAGCCGCGCGAGGTGCGTGGCCGACCGGCCGGACTGCAGGCCGCCCACCATCGTGAAGTGGTCCTGATGCCCGGACAGCCACGCGAGGAACACGATCCCGGTCTTGTAGTACCGCGTCGGCGCGGCGAACAGGTGGCGGGCCAGCGGAACCGTCGGATCCAGCACGGCCCGGAACCCGGCGGTGTCGCCCGCGTCCAGCGCCCGCAGCGCCGGGCCGACCGCGGGCGCGATCGCGGCGAACACGCCGAGCAGCGCGTCGGAGTGGCCGTGCTCGTCGCCCTCGATGAGCGCCGGGTAGTTGAAGTCGTCACCGGTGTACATCCGCACCCCCGCCGGCAGCCGCCTGCGGAACGCGACCTCGAAGTCCGCGTCCAGCAACGACATCTTGATGCCGTCCACCGTGGCAGCGTGATCCTTCAGCAGCGTCAGCACGGTCTCCGCGGCCTCCTCGGCGGCCGAGGCGCCCCAGTAACCCTCCAGCGCCGGGTCGAACATCGGGCCGAGCCAGTGCAGCAGCACCGGGGAGTCCACTTCGGACAGCAGGGTCGAGTACACCGACAGGTAGTCCTCCGGCCCACGCGCGGCCGCGGCGAGCTGCCGGCTGCACATCAGCACCGGCACCGCACCGGCGGACACCACGTCGGCGAGCTGCTCGCGGTAGGCGTCGAGCACTTCCGGCAGCGTGGCCGGACCGGAGAGCTGGTCGGTCGCGACCCCGGCCACGATCCGGCCGCCGACCGAGCGCGCCTCCGCGGCACTGCGCCGCACCAGCTCCCGCACCGCGGGGTGGTCCAGCCCCATGCCGCGCTGCGCGGTGTCCATCGCCTCGGCCACTCCGAGGCCGTGCCGCCACAGGTGGTGCCGGAACGCCAGCGTCGCGTCCCAGTCCAACACCGCCGGCGCGCCGGGCACGTTGTCCGCCAACGGGTCCGCCACCACGTGCGCGGCCGCGTAGGCGACCCGCGAGCGCGCGGGCGGCGACCCGGCCGGCGAGCGCCCGCCACGCAGCTCGTAGCGGCGGCCACCGGGCAGCACGACACCGGGCATCAGGCCAGCTCCGGAATCTCGATCCGCCGCCCCTCGGCGGCGGCCCGCATCCCGAGCTCGGCCAGCTGCACGCCGCGCGCCGCGGCGGCGAAGTCCCACGGGAACGGCTCGTCCGAGGCCACGTGCCGCAGGAACGCCTCCCACTGCACCCGGAACCCGTTGTCGAACGGCTCGTTGTCCGGCACCGCCGCCCAGTCGCCGCGCTGGTCGACGTCCGGCGGCAGGTCCGGGTCCCACACCGGCTTCGGCGTCTGCCCGCGGGCCTGTGCCCGGCAGTGCCGCAGCCCCGCCACGGCGCTCCCGTGTGTACCGTCCACTTGGAACTGGACGAGCTCGTCGCGGTACACCCGGACCGTCCAGGACGAGTTGAACTGCGCGACCGTCCCGTCGTCGAGCTCGAAGATCGCGTACGCCGCGTCGTCGGCCGTGGCGGCGTACTCCTTGCCCTCCTCGTCCCAGCGGCGCGGGATGTGCGTGGTGATCGTGGCCTGTACCGCGCGCACCCGCCCGAACAGGTGCTCCAGCACGTAGTTCCAGTGCGGGAACATGTCCAGCGCCACGCCGCCGCCGTCCTCGCGGCGGTAGTTCCACGACGGTCGCTGCGCCGGCTGCCAGTCGCCCTCGAAGACCCAGTAGCCGAACTCGCAGCGCACCGACAGCACCCGGCCGAAGAACCCGCTGTCCACCAGCCGCTTCAGCTTGCGCAGCCCGGGCAGGAAGATCTTGTCCGCCACGACGCCGTTGCGCACCCCTGCCGCGGCCGCCGCGCGGGCCAGCGACAGCGCGCCCTCGACGTCCATGGCCAGCGGCTTCTCGGTGTAGATGTGCTTGCCCGCCTCGATCGCCGTCGAGATCGCCTTCTCCCGGCGCTGCGTGGTGAGCGCGTCGAAGTAGATCGACACGTCGTCGCGGGCGAGCGCGGCGTGCAGGTCCGTCGTCCAGTCCGAGAGCCCGTGGCGTTCGGCGATGTCGGCGAGCTTGCGCTCGTTGCGACCGACCAGCACCGGCTCCGGCCACAGCACCGTGCCGTCCCGCAGCGGCAGGCCGCCGTCGGCCCGGATCGCGAGCAGCGATCTGACCAGGTGCTGCCGATAGCCCATGCGCCCGGTCACGCCGTTGAGCACGATGCCGATCGACCGCCGACCGGTGCTGTTGGTCATTCCTGACTCCTCTTACCTAGTGGCTCTCGTGGGAGCCCAGCAGCTGGCGGATCTCGCGGGTGAGCGTCCCGAAGGTCGGGTCGGTCATCACCTGCGCGTAGTCCCGCTCCGCCGGCAGCTCGACCGGCAGCGTGCGCATCAGCCGGCCCGGGCGCGGGCTCATCACCTCCACCCGGGTGCCGAGGAACACGGCCTCGGCGATCGAGTGGGTGACGAGCAGGATCGTCGTGCCGGTCTCCCGCCAGATCCGGTTCAGCTCGGTGTTGAGCCCCTCGCGGGTGAGCGCGTCGAGCGCGCCGAACGGCTCGTCCATCAGCAGCACCGGCGGCGCGTGCAGCAGCGCCCGGCACAGCGCCACCCGCTGCTGCATGCCGCCGGACAGCTCGTGCGGCAGCGCCTTCTCGAAGCCGGTGAGCCCGGTCAGCTCGATCAGCGCGTCCGCCCTGGCCGACGCCTCCACCCGGTTCATGCCGCGCATCTCGGCCTGCAGCAGGATGTTCTTGCGTACCCCGCGCCATTCCAGCAGTGCCGCGCGCTGGAAGGCGAAGCCGATGTTCTGCTGCGGCGCGGTGACCGGCGTGCCGAGCAGGCTGACCGCACCGGAGGTCGGCCTGACCAGCCCGGCGATCACCTTGAGCAGCGTGGACTTCCCGCACCCGGACGGACCGACGATGCTGATGAACTCGCCGGTCTCGACCCGCATGGAGACGTCGTCGAGCGCGGTGGTGGCCGACCGCTTCGACCGGAACCGCACGGTCAGGTTCTCGACCTCGACCGCGGTGTCCGTCAGCGTGCCGGTCATCAGGACCCCGACCCGCCAGCGTGGCTGCCGTCCCAGTAGTCCGCCGGTTCGCCGGCGTCGGCGAGCTCCGCGTACTGCGCCATGAGGTCGATGGTGTCCGACCACTGCTCCTCGGTGTTCACACCCGGCTCGCCCGCGGTGTCGAGCTGCAGCAGCGGCTGCGCGAGCCCGAGCTGCTTGACCAGCACGTCCTCCGGCGGCTCGTTCTCGGCCAGGTCGGCCATCGCCTTGGCCGCGGCCGGGATGTCCTTGATCGCCTCGGCCCACGACTTCTGGGTGGCACGGACGAACCGGGACACCATGTCCTTGTTGTCCGCCAACGTCTTGTCGTTGACCACGATGCCGGTGCCGAGCATGTTCAGCCCGGAGTCGGCGTAGAGGAGGTAGTCGACCTCCTTGCCGGTGCGTGCCTCGATGGTCGGGCCCTGGTCGTGGAAGAAGCCCATGATCGCGTCGACCTGCCCCTCGGCGAGCTGCGCGATCTTGTTGGCCGCGTCCATGTTGACCACCTTCACGTCACCCTCGGCCATGCCGTTGGCCTTGAGCCACGCGGGGAACGTCGCGTACATCGCGTCACCGGGAGTGCCGCCGACGGTCTTGCCCTTGAGGTCCTGCGGCTTGGTGATGTTCTGGCCGGACAGGAACTCCAGCGACGCGGGCCCCTTCTGCAGGAACACGCCGACGCTCTTCACCGGCATGCCGCTGCTGATGCCCTTCAGCAACGGCGGCGTGTCCGCCCAGCCGAACGTCGTCTGGTTCTGCGCGACCTGCTTGATGACCGTGGCGGACCCGTTGCCCGGCTTGATCTCCAGGTCGATGCCCTCGTCCTCGTAGAACCCTTGCTGCACGCCGTAGTAGAACGGGGCGTGCTCGCCGTAGGGCACCCAGTTGAGGGTGAGCGTGACCTTGTCGCCGGCACCGCCGCCGCCCTCGGCGCCGTCGTCGTCGTCGCTGCTTCCCGGCGCGCACGCCCCGAGGAGGAGCGTCGCGGCCGCGAGACCGGTGAACAGGCGTTTCGCGTTCATGAGTTGCCCTCTTTCATGAGGTGGTCAGCGGGGTGGCGGAGCGGCGGCTGGCGTGCCACGGGATCAGCAGCGCCTCGGCCACCTCGACCACCACGAACAGCAGGATGCCGATGAGTGACATGAGGATCAGCGCGGCGAACAGCAGGGCGGAGTCGAGGTTTCCGTTGGCCAGCAACAGGATGTAGCCGAGTCCCTCGCTGGCCCCGACGAACTCGCCGACCACCGCACCGACCACGGCGAGCGTCACCGCCACCTTCTCGCCGGCCATCAGGTGCGGCAGCGCGTTGGGGAACCGGATCTTGCGGAAGGTCTGCCAGCGGCTCGCGCCCATGGTCGCCGACAGCTCGAGCAGCTCCGGGTCGGTCGAGCGCAGGCCGGCGACGCCGGAGATGACCACGGGGAAGAACGCGATCAGCACCGCCAGGATGATCTTCGGCGCGAGCCCGTTGCCGAACCACACCACGAGCAGCGGCGCGATCGCGATCTTGGGGATCACCTGGGCGAACAGGACGATCGGGTACAGCGCCTTGTCCATCGTCCTGGAGTACGCGATCAGCACGGCGGTGCCCAGGCCGAGCACGCTGGCGAGCGCGAAGCCGATGACCGTCTCGTACAGCGTCACGTACGAGTGGTGCATCAGCGACGACCACTCGCCGAAGATCTTGTCCCACACCTGGCCCGGCGTGGGTACGAGGTAGTTGGGGACCCACGCCCGGTCGGCCGCGAGCCACCAGAAGAAGAACACGACGCCCAGCAGGATCGCCGGGCGCCACAACGCCTCGAGGAGCTGCAGGAACCGCGCGCCGATGTCGGGCCGGCGCACCGGCCGGGCCGGCGCGGGGGCGCCGGGCTCCGGTCCGGTGGCCGGTCGCGTCTCGTTCGAGGTCACCATGCTTGACACCCTAGGGACATGGCCTAGGTCCCCACCTTCTCCACGACGATCGCGTTCACCCGCCAGTACTCCGCGACATCGATGCTGAACGTCAGGTCGACGGTGCGACCAGCCGCTCCTCCGTCCACTGTGAACTGGTCCCAGCCCCACTGGTTGACGCCCACCTCGACGCCACCGTCGACGACGCGTGCACCGTCGGCGGTGACCACGATGGGCTGCGCGGTGTACTGCGAGTCCCCACGCAGAATCGACACCGTGTGCTCGCCGGCCGGTATCCGCAGCCGCAGCGTGGCCGGCGACACCGAGGTCACCATGTCACCGAGCAGCCCGTCCGGCGCGACGCGGTCCCGGGACTGGAGGGCGGTGTTGTCCGTCCAGCCGAACCCGGTCTCCGCCGAGTACGCGGTCGCGGGTTCGAGCCGCTGGTAGCCGTCCTGCAGCGGGCTGGTCGCGGTGCCGGCGTCGAGCGAGTACACCGTCCGTTCCGTCGAGGGCATCAGGTAGGTCCGGACGGTGGGCCTCCCCGCGATCGCGACGCCGCGCGCGGTGGCGTGTGCGGAGATGTCGGCCTCGAGCAGCGGGCCGGTGACCGCGCCCCGCGCCGGTGGGTTGAACGGCACCTTCACCAGGGCCGTCTTGCCCTTGCCCACGTCGACCTTCTCCGTCCCGCTGGTCCACCCCGGCGGGACGGTCAGCCCGACGGTGGCCACCATGGGCCTGTCCGACCGGTTGGTGATCTCGACCGTCGCCTTGCCACGCTCGCCGGCCGCTGTGGGGGTCGGCACCGCCAGGCCGGTGACCTCGACCGGCGCGACGAACTCCAGCCAGTCGATGTTGAACAGGTCCGCGGTCGAGTCCGGGTTGCTGGCCACCAGGAACAGCTCGTGGCTCACCCCCGGGTCGGTGACGTTCGCGGTGACCTCGGTCCACGTCTGCCAGCCCCCCGTCACCGGCACCTCGACGCTGCCGAGCAGCGGGCCGTCCGGCGCACCCTGGTGGACCTCGATCGTGCCGCCCGCGCCGGCGCTCGCCACCCGGAACCGGATGGCCGGCACGCCCTTGAGGTTGACCGGCTCGTAGCTCACCCAGTCGCCGTGGGAGACCTCGCCGACGAGCGCGGCGCCGCCGCCCTCGCTGTTCGCCGCGACCTTGACGCCCTGGGAGTGGGTGAAGTGGTCGGCCTCCTTGTGCCGCGGCTGCAGGATCGCCGAGTCGCCGCCCTCGAGCTGCGCGACGCCGTTGCCGCCCCGGTCGGTGTACTTCGAGTCGACGATGTAGAAGATGTTGTCGTTCGGCGTGTGGCCGTCGTCGATGATCGTCTCGATCTCACCGGTGCAGCCGTGGTAGGTCTCCAGCGGGTGGCCGTGCTGCGCGTGGCCGAGCGCGGGCTGGGTCACCACGTCCTGGCAGTCGATCGTGCCGTCGTCGGTGGACCCGTCCTCGGGGTCGGTCACCCCCAGCTCGAAGGGCACCGGCACGCCCCAGTCGAAGATCTGCCCGTCCAGCGGCGTCTTCAGGGTGAGCGTCGGCGCCGTGTTGCCAACGGTGATCGGCAGGTTGTCCACAGTGGAGCGTCCGGTCGAGTCGGTGACGGTCAGCCGGGCGAGGTAGTCGCCGTTCTCGAGGTAGCTGTGGCTCGCGTTCGCCTCGATGGAGTCGGTGCTGCCGTCGCCGTCGAAGTCCCAGGCGAAGGTGATCTCCTGGCCCTCGTCGGGGTCGGCCGAGCCGGCGCTGGAGAACTCGACGGCCAGCGGTGCCTGCCCGGAGGTGGGCGTCGCGGTGGCCTCGGCGAGCGGCGAGCGCTCCCCCGGCCGGACATAGTTGATCTTGTACACGCCCGAGTCGAAGTTGGGGTCGCCCCGGCCGGAGCCGCCGTAGTTGCTGCCCCACTCGATCACGTACAGCGAGCCGTCCTGGCCGAACTCGAGGTCGATCGGCCGCAGGAACTGCTCGTGCGGTAGGAACCTGTTGATGGAGCTCGCGTTGCCGTTCTCGTCGACCTTCACCTCGAACAGCGCGTTGCGGGTCCACTCCGCGATGAACACGGTGTTGTCGTAGTAGCTCGGGAGCTTGGTCTCCGACCCGAGGTTCTCGTCGAAGTGGTAGGTCGGGCCGCCGATCGCCAGCCGCCCACCGGAGCCCAGCTCCGGCCATTCCGCGGACGTGCTGTAGGGGTAGGGCAGCCACGCCGGCTGCACCGGCGGCAGCTTCGACAGGCCGGTGTTGTTCGGCGAGTCGTTGGTCGGGCCGCCCGCGCAGTCGAACGCCGCACCCGACGTCCCGGTGGCGAAGTCGTAGTCCACATAGGCCCTGTTGGCGCCGATGCAGTAGGGCCAGCCGAAGTTTCCGGCGGTCTTGGCAAGGTTGAACTCGTCGTAGCCCATCGGTCCCCGGCTCGGGTTGTCCGCCTGCGCGTCCGGGCCGACCTCGCCCCAGTAGAGCCAGTCGGTGGCCGGGTCGACGTGGATGCGGTAGGGGTTGCGCAGGCCCATCACGTAGATCTCCGGGCGGGTCTTCTCGGTGCCCGGCGCGAACAGGTTGCCATCGGGGACCATGTAGGTGCCGTCGGCCTCCGGGTGGATGCGCAGGATCTTGCCGCGCAGGTCGTTGGTGTTGCCAGCGGAGCGCTGCGCGTCATTGAACTCGAACCCGGGCCGCTCGTCGATCGGGGCGAACCCGCTGCAGCACGGCACGGAGTTGTCCCCGGTCGCGACATAGAGGTTGCCCTTGCTGTCGAAGGCCATGCCGCCGCCCTCGTGGGCGTTGACCGCGCGCTGCGACTCGAACTCGATCAGCACCTTCTCGCCGGCCAGGTCGATGCTGTTGGTGGCCTCGTCGAAGGTGACCCGGGAGATCCGGTTCACCGGCTTGTCCTTCGGCGAGTAGTAGAGGTAGATGAAGTGGTTGGTGTCGAACGCCGGGTCGAGGGTCATGCCGTGCATGCCGTGGGTGTGCTCGACCAGCACGTCGAACATGGCGATCTGGCGGCTGTAGCGGGCCTCGGGGTCGTACATCTTCACCGCGCCGCCGCGCTGGATGAAGAACACCCGGCCGCGGCTGTCGACGTCCATGTCCAGCGGGTCGTCGGTGTTGCCGTCCAGCTGGATCTTCTCCCAGCGCTCGTCCTGGGTCGGCCCGCAGTCGCCCGGCGCCACGCCGGCCGCCCACTCGATGCCGCCGAGCAGGTGGGCGCGGAACAGCGGCTCGCTGTAGGCGGCGGCTGCGTGGCCGAGACCGGTGTACCAGGAGCGACCGCCGTCGAAGTCGTGGCACCAGGAGATCGGGTGGTCGGCGCCCATGGTGTGGCCGGTGTAGCTGCGGGTGTCGAAGCTCGCGAGGACGTGCACGTCACCGCGCGGGTTGGCGACGAAGTCGTAGGGCTCCTCGGTGCGTTCCCAGACCTGCGGGAGGTCCTTGGTCGAGGGGTGCACGCGGTCGTCGACCTGGATGGACACCGGCTGGACCGCGGGGTGCACCTTGAAGAAGGCGCCCATCAGCTCGCCGTACCAGGACCAGTCGTACTCGGTGCCGCTGGCGGAGTGGATTCCGGTGTAGCCGCCGCCCGCCTGGATGTAGCGCTCGAACGCGGCCCGCTGGTCGGCGTCGAGGATCGCGCCGTTGCGGCTGTTGGTGTTGTTGAAGATCACCGCGTCGAACGGCGCCAGCCCCTCGTCGGTGAACAGGGTCGAGTCGTCGGAGACGGTGACGTCGAAGTCGTTCTGCTCGCCCAGCTCGGTGATCGCCTGCTGCCCGGCCGGGATCGAGTCGTGGTAGAAGCCGTTGACCTTGGAGAAGACCAGGACGGAGAACCGTGCCTGGGCGGATGCGATCGGGGTGGTCACGAAGGTACCGATGACCAGGGCCAACACGAACGCGATGACATAAGACCGGTTGCGCACAACGTCCTCCAGCCGGGGGCCACTCTGCCAGGCAAGCGCTTTCCCAGCAGCGTAGGCGGACTCGGGGACCTGGGCAAGGGCTTTCCTGTAAGTCCCCGATCGCACAGCGTGATGATCCGCCTTCGCCCGATCCGTGCAACATTGTCCAATTCCGTGCAACGGCGCCACCCGGCTCAGGGACTGGCGACCATCGGTGCAGGAACGACGAAGTCCACCCCTTGCTGGCCGTCGACGTGACCGACGACCCGGCGACGGCGCGCGCCGTGTGGGCGAACCTGCGGCGGTTGGCCGACTCCGGCGCCGACCCGAGCTGGCGGGAGATGGCCCGCGAGGTCGTCGAGGGCCGGCTCACCACCCGGCAGCTCATGTCCTACGGCGCCTACCAGGAGGCGATGGTCGGCCGGTTCGAGGAGCTGGCCGAGAAGTGGCGCGACATGCCCGACGCGGAACGGGCCGAGCTCGTGGCCCCCGACCCGGACGACGAGCCGGATCCCGTCGGACCGCTGGTCGAGGCCGCCGAGGCCGACGTGATCCAGGAGCTCGCGCGGCCGGGCGGGATGTCCGTCGCGGACGCGACCGCGCTCATGACCGAGATCCGGCGCGACGCTCGCTGACCGCCACCGAGGGGAGAAGCCATGGGGTTCGACATCAAGATCGGCAACCTGCGCGAGTACGCCCTGCTCATGAACGAGCTGGGGTCGGACATGCGTGGTTTCGACCCGCATCAGCGGCCGGCCGACGCCGCCGACGTGCTCGAGGCGTTCCTGCGGCTTGCTCGGCGTGCCGGGCGCGCGATGCGTTACCGCGACCGGCTCGCCGGCCGGCGCGGGCTCGTGCTGCTGGACAACGGCGCCGACCTCGACCAGGTCCGGCCATTGCAGCCCGGCGACCCGGGCTGCCTCGTGCTGGTCACCACCCGGCGCACCCTCGCCGAGCTGGACGGCGCCGGGCACCTGCCGCTGCTGCTCGCGCCGGCCGCGCGCCGGCTGCGGGCGCGCCCCACCTGGGAGCTCGCCGACATGGCCGGCCGGCTCGCCGAGCACGACCGGGACGACTGCGCGGCGGTGGGCAGCTTCGCCCTGTCCTACGACAGCCTGTCCCCGGCCACGCGCCGGGTGTTCCGGCTGCTCGGCTCGCACCCGGGCACGGACTTCACGCCGATGTCCGCCGCCGCGCTCGCCGACCTGCCGGCCGACGAGGCCGCCGCGGCGCTGGAGACGCTGCTCGACGAGCATCTCCTGCGGCAGCAGACCGCGGGCCGGTACCGGTTCCACGACTTCCTGCGCCGCTACGCCCGCGAGATGCCCGACGACGAGCGAGGGTGCGCACTGCGGCGGTGCCTGACCTGGCTGCCGCACTCGGCCGACAACGCGGTGCAGACCCTGGAACGCCACCGCAGGCGCACGTTCCCGCTGTCCACACCGGACTGCCGGGTCCCGGCGGCCCGGTTCGACGGCTACCCGGACGCGCTCGCCTGGTGCGAGGCCGAGCGCGCCACCCTGGTCGCGGCGGTGCACGCCGCGGCGGCGGCCGGGCTCACCGCACTGGCCTGGCAGCTGCCCGCGGTGCTGCTGCGGTACTTCTACCTGCGCAGCCATTGGGCGGACTGGTTGGACTGGTTGGACACGCACCGGGTGGCGCTGGCCGCGGTGCGCGAGTCCGCCGACCGGCGCGGCGAGGCGACCATCCTCAACGGACTCGGCGTGGCGTACGGGGACCTGCGCATGCCGGCGAGGCCGGCGAGTACCGCACCGCCGCGGCGGCGTTGTTCGGCGAGCTCGGCGACGCGTACGGCGAGGCGTGGAGCCTCAACAACGTCGGTGTCACCAACATCAACCACGGCGACCCGGCCGCGGCCGTCGACCACCTCCGCCGGGCCCTGGCGCTCTTCCTGCGCAGCGGCGACGTGCAGGGCGAGGCCATCTGCCTGAACAACCTCGGCGACGGCCACCGGTTGCTCCACGAGCCCGACGCCGCGATCGACCGGCTGCGGCAGGCACTCGCGCTGCAACGGGACGCCGACCGGGCGGGGCTGCGCTACACCCTGGGCACACTCGGCGACCTGCACCGCGACACCGCCCGGCACGAGGAGGCGGTCGGCTACTACGAGCAGGCCCTCACCCTGCACACCACGGTGGGCGACCGGCGCGGCGGGGGCCGGGTCCGGCACAGTCTCGGTAGGACACTGGCCGCGCTCGGTCGTGAGGCCGGCGCGGCCGAGCAGCTGCGCCGGGCGCACGAGATCCTCGCCTCACTCGGCGATCCGGAGGCGCCGGAGTTGCTGGAGCCGGGTCACGGGCCGGGGTCGTAGGTGTTGAGCAGCCCGCACATGCCGAGGCGGCCCTGCTCGGACGGCGTCGGCAGCGCGGTGACGCGGGCCGAGGCGAGATGGGTGGCGTCGCCGCGGGCCAGCGCGTCGAGCTGGACACCGGTGGTCTGCGCGGCGCGGAAGGCGCCGTCCTCCCAGCGGTTGCGCCAGTGGTCGAGCAGCGTGCGCTTGAGCGCGGCGGCCGTGGCGTGGAACTCGGCCAGCGCGCCCGCTCCGTCCCGCTCGACGGCGCCGCGCAGCGTCCGGAAGCCCTCGATGGCGAGGTCGCGGCGGCGGTAGGCGGTGGTGACGTCGGTGCCGGGCGCGCCGCCGTTGGGGAGGGCGGCCTCGATGGCGTACCGGTCGGGGTCGGCGAGGATCTCGTGCGGGAAGGTGAGGACGGCGTCGCCCGCCTCCGGGAGGCCCGAGTTGCTCATGACGACGACGATCTCGAGGTCGCCGTTGTTGATCAGCCGGTGCACGGTGCCGGGGGTGAACCAGACGACGGTGCCGGGCGCCAGCCCGTACTCGGCGAAGCCCTGTCCGGACAGCGTCTGGACGGCACCGGTTCCCTTGATGACGACGTAGGCCTCGCTGCAGCAGAGGTGGATGTGCGGTGTGCCGCCGTGGAGGCCGTCGGGAGTGACCGTGTCGTAGACGCAGAGTCGCGAGACCCCGACTCCACCCGGTAGTGGATCACGCATCGGTACCCCTCGGCGTGGCGACCTTGTTTTGCGGGGCGATCTCAGTGGACACTTGCCGCGAGTAGGCGGGCATGACGCCTCCAGGCACGAGGAAAGGGCTTTCCTTGTAGTCTGACGCTAGGCCCGTGGGAGCCGGGCGTCAATCGGCTGGAGGTGGCATGGCAACGCTCGCCGATGTCGCGCGCCGGGCGGGGGTCTCGGCGGCGACCGTGTCACGGATCGTGAACGGCAGTCCCAAGATCGTGTCCGAGGAGCTGCGCGAGCGGGTGCTGCGGGCCGTGCAGGAGCTGCAGTACGTGCCGAACGCGCACGCGCAACTGCTGGCCCGGTCGCACCGGACGACGGTCGGCGTGATCGTGCACGACGTGTCGGACCCGTACTTCGCGGAGATCACCCGGGGCTTGCAGCGGGTGGCTTCCGAGCAGGGCCGGCTGGTGATCATCTGCAACTCGTACCGGGACCCCGACCGGGAGCTGGAGTACGTCGAGCTGCTCCGCGCCCACCAGGTCGAGGCGATCATCCTGGCCGGCTCGGGCTACCACGACCCGGCGTTCACGAAGTCCCTGAACGCGAAGCTGTCGGCCTACATGGCCACGGGTGGCCGGGTCTCGGTGGTGGGCCGGCACAAGCTGGCCGGCGACGCGGTGATGCCGGCCAACGAGCAGGGCGGCTACCTGATCGGCGACGCCGTCTTCGCCGCGGGCCACCGCCACGTGGGCGTGGTGGCGGCCCCCAAACAGCTCACGACGACGACCGACCGCCTGGCCGGCCTCCGCCGCGCGGCGCGCGACCACCGCCGGACGCTGCCCGCGCGCCGGATCGAGTACGCGTCCTTCGACCGCGACGGCGGCGCCGAGGCCACCGTGGCGCTGCTGGACGCGGAGCCGCGCCTGACCGCGATAGTCGCATTGAACGACTCGATGGCGATCGGTGCGCTGTCGGTACTGCGCTCCCGCGGCCTGTCCGTACCGGACGACGTGTCGGTGGTGGGCTTCGACGACATGCCCATCGCCCAGGACGTGACCCCGGCCCTGACGACCGTGCGGCTGCCCCTGGTGGAGATCGGCTCGCGAGCGATCACGTTGGCGCTGGAGGCCCAGCACCCGAACCCGAGGGTCGAGGAGGTGGGCGCCACCCTCGTCCACCGAGAGTCCCTGGCCCCACCCCGCGACACCTGACCCACCACCCCGGCCCCGAACCCCGCGAGTCCAACACCCAGAACCCGTGAGTCCAACACCCAGAACCCGTGAGTCCAACACTCAAGACCCGCGAGTCCAACACTCGGGACGGCGTCAAGGGGACTCGCGCGCTGCGAACGTTGGACTCGCGGGTCATTCCCCGCGCGGCGTGACTCAGATCGGCAGGGGCCGGATGTGCACGGTCTCCTCGCTGAGGACCACCACGGCGCCGGCCTCAAGGTCCGTCGAGACCTCGAAGAGGTTCGCGAGAATCACCGGCGCCGACTGCATACCGTAGTCGCGGACGTGGGTTGCATCGTGACCGGCTTGCCGAGAAGTAGCGCAACCTGAGGCGACAAGTTGTTGTCGATCAGGAACTTCACGTCATGCAGTGTGCCGCAACGGCAGTTCGCGCTCTCGCACGGCCTCGGCCGCGTAGCGAAGCGCCTCGGTGATGTCCTCGGGGTGAGATCGGCGATGATCTCGCCGGCACTGGCCGGCTCCGTAGAGCGGGTCAGGCGGGGAGGACGGCGTACTGGCGTAGGCAGAGGTCCGGGTACGTGACCGGGCCGCGGGGGCCGGGGACCTTGTCGATGTTGATGCCGGTTTCCGGGACACCCAGGAGCTTGAAGCCGTCCAGCAGGCGGGTCGGGGCGTTCCAGAACACGCCCGTGCCCGCGTACGCCGCCATGAACTCGTCGGCTGTCTCCGACGACTCGGTGACGATGCAGGCAGCCAGGCCCGAAGTCTCCTCATTGGACACTCGGGCGGCGTCGGCCGCGTCGGCGACCGGGAGGATCGTCACGGTCGCCTCGCGGTCGGCGTCCAGCGCCCACTCGTAGCCGACCGCGTGGTCGTGCGGGGGCAGCGACGGCGTGACGTCCAGTGTGGACAGAGCCCCCTGGATCACCGGCAGCGCGGTGGCGTAGATGTCCTCGTGCACGAGCAGCAGGTTCAGCCGGTTGCACACGCCGAGCCGGTCCAGGCTGCGCCTGATCAGGTCGATGCCCAGGTCGAGGTCCGCGGCCACGTCCAGGTACAGCACGCCACCGCCGTCCGCGTGGGCCAGCGTGCGGACGCCGTGCTGCGCGGCCAACTGCCCGAGCGAGCGGGTCGAGTCACCACTCCCCCGCAGGATCACCAGCGGCACCAGGTCGGGCAGCTGCACGAGAGCACCCGCCGCGGCGCGGTCGGCGCTCGGCACCAGCTGGACGGCGGCCGGGTCGAGGTCCACATCGGACAGTGCGGGGGCGATGACCGACCGCAGCAGCGTGGTGGCCGAGCCCAGTGCGGCGGAGCCCGTGCGCAGGACGCCCGCGTTGCGCGACTTGATCAGCTGGGACGCCACGTCGACCGTGACGTTGGGGCGGGCCTCGTAGTTGGCACCGATCACGCCGACCGGCCGGCGGCGCTCCACCAGCCGCAGGCCACCGGGCAGCTCGCCCAGCTCGACCGAGCGGGTGGGGTGCGGCGCGGCGGCCAGCAGGTGCAGTGCCTCGGCCATCGCCGTGAGCCGCTCGTCGGTGATGCGCAGCCGGTCGAGCAGGCCGGCGCTCATGCCGGCCGCCTGGGCCGCCTCGATGTCGGCGGCGTTGGCCTCCAGAACGAGAGCGCGGGCGCCGGACAGCCGGGTGGCCATGGCCGCCAGCGCACCGTCGATGGCCTCGTCGGAGGCCTTCGCCAGAGAGGGCGCGGCCGCCCGCGCGGCCGTGGCGCAGGCGGCCACCGCCGAAGCGACCGTGGTTGGTGAGACGTCCAGCACCGACATGGGCACCAGTCTGCCTCACGCCACGAGCCACCCGACCGCGAGCACCAGGCAACCCAGGTCGATCATCAGGAACGCCGCCACCCAGAACGCGCCCGGTGCCCCGGTGAGGTGGGCGAGCTGGTCGGCGTCGGAGTCGCGGGCCCGGCCGCGCCGGCGCTTGCTCTGCAGCTCGCCCACCGAGCGGATGCCGCCGAGCAGCAGGAACCATGTGACCAGGTGCGCGAAGGGGGCCTGCACCTCCACCGGCGCCCATTGCGACACGGCGAACAGCAACGCCCCGGTCACGAGCACCGAGAACACCCCGTACGCGTTGCGGACCACCAGCAGCACGCCGAGCAGCAGCAGCGCGCACCCGACCATCAGCTCGGTCACCCGGCCGGCGGCGAGCAGCGCGGCGAACCCGAGGCCGAGCAGCGACGGCGACACGTAGCCGGCGAGCCCGGTGAAGACCATGCCGGGCCCGTACGGCTTGCCCTTGGTGAGCGTGAGCCCGGACGTGTCGGAGTGCAGCCGGATGCCCGCGAGCCGCCGGCCGGCGAGCAACGCCACGAGCGCGTGGCCGGCCTCGTGCACGATCGTGATCACGTTGCGGGCCGGCCGCCACAACCACGAGACCAGCACGACGACGAGCGCGACCCCCGCGGTGACCAGCACCATCCACTCCGGCTGGTCCTCCAGACCGACGAGCAGGTCACGCCACATCGGCACAGTTGATCACATCGCGGGTCTGATCGGTGTTACCTCCCGGCCAGCGCGACTTCCGGGCGCCAGGAGAACGGCCGGGACAGCGACCTGAGGAACAGCGACCTCGGCAGGGCGCGCAGAACCGCGTTGCGCGCCACCCGCACCGGCGCCGGCCGCAGGTGCGACAGCGTGCCGCTCATCAGCGAGCGCTTCCACAGCTGCTGCGTGCGCGGCCGGCGCACCTCGTCGTACCGGCGCAGCGCCACCGCGAGGTCCGGCTCCGCATCCAGCAGGACCGCGAGTGTCGCCGCGTCCTCCAGCGCCTGGCAGCCACCCTGGCCGAGGTTGGGCGTCATCGCGTGCGCGGCGTCGCCCACCAGGGCCACCGGGCCGGACACGTACGCCGGCAGCAGCGGAAGGTAGTAGATGTCGTTGCGCAGCACCTGCTCCGGCCGCGCCGCGGCGAGCACGGTCGGGACCGGCTCGCACCAGTCGCGGAACCGGCGGCGCAGCTCCGCCAGCTCGCCGTCGGGGCTGGCGCCGCCGGGCGGCACGGTGGCCGTGGCGTAGCAGTACACCCGGTCGTCGGGCATCGGGAACATGCCGAACACGCCGCCGGGCCCCCAGGTCTCGGCCCATGCCTTCGCTCCCGCCCCGGCGAGCGCCGCCGGCCGCGACAGCACGATCCGCCACGCGGTGTGCCGCGAGTAGCGCGGCGGCGCGGCATCGGGCCAGAACGCGCCGCGCACCGCGCTGCGCACCCCGTCCGCGCCCACCACCAGGTCGGCGGTCAGCTCGCCCCCGTCGTAGGAGACCACCGCCCGCCGGCCGTCGTGCCGGACCCCTCGAACCCGGGCGCCGGCCATCCGGCTCTCCGCCGGCACCTGGTCGAGCAGCACGGTCAGCAGCTCCGACCGGTGCGCGACGACGGCCCCGGCCGGGTACTTCGTGGCATCGACCGTGTCGTCCATCCGCACGATCCACCGGCCCCGCCAGTCGCGCAGTCCCCCGGCCACGCCGATCCGCCCCTCGCCGAGCTGGTCGGTCACCCCGACCGCCTCGAGCGCCCGGAAGGCGTTGGGCCATAACGAGATTCCGGCACCCACCTCGGTGAACGCGGCGGCCTGCTCGAGCACCTTCACCGACCAGGCGCGCCGGACCAGCCCGGCCGCCGTGCTCAGGCCGCCGATTCCCCCACCGACGACCACCGCGGTTCGCTCTGCCATCTCCGCCTCCTCTACAGCTGTAGTGAACTCTACATCCGTAGAGTGTGCTCGTGGCAAGCGACCGACGCACTCTCATCGCGGATGCGACCATCGTCACGATCGCCCGCGAGGGCATGCGTGGCCTGACCCATCGCGCGGTCGACCGGACGACCGGGCTGCCGGAGGGGTCGACGTCGTACTACTTCCGCACCAGGGAGTCGCTGCTCTTCGCCGCCCTCGCGCGGATGGCCGAGCTCGACACCGCCGACATCGGCGACCTGCCGAACCTGGGTGGGCTGGCGGACCTGGACGAGCTGACCACGTTGGTCACCGCGGTGGTCCAGCGGTGGCTGACCGTCGGGCGCGAGCGCACGCTCGCCCGCTACGAGCTGACCCTGGAGGCGACGAGGCGACCCGAGCTGCACGCGAAGATGGTCGAGTACGGCTCGGGGTTCCGGGTGATGGCCGAGCTGATGCTGACCGCGGCCGGGGCGAGCGAGCCGCGGCGGCGCGGGCACGCGCTCGTCGCGTACCTGGACGGGCTCATGTACCACCAGCTCGCCGGGGTCGGCGCGGGCGACCTCAGCGACGCGGACCTGTGGGCGGCGTGCCGGGACATGCTGGCCATGGCGCTGCAGCGGTGACCGGCCGTAGCGTCTCGGGCGTGGAACACATCAGCTACGCGGTCGACGACCGGATCGCCACGATCACCCTGAACCGGCCGCAGGCCCGCAACGGCTACACCGTGCGGATGGCCGACGAGCTGGCCGAGGCCTTCGACCGCGCCGACCGGGACGACACCGTGCGGGTGGTCGTGCTGACCGGGGCCGGCAAGGACTTCTGCGTCGGTGCGGACCTGTCCGGCGGCGGCCTGGACGTCGCCGCGTCCGGGGCGGAGTCGTGGGACGAGCCGGCGGGGCGCTGCTCGATGCGGATCTTCGCGATGAACAAGCCGGTGATCGCCGCGCTGCGCGGCGCTGCGGTGGGCGCCGGCTCGACGATCATCCTGCCGGCGGACTATCGGCTGGCGTCGACGGACTCGCGGTTCGGGTTCGTGTTCTCCCGGCGCGGGCTCTACCCCGAGGGCGCGTCGACGTGGTTCCTGCCGCGGCTGGTGGGGCTCGGGCGCGCGATGGACTGGATGGTGAGCGGCCGGGTGTTCGACGCGGAGGAGGCGCTGGCCGCGGGCATGGTCCACGCGCTGCACGATCCGGAGGAGGTCCTCGACCGGGCGTACGAGCTGGCCCGCGAGCTGATCGTCAAGACCGCGCCGGTGTCGGTGGCGGTGATCCGGCAGATGCTGTTCAGGATGGCCGCGCTGGACTCGCCGTTTCCTGTGCAACGCCTGGACTCCCGGCTCATCGCCGGCTGCACGACCAGCCCGGACGCGGTCGAGGGCGTCATGTCCTTCCTGCAACGCCGCGACCCGAACTGGACCGGGACGATCGCGAAGGACCTCCCCGCCTACCTCCCCTGGCGAGCCCACTGACCCCGCGAGTCCAACCCCCAGAACCCGCGAGTCCAACACTCGCGACCTCCGAGTCCAACACTCGCGCACGTTCCGAACGTTGGACTCGCGGGTCCGGAACGTTGGACTCGCGGTCAGAGCTCCAGGATCTCGTCGGTCGGGGCCTTGTCGAAGAGGGTGTCGATCTCGGTGGCGTACTTCTCGGCGATCGGCTTGCGGCGCAGCTTCATCGTCGGGGTGAGCTCGTCGCCGCCCGGTTCCCATGTGGACGGTAGGAGGCGGACGCGCTTGAGCTGCTCCACCCTGGCGAGCTTCTGGTTGCCCGCCTTCACCCCGGCGAGCACGGCCGCGCGGATCTCCGGGTGCGCCACCAGCTCGGAGGGCGAGCTCGACGCGATGCCGTGCGTCTTGGCGAAGCCGGCCGCCGCGTCCGGGTCCAGCACCGCCAGCGCCGCGACGTAGGGCCGGTCGTCGCCGATCGCCACCACCTGGCCGATGAGCGAGGTGGCCGCCTTGATCGCGTTCTCGATGTTGGACGGCGACATGTTCTTGCCGGCCGCGCTGATGATCAGCTCCTTCTTGCGGTCGACGATCGTCACGTAGCCGTCGTCGTCGATCTCGGCGATGTCACCCGTGTGCAGCCAGCCGTCGGCGTCGACGGCGGCCGCGGTCTTCGCCGGGTCGTTGCGGTAGCCACGCATCAGCGCCGCTCCACGGGTGAGCAGCTCGCCGTCCTCGGCCAGCGTGATCTCCATGCCCTGCACCACGCGCCCGACCGACCCGAGCTTCGTGTGACCCGGCGTGTTCGCGGTGGTCGCGCCGCCGGTCTCGGACATCCCCCACACCTCGTAGATCCGGATCCCGAGGCCCCAGAAGAACTCCAGGATGTCCGGCGAGATCGCGGACGCGCCCGACGCCGGTCCGCGGCAGTCGTCGAGGCCCAGCCTCGTGCGCAGCTTGGACAGCACCAGCTTGTCCGCCAGCCGGTGCTCGAACGCCAGGGTGGCCGGCAGGGTTCGGCCGGACAGCTCGGCCCGCGCCGCGCGGACGCCGGTCCTGACCGCCCACTCGGCGATGCGCTTCTTGGCCCCCGTCTCGGCGGCGAGGCCCACGTCGATCGCGGCCTTGAACTTCTGCCACACCCGAGGCACGGCGAAGAACGACTGCGGCCGGGTGTCCGGCAGTGCCTCGGCCAGCTTGGTCAGGTCCGCCACGCAGGTCACCTGGAGGCCGAACAGGATCGCGAAGTACTGCCCCGTCACCCGGTCGGCGATGTGCGCGGCCGGCAGGTAGGACAGCACCCGGTCGCCCGGCGAGACGTCGAACAGCACCCGCACGGCGTCGGTCTCGGCGATGACGTTGCCGTGGGTGAGCTCCACGCCCTTCGGCGGACCGGTGGTGCCGGAGGTGTAGATGATCGTGGCGAGGTCGCTCGCCTCGACCGCGCGCCAGGCGGCGTCGAAGTCGAAGTCCGGGTCGCCGCGGGACTCCAGGTCCTCCAGGGTCATCGCGCCCTCGGCCGGGCCGTCGGCGCACACGATGTGCTCGACCGAGCCGGAGACCTCCCGGATGCGCGGCAGGAACCGCTCGTCGCAGAACACGACCTTGTTGCCCGCGTTGCCGAACAGGTACTCGATCTGCTCGGCCGCGGACGTGTTGTAGATCGAGAACGGCGTCGCGCCGAGGTGCAGCGCGGCCGCGTCGGCGAGGTGGAACTCGGGCCGGTTGGAGAGCATCAGGCCGACCGTGTCACCCCGGCCGACCCCGAGCGCGGCGAGGCCCGCGGCGAGCTTGCGGACCCGCTGGTCCCACTCCCGCCAGGTGATGCGCACCCCGTCGCCGGGCGTCCGGAGCACCACGGCATCCGGCGTCTTCGCGACGAAGTCCTGGAACGACGCGCACAGGGTGGCGTGCGTCGACGTGGCCGGCTTCTGCTGGTTCATATGCACGCTCCGCTGCGGCGGGAAAGGCACCCGGTTGATCACGCGATCGTATGTGCCACGGCCGTGCCCAGTCCACGGTGAACAGGGCGTTTACGACATTTGGACGTTACCCGGGTTGTTGACAGGTGGTCAACAAATGTCGCGCCTTCGGTGCGGAGCGTTACGCGGCCCTGTCGGGGCGGGCCAGGCGGCGGACGCCGTTGTCGAGGTAGATCAGCGGCTCGTGCGGGCCGGTGCGGGCGCGGACCACCTCGCCGAGCAGCAACACGTGGTCGCCGGCCGGGACCGCGCCCGCCGGTCGGCACTCCAGGCGCAGCGCGACGTCCGACAGCAGCGGCACGTCCTCGAAGCCGCACTCGACGGCGATCCCGTCGAAGTCGTCGGCGGAACCGTCGGCGAACCGGGACGCGAGGGTCTCCTGGCCGGCCCGCAGCACGTGCACGGCGAACGCGTCCACTGCGGTGAACACCGGGCGGCACCGCGCGTCGCGGTCCAGGCACACCGACACCATCGGCGGGCGGTCGGACACGTGGCTGACCCCGTGCGCGGTGAAGCCCCACCACCAGCCGTCGCGGTCGGCCGTGGTGACCACGGCCAGGCCGGTCGGCCAGTGGGCCATCGCGTCGCGGACCGAGCACGGGTAGACGGTGGCCGTGGTGATCATGACGCCACCGCCTCACCGGCGAGCACCGTGTGTCCTGTTCGGACACCCGCATCGTCGGGCACGCACAGGTGGGTGGCGCCCACCAGCCCGGCCTCGCGGATCGCCGCGGCCGGGGACGGGTTGCCGTACAGGACCTGGGTCGCGCCGCCGACGATGCCGGCGGCGAGGTGGGTCGGGTCGTAGGACGGCGTCGCGTTGAGCACGACCGACCCCGCTCGCAGCCCGTCGGCGACCGCGACGGCCGCGGCGCGAGCCTTCAGCTCGTGGTGGGTCAGGTGTGCGCCGTGCACGAGGGTCGCGACCTCGTTCTCGTCCCGGTCCCGGGGCTCGACCAGCAGGCCGCCCCGGATGGCGAGCTCGGCGCAGGTCAGCTGGCCGGCCTCGGCCGGCGCGTCGAGCAGCAACACCTGCTCCAGCGTGGTCCGGCCGGCGAGCACGGGCCGGACCCGCTCGTACATCGCGCGGCTGAGCACCGCGGCGCGGGCGCCGGTGCGGTCGAGCATCGAGGCGAAGGTCTCGGCCGGCATCCGGGGGTTGGCCGGCGCGACCACGTTCCCGCTGCGCAGCACGGCATAGAACGCGGTCGGGAAGTCCAGACCCGGCGTGGCGGACACGACGACCGGCAGGCCGTCGCCGCCCATGAGCTGGCGGAGGCCGAACCCGAGCCGGGAGATGTCCCGGTCGAGCTCGGCGAAGCTGACCGTCCGGTTCCCGGCGCGCAACGCGGCGCGGTGCGGGTGGGCGGTGGCCGCCAGCCGGGGCAGCACGTCGGCGGAGCCGACGGGCAGATCGGCGTGCGGCGCGGGTCGTAACCTGCGTAACGGGGTAGTCATTTCGACGACACACCTTCCGCGTTGTCGTCCACGTTCACCTTGTCCGGCAACGGGAGCCAGACCTCGTCCAGCTCCGCCGCCTTGCGGACCGCTGCCAGCATCGCGGTGCTCGTGGCCTTGATGGTCTCCTCGAGGCGCTGCGCCTGCACCGGATCGTCGCCGGCCACCCGGTAGTAGTGGTCGAGCGCGACCAGGGACCCGTCGCCCTTGGGCAGCACCATCCACAGGCCGCCGAGCGAGGCGAGCGGGCCCTCGGAGCGCTCCCGCCGGAACCGCACCTGCCGCCGCTTCGGGTTGACCTCGCGCGAGGACACCCAGCTGCGCAGCCGGCCGTCGGTCCTGGCCCAGAAGCGAACCCGCTCACCGGTGCCGTCGAACCCGATGTGCTCGACGGAGAGCACCGGGTCGAACAGCCGTGGCCAGCGGTCGACGTTCGCGATGAGCTGGTACACCCGCTTCGGCGGAGCGGCCACCTTGATGGTGTGCCGCGCGGTCCGGATTCTCAGCTCCGCCATGTTCGTCGCCCCCATTCGGTCGGTGAGCGCCTTCCTGTGAGTTTGCTCACCGCCACTGGAGGAGAGGTCGAGCAACGGTGGACACCTGATCCACACGGGACTCGACCAGGTGGGTTGGAGCAGGGCTCGACCGAGATTCGAGGCGGCCTTCCCATGCTGGAGGTTCCCCGCCATCGTGCGCGCCGCGCGCCGAGCGGAAGGAGTGCAGCATGTCGCCCCAAGGATTCCACGCGGTGCCGCGCCGGCACTCGCCGTCGCTGCTGGTGGTCGACGCGACCGTGCCGGGCCGGCGGACGCCGCGGTTCCTCACCTTGATCGTGCGCGCCTACCGGGAATGGGGTCAGTCCCGTACCGACGAGCCGCGACAGTACACAGTGGACGTTCCGCTCAGCTGACCGTCCAGGTGTCGTTGCCGTTGAGTAGTGTTTGTAGGTTGGGTGGGTTGGTGTGGGTGGCGGTGGTGGTTTGGTGGCGGGTTTGGTCGTCGTAGGTGGGTCGGTTGGTGTTGCGGTAGATGCCGGTGACG
>NZ_WHTD01000020.1 GCF_009379765.1 Actinophytocola sp. | reverse complement strand
CGAGCGCCCGGACGCGCTGCTCGCCACGCTCGGCGGGCAGACCGCGCTCAACACCGCGGTCGCGCTGCACGAGCGCGGCGTCCTGGAGAAGTACGGCGTCGAGCTGATCGGCGCCGACATCGAGGCCATCCAACGAGGAGAGGACCGCCAGCGGTTCAAGGACATCTGCGCCGCGGTCGGCGCGGAGACCCCGCGCAGCGCGGTGTGCCACTCGATGGACGAAGTTCGTGCCGCGGTGGACGATCTGGGTCTGCCGGTGGTCATCCGGCCGTCGTTCACCATGGGCGGGCTCGGCTCCGGCATGGCGCACACCAAGGAGGACCTCGAGCGGATGGCCTCGTCCGGGCTCACCGAGAGCCCGGTAGCTGAGGTGCTCATCGAGTAGAGCGTGCTCGGCTGGAAGGAGTACGAGCTCGAGCTGATGCGCGACCGCAGCGACAACGTCGTGGTCATCTGCTCGATCGAGAACATCGACCCGATGGGCGTGCACACCGGCGACTCGGTGACCGTCGCACCCGCGATGACGCTCACCGACCGTGAGTACCAGCACATGCGTGACGTCGGCATCGACGTGCTGCGCGAGGTCGGGGTCGACACCGGCGGCTGCAACATCCAGTTCGCCGTGCACCCTCGGACCGGCCGGCTGGTCGTCATCGAGATGAACCCGCGGGTGTCCCGGTCGAGCGCGCTGGCGTCCAAGGCCACCGGGTTCCCCATCGCCAAGATCGCCGCGAAGCTCGCCATCGGCTACACGCTCGACGAGATCCGCAACGACATCACCGGCGAGACGCCCGCGTCGTTCGAGCCGACGCTGGACTACGTCGTGGTGAAGGTGCCGCGGTTCGCCTTCGAGAAGTTCCCCGGTGCGGACCCGACGCTCACCACCACGATGAAGTCGGTCGGCGAGGCCATGGCGCTCGGCCGCAACTTCGTCGAGGCGCTCGGCAAGGCGCTGCGTTCGATGGAGACGAAGGCGGCCGGCTTCTGGACCATCCCGGACCCCGACCCGGTCACCGTCGACGCGCTGCTGGCCGCGTTGCGGGTGCCGCACGACGGCCGGCTGTACACGGTGGAGCGCGCGCTGCGGCTCGGGGTGAGCGTCGCCGAGGTGAGCGAGGCGTCCGGGATCGACCCGTGGTTCGTCGACCAGGTCGCGTCGCTCGTCGAGCTGCGCGCCGAGGTGAGCGACGCCCCGGTGCTCGACGAGCTGCTGCTCCGGCGCGCCAAGCGGGCCGGGTTCTCCGACCGGCAGGTCGCGGCGCTGCGCCCGGAGCTCGCCGGCGAGGACGGGGTGCGGACGCTGCGCCACCGGCTCGGCATCCGGCCGGTGTTCAAGACCGTCGACACCTGCGCCGCCGAGTTCGCCGCGCACACGCCCTACCACTACTCGGCCTACGAGCTGGACCCCTCCGCCGAGTCGGAGGTCGCCGAGCAGCGCGACCGGCCCAAGGTGCTGATCCTGGGGTCGGGGCCGAACCGGATCGGGCAGGGGATCGAGTTCGACTACTCGTGCGTGCACGCCGCGATGGCGCTGCGCACCGCGCCTGTTCCTTCCGGCGGGTTCGAGACTGTCATGATCAACTGTAACCCCGAGACGGTGTCCACCGACTACGACACCTCCGACCGGCTGTACTTCGAGCCGCTGACGTTCGAGGACGTGCTGGAGGTCGTGCACGCCGAGCGGCGTTCCGGCACCGTCGCCGGGGTGATCGTCCAGCTGGGCGGGCAGACCCCGCTCGGCCTCGCCCAGCGGCTCGCCGACGCGGGCGTGCCGGTGGTCGGCACCCCGCCGGAGGCCATCCACCTGGCCGAGGAGCGCGGCGCGTTCGGCGAGGTGCTCACCGCCGCCGGGCTGCCGGCGCCTCGGTACGGCATGGCGACGTCGTTCGCCGCCGCCAAGCGGATCGCCGACGAGATCGGCTACCCGGTGCTGGTCCGGCCGTCCTACGTGCTCGGCGGGCGCGGCATGGAGATCGTCTACGACGAGGACTCGCTGGCCGGCTACATCGCGCGGGCGACCGAGGTGACGCCGGAGCACCCGGTGCTGGTCGACCGGTTCCTCGACGACGCCATCGAGATCGACGTGGACGCCCTGTGCGACGGGACGGACGTCTTCCTCGGCGGCGTGATGGAGCACATCGAGGAGGCCGGCATCCACTCCGGCGACTCGTCGTGCGCGCTGCCGCCCATCACGCTGGGCCGCACGGACCTCGCCGCGATCCGCCGGTCGACCGCCGCCATCGCGCACGGCATCGGCGTGCGCGGGCTGCTGAACGTGCAGTACGCGCTGAAGGACGACGTGCTGTACGTGCTGGAGGCCAACCCGCGGGCGTCGCGGACCGTGCCGTTCGTGTCGAAGGCGACCGCGGTGCCGCTGGCGAAGGCGGCCGCGCGGATCATGCTGGGCGCGACCATCCCCGAGCTGCGTGCCGAGGGCCTGCTCCCGGAGGTCGGCGACGGGGCGGACCTGCCGCCGACCTCGCCGGTCGCGGTCAAGGAGGCGGTGCTGCCGTTCCACCGGTTCCGCACGCCCGAGGGGCACGGCGTCGACTCGCTGCTGGGTCCGGAGATGAAGTCGACCGGCGAGGTGATGGGCATCGACGCGTCGTTCGGCAAGGCGTTCGCCAAGTCCCAGACGGCGTCCTACGGGTCGCTGCCGACGTCCGGGCGGGTGTTCGTGTCGGTGGCCAACCGGGACAAGCGGGCGATGGTGTTCCCGGTGAAGCGGCTGGCCGACCTGGGCTTCGAGGTGCTCGCGACGGCAGGGACCGCGGAGGTGTTGCGGCGCAACGGGATCCCGTGCACGGAGGTCCGCAAGCACTTCGAGACGCCACGGAACTCCGAGCCGAACATCGTGGAGATCATCCGCGCCGGCGGGGTCGACATGGTGATCAACACGCCGTACGGCAACCCCGGCCCTCGGGTCGACGGCTACGAGATCCGCACGGCGGCGGTGTCGCGCGACATCCCGTGCGTGACGACGATCCAAGGCGCGGCGGCCGCCGTGCACGGCATCGAGGCCCTGATCAGGCAGGACATCGGCGTGGAGTCACTCCAGTCCCTGCAGGCGACGCTCCGGAGGACGCGATGAGGGCGCCGAAACCGTCGGTGCCCCGGGGTAGCGTGGAAATCGGGGGCCCCCCGGGCCGATTGAACGGACCGTTCAGTCGGCGCGCCGTGGGAGGTGCGCGGTGAGGGCGCCGTTCGGGGCGCGGGTCACTACCGCCGTCTCGCTGCGCGGGCCCCTCTGTGTGGGCGTGGACCCGCACCCGTCGCTGCTGGCGGACTGGGGCCTGCCGGCGTCCGCGGAGGGCCTGGAGCGCTTCGCGACGACGTGTGTCGAGGCGTTCGCGGGGGACATCGCGGTGCTCAAGCCGCAGTCGGCGTTCTTCGAGGCGTATGGCTCGGCCGGGATCGCGGTGCTCGAGCGGCTCATCGTGGCCGCGCGGCGGGCCGGCGCGCTGGTCCTGCTGGACGTGAAACGCGGCGACATCGGCTCCACGATGGCCGCCTACGCGGCGGCCTACCTCGCGGAGGGCGCGCCGCTCGCCGCAGACGCTGTAACGCTCTCGCCGTACCTCGGCTTCGGCTCGCTCGACCCGGCGCTCGACCTCGCCGCGCGGACCGGCCGGGGCGTGTTCGTCCTGGCGCTGACCTCGAACAAGGAGGGCGCGTCGGTGCAGCGCGCCACCGGTGGCGGCGGTGCGTCGGTGGTCCAGGAGATCGTCGACGAGGCCGCCGCGCGCAACGCGGGCGCCAGCCCGCTCGGGCCAGTCGGCCTGGTGATCGGCGCGACGGTCGGCCGCCTCGAGCTGGACCTTTCCCAGCTCAACGGCACGATCCTGGCCCCGGGGTTCGGCGCCCAGGGTGGCACGTTGGCCGACCTGCGCACGGTCTTCGGCGACAGTCTGCGCCACGTCCTCCCGTCCTCCTCGAGGGAGATCCTCCGCCACGGCCCGGACGTGGCGGCGCTGCGCGGCGCGGCGCTGCGGGTCCGCGACTCGCTGGCCGTGGCCCATCCCCTGTAGCGGCCTCGATAGCTCCGCGATCCGTCCGAAATGTCACGACTCGGCGGCATCTCGGCGATATGCGGAACGCATTTTGCATACCGGTGCGCTGTACGCCGGTTGTCCGTCGTCGACGGAACGCGCCGCTGGCCGACTCGCCGCGCGCACCCCTTGTAGCGGATCTTGCCCAAATGATCAAGATCCTGGATGGGGTTACCGCAGCTCCGGGCATTGGCCGCTACGCACAGTAGATCTATGCTCTGTTGAGCGCTACGTTGCGCACTAAGGTGGACCCGCGTTGTCGTGACCGCTCCGACCTCGGTAACGTCGCGGCACCGATCCACAGACACACCCCACCCCCCGGAGGAAATCGTGGCCCTTCCCCAGCTGACCGAGGAGCAGCGGGCCGCAGCGCTGGAGAAGGCGGCTGCCGCCCGTCGCGCCCGAGCTGAGCTCAAGGAGCGCCTGAAGCGAGGTGGCACCACCCTCAAGGACGTGCTCACCCAAGCTGACAAGGACGAGGTCCTGGGCAAGATGAAGGTCACCGCACTGCTCGAGGCCCTTCCGGGCGTCGGGAAGGTGCGTGCCCAGCAGATCATCGAGCGACTGGAGATCGCCCCCAGCCGCCGCCTGCGCGGCCTTGGTGACCGTCAGCGCAAGGCGTTGCTCGCCGAGTTCAGCGGCGAGTAGCAGTGCTCTGGCTGGCGCTGCTGGACGAGCCGCGGCTCGTCCAGCAGCGCCAGCCGAACTCACCATCAGCCAACGATCCGGCTGCCTGGCAATCTCAGGACTTGACTCGCCAGCGCAGCGCACCGCGTCAGTAGCGTCGGAAGTTCCACCTCGTCAAGTACGCCAGCTGCGAACACTTCGGCTGACGTGTCGCCGGCACCCGACGTGTTCACGATTTCAGCGGGCGGCAGCTGGTTCGCGGGTACTCGAGCGAACTCCATGTAACCGTGCGCGGCCATTCCCCGCTCGCCGTCGGTGAGCAGACAGAACCGAACGTCCCGGCACACCGGATGCTCCCGAAAGCCGGCCAGGGAAGCCATGGCCGGTGGTAGCTCCGGGTACAGCATTCGGTACTCGGCCGAGTTCCCGAAGACCATCTCGAGCCGACCGTCCTCGAGGTAACCGCGTAGCCGGTTACGAACCTCACCGGTCAGGATCCCGGCGTTGCCCAGTGACAGCCCCACGGGCACCTGCCCCGCCACGATCAGATCGTGCAGGTCCACACTGCAGGCCCCTGCCAGGAGTTCGCAGGTGTCCAACAGCACAAGCTCCGGCCGCGTGACGTGATCCAGCATCGGCACGGACTCGGTGGCGACACCCGCGTACGTGGCGAGGACCTGGTCCGGGGTCGCCGACTCATAGATGACAAAGCTCACCGGGTTGTGGCCCGGCACCACTCGGTGCAGGTGGGACAGCCGCAGCTCCCTGACTGCGGTGGCGAAGTATGTCGAGAACGGGTCGAGCGCTGAGTTGCGGGTCGCCAGCGTCGACACATAGGTCGAGCGCCGGCGTACCCGCTCCGGCATGGCGCTGAGCGTCCCGAGCGTGCTCGATCCGGCAGACAGCACCATCGCGTCGCTTGAGGTGATCGCGTAGAACTCGCGGCCGAGCGCTATGGGTGCGCGTGCCAGCAACCGGATCAGCGCGTTCACGCGCGCCCAGTCGGGTAATGCGAGCCAACCGCCCGGACCGACGCCGAGGGCGTTGCACCACGACCGGAAGTCCGCCGAGGCCAGCTTGGCCGAGAGGTCAACCAGGCTCGGCCCGAACGCCGTGACGCCGCCCGCCACGCGATCAGTTCGGGGTCGTCCGGCCGCCGGCCGGAGCGTCGCGAGGTCATTGATGCCGTCGCTCAACTGAGATTGCCGGATTGTTCGCGCTAGTGCAGGCCCGGGTCAACGAGCGGGGCTGGCTGACGCGTTGGCCGCGGCTACGGGTAGCGCTCGCGCCGTCGTGATGGTCACCGCGCGACTCCGAGATCGCCTGAGAACAGGGGGCGGCCGTGACCGTCGTCATAAATCTCGTCCTAGTCGTGGCCGGTATCGGGTTGGCTTATCTCAATCGGACAGACGAGTTCGTGGTCGCCGTGACCGTCGGTGTGGCGACGTTTGCGGCCACCATTTTGGCGTCCAGGCTTTCCATTCTGGAAAAAGGCTTCATCTGGCCGACGTTGTTGAGTGGTACGATTTACCGGCGAAGTCCTGTTCGCGTGTCGGTCGCGTACCTTGTTGCCATTCCCGTCGATGGAGTACAATTGCTCGTTCGTGGTCAGCGAATCACCACGCAGTTTCAGCCGGTGGCGGTGTGTTCAAGACCTATTTGAGCGAGCAGGAGATGTTGCGGCGGTTCGGTGCGCTGCCGGACACTCGGTTCACCGTCGACCAGCGCAGCAAGAACGATCTACGGCTCCGACTGCCCGGCCGCAACCTGTACAAGTTGTTGCGTTGGTTCAAGTCGCGGCAGGACCGTGAGCTGTTCCCGTTCCGTGAGTTCTACGAAGAATTGGTGCGGCCAGGAATTGTCGCCCGGGAGGCTTTCGGTGTGTTCGACTGCAAGTACCACGGACTGCGTCACTTGCCACTACGGTTCAACAGCTGTTCTCAGTATCAACAGCTGATCGTCGCCGAGATCTACGAGCTACGTCCGACCGACGGTCAGCTTGAACTACTGCGGAAGGTTCGGGGACGACACTACGGCGGGGGGTGACGTGTACTTCGCGAGCGCGGACGAGATCGTGCGCGGCGGGGTCGTTGCCGCGTCGGAGACCTCGTTCGACTTGGCTCCGACCACCCGTTGGCTGATCGATGTCTGATTGATCAACCGCCGACCGATGGTCCCACCGGGGGATGGTGTAGTCCGTACTCCTCGTTCCAGCGGCTCGTCCACGCCGCGAACGCCAGCTGGTCGACGTACTGCCGCACAGTGGGGCCACCGCTGTGCAGCGGCTCGGCGCCCTCGGCCACGAGGTCGACCTCGATTAGCGACTCATCCCGAGCTATCGCGCCGAGCACGCCGCTGTGTCCGCTGATACTGCAGAACGTCGGCCGCGAGTACGCTACCTGGGGCGTGTCCGCCGAAGGGCTCTCCTTGGCCCAGTCTGCGGAATCCGGCAAGATCCGGCGCGGCTGCACAAACAGTCGGGGTCGTCGGGCGCTGGCGTCGCTCTCGGCGATGACGGCTTCGAGCTGCAGGCGGACCGTGTCGGTGACCAGCTCGATCGGCGCGGTGGACGTGTCGATGACAAGGTCGTAGTTCCGCAGCTGGAACACGTCGACGCCATAGGTGGACAGGAAGCGGCGCTGCTCGCTCTGGTACCGCTCCTCGGCCAGGTCTCTCGCGTGGTTCCTGGACTCGTACTGCTCGGTCGGCGAGGACCTGGTCTGGTGCAGGCGCACTGCGGACACCGTGGGATCGACGATCAGATGGACCTTGAAGGACTTTGGCACCATCCGCCAGGCCATCCTGGAGTCGAACACGATCGGCTCGGCGGACGCGCCGAGGTCTCTTGTGACCTGGTCTACCTGCGAGTCGATCATGTCGTCCCGCTCGGCCAGCCAGTTCGTCTCGAGGGTAGACAGGTTCAGCGACTTGGCCATGGACCGCTGTATGTCACCAGTGCTGACGAAGCGCATCGAGTACAGCTGAGCCAAGCGCCTGGCGACCGAACTCTTTCCGCTGCCGAGTTCTCCGCTGATGGCGACGTGGGGGAGTCGGTTCACAGTTCTTCCTAGTTGCGAGCGGGCTCGCCGCTTTGGGTGTGAGCGGGAGCATCGCCGTGAGTTGCTAACCTAGAGGTCAGCAGATAGTAGCGAGCTGCACCGACGGAGAATTTGGAGCATCAACGAGTGATCACTCCCACCGAGTTGGGCGCACTGGGTGACCCGACGAGCCCGCAGCTCGAAGGCATCACCAACCCCCCGATCGACGACCTGCTCGAGAAGGTCAGCTCCAAGTACGCCCTGGTGATCTACGCGGCCAAGCGCGCCCGGCAGATCAACGACTACTACGCGCAGCTCGGCGAGGGCCTGCTCGAGTACGTCGGTCCGCTGGTGGAGCCGGGGCCGCGCGAGAAGCCGCTGTCGATCGCGCTCCGCGAGATCCACGCCGGCCTGCTCGAGCACACCGAGGGCGAGTGACCGATCCTGATCGCCGTCCGCGCGTCGTGCTCGGTCTGACGGCGGAGTCGGGATCGCGGCTGATTTTGCGGGAGGGCGAGTGACCGATCCTGATCGCCGTCCGCGCGTCGTGCTCGGTGTGGGGGGCGGGATCGCGGCATACAAGGCCTGTGAGGTCCTCCGCCGGCTGACCGAGTCCGGACACGACGTCCGGGTCGTGCCGACGGAGGCCGCCTTGCGGTTCGTCGGTGCCGCCACCTTCGAGGCGCTGTCGGGCAACCCGGTGCACACCGAGGTGTTCGCCGACGTGTCCGAGGTGCCGCACGTGCGCATCGGCCGGTCGGCCGACCTGGTCCTCGTCGTGCCCGCCACGGCGGACCTGCTGGCCAAGGCCGCGCACGGGCTCGCCGACGACCTGCTGACCAACACCCTGCTCACCGCCCGGTGCCCGGTGCTGATGACGCCCGCGATGCACACCGAGATGTGGGAGCACCCCGCCACCAGGGACAACGTCGCCACGCTGCGCCATCGCGGCGTGGTGGTCGCCGAGCCGGCCAGCGGTCGGCTCACCGGCGTCGACACCGGCAAGGGTCGGCTGGCCGACCCGGCCGAGATCGTCGACCTGGCCCGGTTGCTGCTCGGCAGGCCGGGCGCGCTGCCGCGCGACCTGGAGGGCGTGCGGATCGTCGTGTCCGCGGGCGGCACCCGCGAGCCGCTCGACCCCGTTCGCTACCTGGGCAACCGCTCGTCCGGCAAGCAGGGCTACGCGCTGGCCCGCACCGCCGTGCAGCGCGGTGCCCTGGTGACGCTCGTGTCGGCGCACACCGTGGCGCTGTCCGAGCCCGCCGGCGCCGAGGTCGTGCGCGTCGGCACGGCCGAGGAGCTCCGCGACGCGATGCACAAGGCCGCCGTGGGCGCCGACGTCATCGTGATGGCCGCCGCGGTCGCCGACTTCCGGCCCACCGACCGGGCCGAGTACAAGATCAAGAAGACCGACCGCGACCCCGCCCCGGTCGCGCTGACCCGCAACCCGGACGTGCTGGCGGAGCTCGTCCGGAAGCGGTCGGCCGGCCAGGTCATCGTGGGCTTCGCGGCCGAGACGGGCGACAGCGCGGGCGATGTGCTCGAGCACGCGCGGGCCAAGCTGAAGCGCAAGGGCTGCGACCTGCTCGTGGTCAACGCGGTCGGCGAGGGCATGGCCTTCGAGGTGGAGGACAACGCGGGATGGCTACTGTCCGCCGACGGTGCGGAACGGGCCGTCGCGCTCGGTAGCAAGTCGCACATGGCGTCCGACATATGGGACGCGGTAGTGGCGCTCATCCACTCGTGATGGGTTCTCCAGGGCCAATCAGTACGCTTTTACGCAACTACTGGCGAGGAATTGGGTAGGTACGTCGTGACGGAGTCCGCAAGCAGGCTGTTTACCAGCGAGTCGGTGACCGAAGGGCACCCCGACAAGATCTGTGACGCGATCAGCGACTCGATCCTGGACGCGCTGCTGTCCAAGGACCCGCGATCGCGGGTCGCCGTGGAGACCATGATCACCACCGGCCAGGTGCACGTCGCGGGTGAGGTGACCACCGAGGCCTACGCGGACATCCCGAGCCTGGTGCGCGACACCATCCTGAAGATCGGCTACGACTCGTCGGCCAAGGGCTTCGACGGCAACTCCTGCGGTGTCAACATCGCGATCGGCGCGCAGTCGCCGGACATCGCGCAGGGCGTGGACACCGCCTACGAGTCGCGGGTCGAGAACGAAGAGGACGAGATCGCCAAGCAGGGTGCCGGCGACCAGGGCCTCATGTTCGGCTACGCGTGCACCGACACGCCGGAGCTGATGCCGCTGCCGATCGCGCTGGCGCACCGGCTGGCCCAGCGGCTCACCGAGGTCCGCAAGAACGGCACGCTGCCGTACCTGCGGCCGGACGGCAAGACGCAGGTCACCATCGAGTACGCGGGCGACCAGCCGGTCCGCCTCGACACGGTCGTCGTCTCGTCCCAGCACGCGGACGGCGTCGACCTGGAGAAGCTGCTCACCGTCGACGTGCTCGAGCAGGTCGTGAAGCCGGAGCTGGCTCAGCTCGACCTCGACACCGACAAGGTCCGGCTGCTGGTCAACCCGACCGGCCGCTTCGTCGTCGGCGGCCCCATGGGTGACGCCGGCCTCACCGGCCGCAAGATCATCGTCGACTCCTACGGCGGCATGGCCCGGCACGGTGGTGGCGCGTTCTCCGGCAAGGACCCGTCGAAGGTCGACCGCTCGGCCGCGTACGCCATGCGCTGGGTGGCCAAGAACGCGGTCGCCGCCGGTCTCGCGACCCGCATCGAGGTCCAGATCGCGTACGCGATCGGCAAGGCCGCCCCGGTAGGCCTGTTCGTCGAGACGTTCGGCACCGAGACCGTCGACCCGACCAAGATCCAGCAGGCGATCGGCCAGGTCTTCGACCTCCGCCCGGCCGCGATCATCCGCGACCTCGACCTGCTGCGCCCGATCTACGCCCAGACGGCGGCGTACGGCCACTTCGGCCGGCCGGAGCTGGACCTCCCGTGGGAGCGTACGGACCGCGCCGACGCGCTGAAGGCCCTCGCAGGGGCCTGATGCGCCGGCGGCCGGGCCCGCTCCACTGGCTGTGGTACGCGGTCGGCGGCACGCTGCCGACCGCGTACCACGAGTGGGTCTTGTACGACCTGACCTGCGGCACGTGGGTCTTCCGCCACCTCGCCCGCGTGCAGGTCATGTTCGCCGGATGGTGGCTGGCGCTGCTGGTCCCCGGGCCGCTTTCCCTGCGCCTGTCGATGGTGGCCCTCGGCTACCTCCTGTCGCTGTACTTCTCGCTGAGCTTCATGGAGGACGCGTGTGAGCGCCGCGTCGTGAAGCACGGCTTCCCGGCCGGCCTGAACCGCACGATCCGCGAAGAGTCCAGTGTGGACCAACGGGCGGAGCTGGCCGCGATGTACGCGGCCTACTACCGCCGCTGAGGTATTCCTGTTGCCGGGCCCGTGGGTCAGGACGCGTCCGATGTCGGGGTGCCGGCGGCGAGGTCGCGCAGGAGGTCCGGGCGAAGCACCGTGATGCGGTGGCGCGCGGTCCGGACCACGCCCTGTCGCTTGAGCTCGTCCAGGCCTCGGATCAACGTGCTGCGGGACACCCGCGCATAGCTCGCCAGGTCGTCCTGGGTGACGTTCAGGTCCACCGCCGTGGCGGCCTCCCAGTCGGGGTCGTACTGGAGGGCGAGCTCCAGCAGGACCGCGGCCAGCCGCTGGGGGAAGTCGGCGCCCCCTGACTCCAGGCGCATGCGGTCGGACTGCTGTTGACGAATCGCCGCGGTGCGGAACAGCTCCAGGGAGATTCTGGGGCGGCGCCGGAGCACGGCCATCAGCCGCTCCCGGGGGATCACGAGGGCCTGCACCTCGTCGATGGCGTGGATCGTCGCCGTGCGCGGGATTCCGGTGATCGGGGACAGCTCGCCGACTATCTCGGCCGGGCCGCGGGCCGCCAGCGGAGCGTCGTCGCCCCGGTAGTTGGTGGCGGTGATCTTCACCCAGCCGCGGAGGATCACGAACATGCTGCTGGGTGGGCTTCCCTGCATGGCAAGGATCTCGCCGGGGCTCCAGGTGTGCACGTAGCCGGACTCGGTCAGCGCCGTGCGCTCCGCCGCGGTGAGCCGGTGCCACGCTCTGCGCTTGCCACTATGGCCGTTCAACGGGCCTCCCCAGCCCGAGCTGACGTGGAAGTACCAAATGACACAATACCCGGCCGCCGCAGGACCGAGCATGGTCGGTACAGACGAAATACAGAAGTTGAGGGGACGGCCATGATGCGCTCGACACTGATCCCGCCGGCGAACTGGTCCGCCAAGTCCTTCTCCACGGCGCCGGCCGTCATCCCGCCACACCCGGCACTGGTCTCCGGCGGCTGGTACCACGGATCGCCGACCGAGACGGTCGGTCCCGGGCGCTACCCGATCGAGGAGCCGCGGCAGAAGTCGGTCGGGCTGGCCTTCGTCCTCAGTGTCCTGTTCGGACCGGTCGGGATCTGCTACGTCTCCGCCAACGCGGGGCTCGTCGCCACCGCGCTGACGGCCGGGCTCCTGCTCGTCGCGGGCTTCGGGTTCCTCCCGCTGCTGCTCATCTGGCCGCTCGCGATCGCCGCGTCCGTGTGGGGCGCGGGGCACGTGGCCGTCACCGGGTGATCTCCAGCTCCGCCAGCATCTCGGGATCGGAGAGCATCTCGATCGCGACGATCCGACCGTCCGCGATCGTGAACGCGAACACGACGCGCGGAGTCCCGCGGACCGACCACACGGCCCCGGGCTCGCCGTCGATCAGAGCAGGGCGCGCGGCCCGGGCCCGGCCGGAGAAGGTCTCCGCCACGGCATCGGCGCCCCGGACCTCGGCCGTCGCGCCCGTCTGGACCGTGGCCGCGTCCGCGCGGAGCACGATGTCCGGATCCAGCAGGGCGAGCAGCCCGGCGAAGTCCCCGTCGCGCGACGCTGCGAGAAATGCCTCGACCACCTCGCGCTGACGGGAGACGTCCGGCGCCGTATCGGCGCCCTGCATCCGCCGCCGCGCCCGGCTCGCGAGCTGCCGTGCGGCGGCGGGGGTCCGGTCGACGATCGGTGCGATCTGGTCGAACGGCACCGCGAACAGGTCGTGCAGCACGAACGCCAGCCGCTCGGCCGGCGCCAGCTGGTCCAGCACGACGAGCAGCGCCAGCCCGACCGAGTCGGCCAGCTCCGCCTCCTGCTCCGGACCGGCCGCCGTCGCGCGCTCGGGGACCACCTCGAGCGGCTCCTCGCGCCGCGACTTGCGCGACTGGAGCATGGTGAGGCACACCCGCCCCACGACCGTCGTCAGCCAGCCACCGGGGTTGACGACGTCGCTGGTGTCCGCGCGGCTGACCCGCAGCCACGCCTCCTGCATGGCGTCGTCCGCCTCGGCGTGCGAGCCGAGCATCCGGTATGCCACGGCCCGCAGATGCGCGCGATGCGCCTCGAACTGCGAGGTCAGCCAGTTTTCCGCAACCATCGGTCACAATCCTTCAACGTGGTCTGTCAGGTAACTGACCGACGGGTTCCCGTCGATGTGACGAGCACGAACGAGTATGGAGGACCCATGAGCGACGGCTACAAGACGATCATCTACCCGGTGAGCGACCTCGAGAAGGCGAAGGCGGTCTTCGGCGCGTTGTTGGGGGTCGAGCCGGAGATGGACCAGCCCTACTACGTCGGCTACAAGGTCGCCGGGCAGGACATCGGGCTCGACCCGAACGGGCACAAGAAGGGCATGACCGGGCCGATCACCTACCTGCACGTGGACGACATCAAGGCCACCCGCCAGGCGCTGCTCGACGCGAGCGCCACGCCCAACGACGACATCAAGGACGTCGGCGGTGGCAGGCTCGTCGGCTCGGTGAAGGACGCCGACGGCAACGTCATCGGGCTCATCCAGGGATGAGCGCGCCGCCCGCCCGCGCCAGGGACCAGCGCAAGCACGACGCGCTCGACCGGCTCGAGAACGAGGTGCCGGCCGACCTCGGCGACGCCTTCGCCGACCGCACCGGGTTCGACCCGCGGACGCTCACCACGCCCTACGCCTACCGCGTCCACCCGCGGCGGGTCCAGGCGTGGCGGGAGTCCAACGAGCTCGACGGCCGCCTCCTCATGCGCGACGGGACTTGGCTGGTCTGACGCGGCGCACGTCGGCGCCCCGTGATAAACACCGCGCATGACCGCGCGCAAGGGGGAGCAGCGGCCGGCGGCCTCGCGCCCGGTCGCTCGGGTGCTGGTCGACGTCCCGCTCGCGCACCTGGACCGGCCGTTCGACTACCTGGTGCCCGAGCAGCTCGACGACGTCGCCGTACCCGGCTGCCGCGTGCGGGTCCGGTTCGCCGGCCAGCAGGTCGACGGCTTCCTCGCCGAGCGCGTCGCGGAGTCGGAGTTCACCGGCCGGCTCGGCTTCCTCACCAAGGTCGTGTCCGCGGAGCCGGTGCTCGCCCCCGAGATCGCCGCGCTCGCCCGGGCCGTGGCCGACCGCTACGCCGGCATGATGACCGACGTGCTGCGGCTGGCCATCCCGCCGCGGCACGCCAAGGTCGAGGCCGAGGAGCCGCCGGAGCCCGCACCGGTGCCCCCGGCGCCGAACACCGAGGGGTGGCGCCGGTACCCGCGCGGGCCCGCGTTCCTGGATGCGGTCCGGGCCGGGCGGCAGGCGCACGCGGTGTGGCAGGCGCTGCCCGGCGAGGACTGGCCGGTGCGGCTGGCCGAGCTGGCGGTCACCGCGGCGGCCGGCGAGCGGGGCGCGGTGCTGGTGGTACCCGACTACCGGGACGTTGCACGGCTGCACGCGGCGTGCGTGGCGCTCGCGGGCGAGGACGCGGTCGTGGCGCTGTCCGCCGACGCCGGGCCGGCCAAGCGGTACCGGCGGTGGCTGTCGGTACTGCGCGGCCGCGCCCGGATCGTCGTCGGCACCCGGGCGAGCGTGTTCGCGCCCGTGCACCGGCCGGGCGTGTTCGTGGTCTGGGACGACGGCGACGACCTGCACGCCGACCCGCACGCGCCCTACCCGCACGTGCGGGACGTCCTGATCCAGCGGGCGCACGCGGTGGGCGCGTCGGTGGTCGTGGCCGGGTTCGCCCGCACCGCCGAGGCACAGCTGCTCGTCGAGTCCGGCTGGGCGCCGGAGATCGTGGCCTCGCGCGAGGAGCTGCGGGCGGCCGCGCCGCGGATCGTCTCGCTCGGCGAGACCGACCTGCAGCTCGCCAGGGACCCGGCGGCGCGGGCGGCGCGGATCCCGTCGGTGGCGTTCGACGCGGCCCGCGCCGCACTCGCCGACGGGCGGCCGGTGCTGGTGCAGGTGCCGCGCGGCGGGTACGTGCCGGCGCTCGCGTGCCAGCAGTGCCGCACCCCCGCGCGGTGCCGGCGTTGCGCGGGCCCGCTCGGGCTGCCGCCGGGCCGGCCGGGCGAGGACCCGCGACCGCCGACCTGCCGCTGGTGCGGCGCGCCGGACACCGCGTTCAAGTGCGGCACCTGCGGGTCGCGCCGGCTGCGGGCGATCGTGGTCGGCGCCAAGCGGACGGCCGAGGAGCTGGGCCGCGCGTTCGCCGACGTGCCGGTGCTCGGCTCCGGGGCGAACGAGGTGCTGTCCCAGGTCGAGAGCCGGCCCGCGCTGGTGGTGGCGACGCCGGGCGCGGAGCCGGTGGCGGCCGGCGGCTACGGGGCGGCGCTGCTGCTCGACGGCTGGGCGCTGCTCGGCCGCGCCGACCTGCGTGCCTCGGAGGAGGCGCTGCGCCGGTGGATGCTGGCCGCCGCGCTGGTCCGGTCCGCGCGCGACGGCGGGCGGGTGGTGGTGCTGGCCGAGTCGGCGCTGGGCCCGGTGCAGGCGCTCGTCCGGTGGGACCCGGTGTGGCACGCCCGCCAGGAGCTCGCCGCCCGCCAGAGCTCGGCTTCCCGCCCGCGGTGCGGATGGCGTCGGTCGACGGGCCGGCCAATGCCCTCGCGGTGTTCCTGGAGGAGCTCGAGCTGCCGGCGTCCGGCGAGGTGCTGGGACCGGTGCCGCTCGGTCAGGACGGCGAGAAGGAGCGGGCTCTCGTGCGGTCGTCGCGGGCGGAGGGCCGGGCGCTGGCGGCGGCGCTGACCACCGCGCAGCACGTCCGGACGGCACGCAAGGAGCCGGACCCGATCCGGGTCCGCCTCGATCCGCTGGAGCTCATCTAGGCCATGTCTCGCGGATCTTGGATCGTGGTATTCGCGCCCAGCTGCCCCCTGGCCGCGTTGTCGGAAGGCCCGAATACAACCCGGTATGCGCGGCCTTCCGCCGCCTAGCCAGAAGCCATCTGGATCACGAATCCCATCGCCTCGACGTGCCGCTCGAACAGCTTGCCGAACGCGGCGCGGTCGCCGCCGGCGGCACGCTGCCACAGCTCGGCGTCGGTGGACAATCCGGCATCGGCCACCGGCGCCCCTTGGTTGTGGTTGTCACATGATGAGGTGGCCGATGCCGCGCCCACCATTGCGTCGCCGGGTACTGAATAGACTGGTGTGCGGCCCCCGCCCGGTACCCACCCCCGAATTGGAGAACCGTGACCGTCCAGCCCATCCGGCTCTTCGGCGATCCGGTGCTGCGCACCGCCGCCGCGGAGGTCGTGGACTTCGACAAGGAGCTGCACACCCTGGTCAAGGACCTGTGGGACACCATGGAGTCCGAGGGGGGTGCCGGGCTCGCCGCACCGCAGCTCGGCGTGGGCCTGCGCGTGTTCACCTACCACTGCGACAGCGCCGAGGGGCACCTGGTCAACCCGACCTGGACCGCGCTGGACGAGGAGGTCCAGGACGGCGAGGAGGGCTGCCTGTCCATCCCGGGCATGTACTACGACTGCAAGCGCCACCGCAGCGTGGTCGCGCGCGGCTGGAACATGCACGGCGAGCCGGTCGAGATCGAGGGCAGCGACATGCTGGCCCGCTGCCTGCAGCACGAGACCGACCACCTCGACGGCGTGGTGTTCCTCGACCGCCTCGACGCCGAGACCCGCAAGGCGGCGATGAAGGCCATCCGCGAGGCCGACTGGTTCGACGGTGGGATGCCCGCCATCAAGCAGAGCCCACACTCACTGTTCGGCGGTGCGGTCTGACGATGCGACTGGTCTTCGCCGGTACCCCCGAGGTGGCGCTGCCGTCGTTGCGCGCGCTCATCGGGAGCGGCCGGCACGAGGTGGCCGCCGTGGTCACCCGCCCGGACGGGCCCGCGGGCCGCGGCCGGCACCTGGTCCGCTCGCCGGTCGGCGCCCTGGCCGACGAGCACGGCATCGAGGTGCTCACCCCGCGCAAGGCATCCGACCCCGAGTTCCTCGACCGGCTGCGCGCGATCGCCCCGGACTGCTGCCCGGTCGTGGCCTACGGCGCGCTGCTGCCCCAGGTCGCCCTCGACGTGCCGGCGCACGGCTGGGTCAACCTGCACTTCTCCGTGCTGCCCGGGTGGCGCGGCGCCGCGCCGGTGCAGGCAGCCGTGCGGGCCGGCGACCAGATCACCGGCGCCACCACGTTCCGGATCGTCAAGGAGCTCGACGCCGGCCCGGTGTTCGGCGTGCTCACCGAGACCGTGCGGTCCGGCGACACCGCGGGCGCGCTGCTCGACCGGCTCGCCGAGGCCGGCGCGGGGCTGCTGCTGTCCACCGTCGACGGCATCGCGGACGGCACGCTGCGTGCCGAGGAGCAGCCGGCCGACGGGATCACGTACGCGCCGAAGGTCACCACCGAGGACGCGAAGGTCGACTTCACCGCGCCGGCCGTGGCCGTCGACCGCCTGGTGCGCGCGGTCACGCCGGATCCGGGCGCCTGGGCGGAGTTCCGCGGCGAGCGGATCAAGCTCGGCCCGGTGGTCCGGGTCGGTGCGGACTCGCTCGCCCCTGGCGAGCTGCTGGTGGAGCGCAAGCGGGTGCTGGCCGGCACCGCGACGGCGCCGGTCGCGCTCGGCGAGGTACAGGCACCCGGCAAGAAACGAATGGCGGCGACCGACTGGGCGCGTGGCGCCCGGGTCGAGCCAGGGGAGCGGCTGACGTGACGCAACAAGGACGGCGCCCGGCGAGGTTCTCCCGACCCAGGACGCCCCACCCGCCCAAGCGGCGCGTGGGACCGAGCCGGCCACCGGTCGAGGATCCCGCGCGGCAGGCGGCGCTCGACACGCTGCGGGAGGTGCGCGCCCGCGACGCCTACGCCAACCTCCTGCTGCCCCAGCTGTTGCGCGAGCGCCGGATCACCGGCCGGGACGCGGCGCTGGCCACCGAGCTGGCCTACGGCGCCTGCCGCTGCATCGGCCTGCTCGACCAGATCCTCGACGCCTGCATCGAACGCCCGCTGTCCAAAGTGGAGCCCGGGCTGCTCGACGTGCTGCGGCTGGGCTGCTACCAGCTGCTGCGCACCCGGATCCCGGCGCACGCCGCCGTCGACTCCACCGTCGACCTCGTCCGCGCCGAGCAGGGCTCGCGGGTCACCGGCTTCGTCAACGCCGTGCTGCGCAAGGTCTCCGAGCACGACGAGGAGACCTGGCTCCAGCAGCTCGCACCGGACCCGGCAGAGGACCCCATCGGCAACCTCGCCATGCGCGAGGCGCACCCGCGTTGGGTGGTCCGCGCGTTCGCCGACTCGCTCGGCAACACCGGCGACGAGCTGAAGGTGGCCCTCGCCGCGGACAACGAGCGGCCGGCCGTGCACCTGGTCGCGCGGCCCGGCGAGGTCACCGCGGAGGAGCTCGCGGCGATGACCGGCGGCCAGGTCGCGCCGTACTCGCCCTACGGCGTGCGGCTCGCGGCCGGCGCGGGTGACCCGGCGGGCCTCGAGCCCGTCCGTGAGCGGCTCGCGTCCGTGCAGGACGAGGGCAGCCAGCTGTGCGCGATCGCGCTCACCCGCCCGGAGGTCGACGGCACCGACGATCGCTGGCTCGACCTGTGCGCCGGCCCTGGCGGGAAGTCCGCGCTGCTCGCGGCGGTGCTCGGCATCTCCGGCGGCCGCCTCGACGCGGTGGAGAAGGCACCGCACCGAGCGCGGCTCGTCGAGCGGTCCACCGAGGGTCTGCCGGTCACCGTGCACGTCGGCGACGGGCGCCAGCCCGCGTCGATGGGCCTCGCGGCCGGCACGTTCGACCGGATCCTGGTGGACGCGCCGTGCACCGGCCTCGGCTCGCTGCGCCGCCGCCCGGAGTCGCGCTGGCGCCGCCAGCCGTCGGACGTGGGCGAGCTGACCAAGCTGCAGCGCGAGCTGCTGCTCACCGCGGTCGACCTGGTGCGACCGGGCGGCGTCGTCGGCTACGTCGTGTGCTCGCCGCACCTGGCCGAGACGATCGGCCTGGTGGCCGACGTCGTTCGGCGCACCGAGGTCACCGCGCTGGACGCCCGCGAGTCGTTCCCCGACATGCCCGACCTCGGCAAGGGGCCGTACGTGCAGCTGTGGCCGCACCGGCACGGCACCGACGCGATGTTCTGCGCGCTGCTGCGGAAGTGACGTGAGCAAGGTCGCCGTCATCGGCATGGGCGGCACCATCGCCATGGCGCCCAGCGCGTCCGGCGGAATCGTCCCGTCGCTGGCCGCCGACGACCTCGTCGCGTCCGTGCCGGGGCTCGCCACGCTCGACGCGAAGATCACCGCGACCACGCTGCGCTCGCTGCCCAGCCCGTCGCTCGGGTTCGCGGACCTGGTGGAGCTGTCCGACCGGGTCCGCGCGGAGATCGCGGGCGGCGCGGACGGCGTGGTGATCACGCACGGCACGGACACCATCGAGGAGACCGCGTTCTTCCTGGACCTGACCGTGCCCGAGGACGCGCCGGTCGTGGTCACCGGCGCGATGCGGCATCCCGAGGCCCCGGGCGCGGACGGCCCGGCCAACCTCTACGCCGCGATCAGCGTGGCGCTGGCCCCGGCCGCGCGCGGGCTCGGCTGCCTCGTGGTGATGTCCGACGAGGTGCACGGCGCGCGGTTCGTCCGCAAGAGCCACACCTCCAGCACCGGCGCGTTCGTCTCGCCCGGCTTCGGCCCGCTCGGCCTGGTGGTGGAGGGCGACCCGCGGATCCGTGGCGCCGCCCGGGTCGGGCTCACGCTGCCGGCCGACCCGAGGGTGGTCGAGCGCCGCGTCGGCATGGTCACCATGGCGCTCGGCGACGACGGCACCCTGCTGCGCCTGGCCGGCATGGATCCGCCGGCGTTCGACGGCCTGGTGATCGCCGGTCTCGGCGCGGGCCACGTCCCGGCCGCGATCGTCCCGCTCGTCGCCGAGCTCGCCGCCCGCGTCCCGGTCGTGCTCTCCACCAGGACCGGCTCCGGCTCGGTGCTGCGCCAGACCTACGGCTACCCGGGCTCGGAACGCGACCTGCTCGAGCGTGGCCTGATCCACTCCGGCTTCCTCGACCCGGCGAAGGCCCGCGTCCTGCTCCAGCTCCTCCTCGCGTCCAACGCCGAGAAGCCCGAGATCATCGCCGCCTTCGACCAGTACCGCTGACCCCCAGGACCCGCGAGTCCAACCCCCAGGACCCGCGAGTCCAACGCTCAGGACCCGCGAGTCCCCCGTTCCGGTTCGGTGAGTCCGCGGTTGGGGCTGGGGACTCGCGGGTCGTGAGTGGGGGACTCGCGGCGTGGGCGAGGTGCGCACGACGCGAATCGGCAGGCGGCCGGCCGGGGAATAAGCTCCAACCGTGTCCGGAATACCGATGATCGCGCCCAGCATCCTGGCCGCCGACTTCGCTCGCCTGGCCGAGGCGACCGACGCCGTGCGCGGGGCGGACTGGCTGCACGTGGACGTCATGGACGGGCACTTCGTCCCCAACCTCACCATCGGCCTGCCCGTCGTGCGGGCCCTGCTGAGGTCCACCGACATCCCGCTCGACTGCCACCTGATGATCGACGACCCGGACCGCTGGGCGATCGACTACGCGGAGGCGGGTGTGCACAACGTCACCGTCCACGTCGAGGCCGCCCACGACCCGGTGAAGATCGCCAAGGACCTGCGGGCGGCTGGCGCCAACGCCGGGCTCTCGGTCAAGCCGAACACCCCGCTCGAGCCGTACGTGGAATTGCTGGATCACTTCGACACGTTGCTGGTGATGTCGGTGGAGCCCGGTTTCGGCGGCCAGGAGTTCATCCCGGACGTCCTCGAGAAGGTGCGGGTCGCGCGCAGGCACGAGCTGAACATCCTCATCGAGATCGACGGCGGGATCAACGCGGACACCATCGAGGAGGCGGCGGAGGCGGGCGTGGACTGCTTCGTGGCCGGCTCGGCCGTCTTCGGTGCGGACGACCCGGCCCGAGCCGTCGAAGAACTGCGGGCAAGGGCGACAAGGGAGGCCTGAGTGTTCACGGGGATCGTGGAGGAGCGCGGCGAGGTCGTCGCCGTGCGGGACCTGCCGGACGCGGCGCGGCTCACCGTGGCCGGCCCGCTGGTCACCAGCGACGCCAGGATCGGCGACTCGATCGCGGTCAACGGCGTGTGCCTGACCGTCGTCGAGGTGTCCGGCGGCGCGTTCACCGCGGACGTCATGCGCGAGACGCTCGTGCGCAGCAGCCTCGACAAGATCGCCGCGGGCGACCCGGTCAACCTCGAGCGCGCCGCCGAGGTCGGCAAGCGGTTCGGCGGCCACATCGTGCAGGGCCACGTCGACGGCACCGGCGTGATCCTGGCCCGGCAGCCGTCCGCGCACTGGGACCTCGTCCGCATCGCGCTGCCCGGCCACCTCGCCCGCTACCTCGTCGAGAAGGGCTCGATCACGGTCGACGGGGTGTCCCTCACCGTGGTCGAGGTCACCGATGACGAGTTCTCGGTGAGCCTCATCCCCGAGACGCTCCGGGCCACCACGCTCGGCATGCGGCAGCCGGGGGACCGGGTGAACCTCGAGGTCGACGTCGTGGCCAAGTACGTCGAGAGGTTGACCGCGCCACACTTGCCGGCCACCCGCGCCCTCGCGGAGCACAATGGACGCACCAGCGAGCGGGAGTCATCATGAGCGAGCTTGCGAGCGAATCATCAACACAGGGCGACCGCGAGCGGCTCGACCGAGCCTGCGAGGGGGAGTCATGAGCGAGCTTGCGAGCGAGTCAGTGCCACAGGGCGACCGCGAGCGGCGGCACCGGGCCTGCGAGGGGGCGTCGTGAGCGACATCAAGGGTGTCGAGCAGGCGGTCGCCGACATCAAGGCCGGGCGGCCGGTGATCGTCGTCGACGACGAGGACCGGGAGAACGAGGGCGACCTCATCTTCGCGGCGGAGAAGGCCACGCCGGAGCTGCTCGCGTTCATGGTCCGCTACACCTCCGGCTACATCTGCGTGCCGCTCACCGAGGCCGACTGCGACCGGCTCGACCTCCCGCCGATGTTCCACACCAACCAGGACATCCGGGGCACCGCCTACACGGTCACCGTCGACGCCAAGGACGGCGTGAGCACCGGCATCTCGGCCGCCGACCGGGCGCACACCATCCGCAGCCTCGCCGACGAGAAGGCCACCGCCGAGGACTTCACCCGTCCCGGTCACGTGGTTCCGTTGCGTGCCAAGGAAGGCGGCGTGCTGCGCCGGCCGGGACACACCGAGGCGGCCATCGACCTCGCGGTGATGGCGGGGCTGCGGCCGGCCGGCGTGCTGTGCGAGATCGTGTCCCAGAAGGACGAGGGCGACATGGCCCGCCGCGACGAGCTCGAGGTGTTCGCGGCCGAGCACGACCTCACGATCATCTCCATCGCCGACCTGATCGACTACCGGCGCCGGCACGAGACCCAGATCGTCCGGGTCGCCGAGGCCCGGATCCCCACCGCGCACGGCACGTTCCGCGCGGTCGGCTACGACTCCAAGCTGGACGGCATCGAGCACATCGCGCTCGTCTACGGCGACCTCGCCGACGGGGAGAACGTGCTGGTCCGGGTGCACTCCGAGTGCCTCACCGGCGATGTGTTCGGCTCGCTGCGCTGCGACTGCGGCCCGCAGCTGGACGCCGCGCTGGAGGCGGTCGCCGCCGAGGGCCGGGGCATCGTGCTCTACATGCGCGGGCACGAGGGCCGCGGCATCGGCCTCATGCACAAGCTGCAGGCCTACCAGCTGCAGGACGACGGCCACGACACGGTCGACGCCAACCTCGCGCTCGGCGTGCCGGCCGACGCCCGCGACTACGGCCAGGGCGCGCAGATCCTCGTCGACCTCGGCGTGAAGTCGATGCGGCTGCTCACCAACAACCCGGCCAAGCGGGTCGGCCTGGACGGCTACGGGCTCGCCATCGTCGGCCGGGTGGCGCTGCCGATCCGGCCGAACGCGGAGAACCTGCGGTACCTGCGCACCAAGCGCGACCGGATGGGCCACGAGCTGGGCGACCTCGACATGATCGAGGGCGTGGAGCAGGCGTGAGCGAGCTTGCGAGCGAATCATCGACGCTGTGGCATCACCGAGCCTGCGAGGAGATGCCATGAGCGAGCTTGCGAGGGGATGCCATGAGCGGTGAGGGTCGGCCGGACGTCGACGTCCCGGAGTGCGAGGGCATCCGGCTCGCCATCGCGGCGACCCGCTGGCACCCCCGCATCACCGACACCCTGCTCGAGCGCGCTCTCGAGGCGGCGCGGAAGGCGGGCATCGACGAGCCGACGGTCGTGCGGGTGCCGGGCGCGGTCGAACTCCCCGTGGTCTGCCAGGCGCTGGCCAGGAACCACGAGGCGGTCGTGGCGCTCGGGGTCGTCATCCGCGGCGGCACCCCGCACTTCGAGTACGTGTGCGACGCGGTCACCGCCGGGCTCACCCGGGTCGCGCTCGACGAGTCGACACCCGTCGGCAACGGCGTGCTGACGGTCAACACCGAGGAGCAGGCGCTCGACCGGTGCGGGCTCCCGGAGTCCACCGAGGACAAGGGCTTCGAGGCGTGCGTGGCGGCCCTGGACACCGCGATGGTGGTGCGCGGGCTGCGCCAGCCCTGGACCGACCGGGGGTTCAAGTGAGCGAGCTTGCGAGCGAGCCGATGTCACAGGGCGACCGCGAGCGGCGCGACCGAGCTTGCGAGGGGGCGTCGTGAGCATTGTGGTTCGCCCGCGCAAGGTGCGGCTGTTCGCCGGACTCGGCGCGGTGGTGCTGTTCGCGGCGTTCACCGTGGCCGGCGTGTTCATGCGGGAGACCGACACGGGCGCGAACTTCCGGCTGTCCGACCAGATCGCGATGGTCGGCATCGGGATCATGCTGGCGCTGGGCGCCTTGTGGTTCACCCGCCCGCGGGTCCGCGCCGACCGCGAGGGCGTCGAGGTGCGCAACATGCTGGGCGCGCGCCGGTTCCCGTGGTCGGAGGTCGAGCAGGTGAGCTTCCCGGACGGCTCCCCGTGGGCCCGCCTGGAGCTCCCCGACGACGAGTACGTCCCGGTCCTGGCGATCCAGGCGATCGACGGCGAGCGTGCGGTCACCGCGATGCGCGAGCTGCGCCGCGTTCGGCGCGAGGCCGGCGCCGACGCGGAGAAGCAGTCGGACGGGTAGCACCCCGGGTAGCATCGGGAGTATGAAGCTCAGTGTGAGCCTGCCCGCGGAGGACGTGGCGTTCGTCGACGAGTTCGTCGAGCGCACCGGTGAGCCGTCGCGCTCGTCGGCCATCCAGCGTGCCATCGCGTTGCTGCGGGCCGCCGAGCTGGAGGACGAGTACGCCGCCGCCTTCGACGAGGTCGACAAGGCCGAGACCGCGGCGTGGGACCGGGCCGTCGCGGATGGGCTCGACGACAACCGATGAGGCGCGGTGACGTCTTCTGGGTCGACCTCGACCCCGTGCGTGGCTCGGAGGCCGACAAGACCCGCCCCGCGGTGATCGTGTCCAACGACGCCGCCAACCGGGCCGCGCGGCGCACCGGGCGGGGCGTGGTCACCGTGGTTCCGATCACATCGAACGTCGGCCGGGTGTACCCGTTCCAGGTGCTGCTGCGGGCCGTGGACTGCGGTCTTGCCGCCGACTCGAAGGCACAGGCCGAGCAGGTCAGGACGGTGGCGACCGACCGGGTCCGCAAGCGGATGGGTAGTCTCCCGGCCGAGACGTTGCTCCGGTTGGACGGCGCGCTACGCACCCATCTCGCCCTGTGAGTGTCCGGTTCGGACTGAACCGTTCAGCGGCCGGGCGCGTAGGTCACCGCGTTGACTGTCCTGCCCGAGAGATCGAGGAGGCTCCGGTTTGACTGCCGTTGAACCCACCACACCCACCCCGAGCAAGGCTCCCCAAGGTCGATCCCGCCGCGACATGCTGTGCGGACTGGTCGTCGCCGTCGTCGCGCCCGGCGCTCTGGTCGCGGCCTGCGGTGACGACTCGGCCGCCGGCGACCCGACCGGCGGTGGCGGCGGTTCCGTCGACGTGGCCCTGTCCGACATCCCCGACGGCAGCGGGCTCATCGTCGACAACCCGGCCGGCGGCAAGGCGCTGGTCGTCCGCAACGGCCAGGAGGTCAAGGCGTACAACGCGTCCTGCACCCACATGGGCACGATCATCGCGGCGCCGGAGAACGGCGTGTCCACGTGCCCGAACCACGGCAGCCAGTTCAACGCCGAGACCGGCGAAGCCGTGAAGGGCCCGGCAACGCAGCCGCTCGGCAAGCTCACGGCCACGGTGGAGGGCGACACGATCATCCTGACCTGACCGCCTTCCGAGGTGAGCCGAACGCTCAAAGATGAGGGCCGTTCGGGTTATAGCCTCACATGTTACCGCCTGGTTAGGGTGATTTTCGTCATCCATTCAACGAGGCGGTTTCCGCCGTGTGCTCGGGGAGAAGGCCATGCGATCAGCGGGCGTACGAATCTTCGGGGTGGCGTTGGGCGCGCTGCTGGTGGGCGGGTTGGCGATGGCCGTCCCCTCGGCCAGCGCGGAGGAGGCGACCGACGACCGGCCGACCGCGATCGTGTCGCTCGGCGACAGCGCGATCTCCGGCGAGGGCGCCGGCAGCTACGAGTCGGGCACCAACGGCGAGAACGGAAACTGGTGCCACCGCTCGGCGAACGCCCTGGTGCACCGCACCGCGGTGGCCGACGCCACGATCAACCTCGCCTGCTCGGGTGCGGACTCGGCCAACGTGTCGCTCGCTGACACCACCCACTACACCGAGGGCAGCCAGGCCCGCCGGCTCATCGACGTCGCCCAGCAGTACCGGGTCACCACGGTGATCGTCCAGATCGGCGCCAACGACGATCCCCAGTTCGCGGACACGATGCTCGACTGCATCGCCGAGTGGTTCAACCCGTTCGGCTCCGGCTGCCGCGGGCGGCTGGCCACCGAGTGGCCGCAGCGGCTCGCCGCGATGGCGCCCAAGGTCGAGACGGCGATCGCGGACGTCAAGTCGGCCATGAGCCAGGCGGGTTACGCCGAGTCGGACTACAACTTCGTGCTCACCTCGTACGCCTCGCCGCTCACCGAGAAGATGGACGAGTTCTTGCACGGCCCGCAGGGCTGCCCGTTCAAGCTCGCCGACGCGAAGTTCGGCCGGACGGTCGCGGTGCCGCAGTTCTCCGAGGCGCTGCGCGGCGTGGCGACCCGGACCGGCGTGAAGTTCCTGGACTTCTCCCGGGCGACCGAGAACCGCGAGGCCTGCAGCGGTTACGGGGACTCCTCCACCGAGTGGCAGAACCGCATCACGGTGGATCCGTGGGCCTGGGTCACGGGTGGGCTCGACGCCATCGGGATCCACATGGCGCAGCAGTCCTTCCACCCCAACGCTCGCGGCCACGAGCAGCTCGGCCGCTGCGTCTCGGAGTTCGTGGGCTCGGGCAGCGGGTCGGCTGCGTGCGTGGCCGGTGCGGACGGCAACCTGCACGCGGTCTGAGCCCTTCGCGTTGCGCACCCGGCATGGCGCGAACGGTTCTGATCCGATGGGGTGGAATCGTTCGTGTCGTGCAAGGTGTTGTCCCCCAACACATCTAGCGTTGTTCACATGGGACGAGACAAAGCCGCCGCGTGCAACCGCGAGCTCGGCGCGGAGCTGCGGAAGCGGCGCGAGGCAGCCGGCATGTCCGGCGCGGCGATAGCGAACTACACGGGCTGGGACAAGTCGAAGGTCTCCCGGGTGGAGTCGGGCCACATCGGCCTGAGCCCGGTGGATGTCTTGCACTACCTCGGGGCCTGCCAGGTCTGGGCGCCCGAGGCCAAGGAGATGTTGGCGCTCTGCGAGACCGCCCAACGCAAGCTCGGCCACTGGCTGGACGGCCACAGCAAGTGGCTGGCCGAGAGTGGAAGCTCGTTGATCTTCCACGAGGCGACGGCCGATCGGTCGGTCACCTACGAGCCGTTGTACATGCCGGGCCTGCTGCAGACGGCCGACTATGCCCGGGTTTGGCTCGCCCGAGCGCCGAGCGAGGCAGCCGAGGCGGCGGCCATGGTTCAGGTTCGAATGGATCGCCAGCAGGTATTGCACCGTCCACAACGGCGGCCGTTCGCCTTCTTCGTGCACGAGCAAGCGCTGCGGCTGCGGGTTGGTAGCGCGGCGATCATGCAGGAGCAACTCCTGCATCTGGTGCTGATGTCGAACCTTCCCCACGTGATGCTTCGGGTGGTGCCCGCCTCGGCGGGGGAGCAGGCGATCCTCGGCGGCCCGTTCCGACTGTTTGAGTTCCGGGACCACCAGCCGCTGGTCTACCTGGATGGCATCGCTACGGGTTTCTTCCTCGAAGACCGCGACTATGTGGACCAGTATCGCGAGCTGCTCCCGGAGCTCGATGCCATCGCGATGGGTGAGGGACAATCTCGGGAGTTCGCAGCCGCGCTGGCTGACGAGCACGACCGAGGGAGTCACGAGCGGAATGGCGGAATTTACTGCCTGGAGGAAGAGCAGCTTTAGTAACCAGGCCGACTGCGTCGAGGTGACGTTCTGGCGGAGGAGCAGCTTCAGCCAACAGAGCGACTGCGTCGAGGTGGCGCTCGACCAGGCCGGGGCGGCGGTGCGGGACTCCAAGAACACGGCCGGGCCGGTGCTGACCCTATCCACCCCCTCGTGGCAGGGGTTCCTCGCGGGGCTGTCCGGCACTGTCGGGGGTCGGCCGTAGGCTGGGTGGCGTGGCAGATCCGTCGACATATCGGCCGTCGCCGGGCACGATTCCGGACGCTCCAGGGGTCTACAAGTTTCGTGATCCCGGTAGTCGGGTCATCTACGTCGGCAAGGCGAAGTCGCTCCGGAGCAGGCTCAACTCCTACTTCGCCGACCTCTCCCTGCTCCACCCGCGCACCCGCCAGATGGTCACCACGGCCGGCGCGGTCGAGTGGACCGTGGTCTCCACCGAGGTCGAGGCGCTCCAGCTCGAGTACAACTGGATCAAGGAGTTCGACCCGCGGTTCAACGTGCGGTACCGGGACGACAAGTCCTACCCGGTCCTCGCCGTCACGCTGAACGAGGAGTACCCGCGCCTGCACGTCTACCGGGGGCCGCGCAGGAAAGGGGTCCGCTACTTCGGGCCCTACGCGCACGCGTGGGCCATCCGGGAGACCCTCGACCTGCTGCTCCGTGTGTTCCCGGCCCGCACCTGCTCGGGCGGGGTCTTCAAGCGGCACGGCCAGATCGGCCGGCCGTGCCTGCTCGGCTACATCGGCAAGTGCTCCGCCCCCTGCGTCGACCGGGTCAGCGCCGAGGAGCACCGCGACATCGTCGAGGACTTCTGCGACTTTCTTGCCGGCCGCACCGACGCGATGATGCGCCGGTTGGAGAAGGAGATGAACGCGGCCTCCGGCGAGCTGGAGTTCGAGCGCGCCGCCCGCCTCCGGGACGACCTGTCCGCCCTGCGCCGGGCCATGGAGAAGCAGGCCGTGGTCCTCGGCGACGGCACCGACGCCGACGTCGTCGCCTTCGCCCACGACGACCTCGAGGCCGCCGTCCAGGTGTTCCACGTGCGCGGCGGCCGGGTCCGCGGCCAGCGCGGCTGGGTCATCGACAAGATCGACGAGATCGACGAGGCGGGCCTGGTCGACCAGTTCGTCTCGCAGTTCTACGGCGACCAGGCCGAGCTGGCCGGCGATATGGACGGGGAGGGCGACAGCAGCCCGGTGCCGCGCGAGCTGCTGGTCCCGGCGCTGCCCGAGGACACCGACGCGGTCACCGCGTGGCTCACGGGCCTGCGCGGCTCGCGGGTGCAGCTCCGGGTTCCCCAGCGCGGCGACAAGCGCGCGCTCATGGACACCGTCGAGCGCAACGCCAAGGAGGCGTTCGCCCAGCACAAGCTGCGCCGCGCCGGCGACCTCACGGCCCGCTCGGCCGCGCTGCAGGAGCTGCAGGACGCGCTCGGCCTCGACTCCGCGCCGCTGCGCATCGAGTGCATCGACATCAGCCACATCCAGGGCAGCGACGTCGTGGCCTCGCTCGTGGTGTTCGAGGACGGGCTCGCGCGCAGGTCCGAGTACCGCCGGTTCGCGCTGCGCGAGGCGGCCACCGAGGGCGACGTCGCGTCGATCGCCGAGGTGGTCCGGCGCCGGTTCGCGCGCTACCTGGCGGAGACGAACGGGGGCGAGCCCCAGGACCCGACCCCCGGCATAGACCCCGAGACGGGACGGCCCAAGAAGTTCGCCTACCCGCCCAACCTGCTCGTGGTCGACGGCGCGGGCCCGCAGGCCAACGCGGCCGCCGACGTGCTCGCCCAGCTGGGCGTCACCGGCGTCGCGGTCATCGGCCTGGCCAAGCGGCTGGAGGAGGTGTGGCTGCCGGCCGACCCAGAGCCCACCATCCTCTCCCGCACCAGCGAGGCGCTCTACCTGCTGCAGCGGGTGCGCGACGAGGCGCACCGGTTCGCCATCGCCTACCACCGCAGCAAGCGGTCCAAGCGGATGACCACCTCGGCCCTGGACGGCATCCCGGGCCTGGGCCAGAGCCGCAGGTCCGCTCTGCTCAAGCACTTCGGTTCGCTCAAACGGTTGCGCCAGGCGAGTATCGACGACATCAGCGGGGTATCGGGAATCGGCGCGCACACCGCCGCACTGGTACACATCGCGCTCGCCGGCGATGCACCAGGTGAGACACAGGAGAAGAGGAGTACGTCGTGACGGAGACTCCGGAGGACCACGCGCAGGGTGTGGAGGTGGCCGTGGTGACCGGGCTGTCCGGCGCCGGCCGCAGTACCGCCGCCAAGTGCCTGGAGGACCTCGGCTGGTTCGTGGTCGACAACCTGCCGCCCGAGCTCATCTCCACCATGGTCGAGCTCGGCGCCAAGGCGCAGGGCGCGGTCACCAAGGTGGCGGTCGTGATGGACGTGCGCAGCCGCGCGTTCACCGAGGACCTGGCGTCGATCATCCGCGACCTCGACGCCAGCGGGTACAAGCCGCGGGTGCTGTTCCTCGAGGCCACCGACGAGGTGCTGATCCGCCGGTTCGAGCAGGTCCGCCGCGGCCACCCGCTGCAGGGAGACGGCCGGCTCATCGACGGCATCAAGGCCGAGCGCGACCTGCTCGGCCCGCTGCGCTCGGACGCCGACCTCGTGCTCGACACCAGCACGCTGTCCGTGCACCAGCTGCGCGCCAAGATCGAGGACACGTTCGGCACCGAGGCCAGCACCACGACCCGGGTCACCGTGCTGTCCTTCGGCTACAAGTACGGCATCCCGATGGACGCCGACCTGGTGATGGACGTCCGGTTCCTGCCGAACCCGTTCTGGATCCCCGAGCTCAAGGACCTCACCGGCCGCGACGCCGACGTGCGCAACTACGTGCTCACCCAGGAAGGCGCCGAGGAGTTCCTCGACCGCTACCACGAGCTGCTGCGGCTCATCGGCGCCGGCTACCGGCGGGAGGGCAAGCGGTACCTCACCCTCGCCATCGGCTGCACCGGCGGCAAGCACCGCAGCGTCACCATCTCCGAGGAACTGTCCCGCCGCCTCGCCGACGAGGACCGGATGGCAGTCAAGGTCGTGCACCGCGACCTGGGAAGGGAGTGACGCGTGCGGGCTGTCGCGCTCGGCGGCGGGCAGGGGTTGCACGCGACGCTGAGCGCGCTACGCCGCATCACCGACGACGTGACCGCGGTGGTCACGGTCGCCGACGACGGCGGCTCGTCGGGCAGGCTGCGCCGCGAGCTCGGCCTGCTGCCTCCCGGGGACCTGCGCAAGGCGTTGGCCGCGCTCGCCGGTGAGGACGAGGCGAGCTCGTTGTGGCGCGAGGTGTTCCAGCACCGGTTCGGGGGAACCGGGGCGCTCGCCGGGCACGCCGTGGGCAACCTCGTGCTCGCCGGACTGCTCGAGGTCCTACCCGATCCGGTGACCGCGCTGGACGAGGCCGCCCGGCTGCTGGGCGTGCGCGGGCGGGTGCTGCCGATGTGCACCGAGCCGCTGGACATCGAGGCCGACGTGGTCGGGCTCGACGAGGACACCACCGCCGTGCGGCGCATCCGCGGCCAGGTCGCGGTCGCCACCACGCCGGGCCAGGTCCGGCGGATTCGTCTGTACACGGCGGGTATGCCGGACTCGGTGCCCACCGCGTGCCCGGCCGCGGTGCGCGCCGTGCTCGACGCGGACGTGGTGCTGCTGGGCCCCGGCTCGTGGTTCACCAGCGTGCTGCCGCACCTGCTGGTGCCCGAGCTGCACGAGGCGCTGATCGACACCACGGCCGCCCGGATCGTGGTGCTGAACCTGGTCCCCCAACCGGGGGAGACCGCCGGATTCTCCCCGGAGCAGCACCTGGACGTACTCTGCGAGCACGCACCCCGCCTCCGGGTCGACGCGGTGATCGCCGACGCCGACTCGGTGGCCACGCCCGACCGCTTGCGGCGGGCGGCGGAGTCGCTCGGGGCGAGCATGCGGCTGGACGGGGTGGCGTCCGCCAAGGCTCGGGAGCGACACGATCCGCTGGCGCTCGCGGAGAGCCTGCGGGATGCGCTGGCAGCTGTAAATGCGGGATGAGAGGGCGCGCGACCCGGGTTGATGGTGGGATGTACGCGGCACGCGCGGTGACTCCTGTGGGAGGGAGCTCACCCGCGGTGCCGTGTGGTTCTGGGAGAGGAGGGGCGTCGTGGCGATGACCGCTGCGGTGAAGGACGAGCTGAGCAGGCTTGCGGTGTCGAAGACCTGTTGCCGGCGTGCGGAGGTGTCGTCGCTGCTGCGTTTCGCGGGCGGGCTGCACATCGTCGGCGGGCGGGTCGTGGTGGAGGCGGAGCTCGACACCGGTGCGGCCGCGCGGCGGCTGCGCAAGGAGATCCACGACCTGTACGGGCACAACGCCGACGTGCACGTGCTGGCGTCGGGAGGGCTGCGCAAGGGCACCCGGTACGTGGTGCGGGTGGTCAAGGACGGCGACGGGCTGGCCAGGCAGACGGGTCTGCTCGACCAGCGCGGCCGGCCGGTGCGCGGGCTGCCGGCGCCGGTCGTGTCCGGGGGAGTGTGCGACGCGGAGGCGGCGTGGCGCGGGGCGTTCCTCGCGCACGGCTCGCTCACCGAGCCGGGCCGCTCGTCCGCGCTGGAGATCACCTGTCCCGGCCCGGAGGCGGCGCTGGCGCTGGTGGGCGCCGCGCGGCGGATGGGCATCCAGGCCAAGTCGCGCGAGGTGCGTGGTGCGGACCGCGTCGTGGTCCGCGACGGCGACGCCATCGGCGCGATGCTCACCCGGCTGGGCGCGCACTCGAGCGTGCTGGCGTGGGAGGAGCGCCGGATGCGTCGCGAGGTGCGCGCGACGGCCAACCGCCTGGCCAACTTCGACGACGCGAACCTGCGCCGCTCCGCGCGAGCCGCGGTGGCCGCCGCCGCTCGGGTTCAGCGGGCGATGGAAATCCTGGGCGACACCGCGCCGGACCACCTTTCGGCTGCGGGAAAGCTTCGCCTGTCCAACCGCCAGGCGTCGCTGGAGGAGCTGGGCCAGCTGTCCGACCCCCCGATGACCAAGGACGCGGTCGCCGGCCGCATCCGCCGCCTCCTCGCGATGGCCGACAAACGCGCGAAGGAGCTTGGCATGCCCGACACCGAGTCGGCGGTCACCGCGGAGATGCTCGAAGCAGAGGTCTGAGGAACGACGCGCAGCCGAAGGGACCCACAGGAAAGGGCCCGCCTGACTGACCCCCACGCAGTCAGGCGGACCCTCTTCTCCCCGGGTGCCGCACCCCCCGCGGCGGTGGGCCGTCCCCCGCCCCACCGCCTATCCCAGCGCCCCCCTACATGAAGACAAGAGCGGGGGCCGATCACCCAGATACGCCGGCCGCCGGAAAATCCCGGGGTTCGCCGAGAAAGTCGGGGTATGCGCAGGCCCGGGCCGGGCACCCCATCGTGGACCCGTCGCTCTGATTCGATACAGTTAGGTCGCTCCCATGACCCGCGACCAGGTGTGCGGTGGGCGATAGGGTGACTGGGCGGTCCTACAACACGAGCACGAGGAGACGCACGGTGACGGTTCGAGTAGGCGTCAACGGCTTCGGTCGCATCGGCCGCAACTTCTGGCGCGCGGTGCAGGCCGGTGAACACGACATCGAGATCGTGGCCTTCAACGACCTCGGCGACGTGGCCACCATGGCCCACCTGTTGAAGTACGACAGCATCCTCGGGCGCCTCCCGTTCGAGGTCAAGGCCACCGACGACGGCATCGAGGTCGACGGCAAGACCATCAAGGCGCTCGCCGAGCGGGACCCGGGCAAGCTGCCCTGGAAGGACCTGAACGTCGACGTCGTCATCGAGTCGACCGGGTTCTTCACCAAGGCCGACGACGCCCGCCGGCACGTCGACGAGGGTGGCGCGAAGAAGGTCATCATCTCCGCGCCGGCCAAGGGCGAGGACCTCACCGTGGTGCTGGGCGCCAACGAGGGTCTGTACGACGGCTCGCAGACGGTCATCTCCAACGCCTCCTGCACCACCAACTGCCTGGCGCCGCTGGCCAAGGTGCTGCACGACGAGTTCACCGTCGAGACGGGCCTGATGACCACGATCCACGCCTACACCGCGGACCAGAACCTGCAGGACGGCCCGCACTCCGACCTCCGCCGCGCCCGCGCCGCCGCGCTGAACGTCGTGCCGACCTCGACCGGCGCCGCGAAGGCCATCGGTCTGGTGCTGCCGGAGCTCAAGGGCAAGCTCGACGGCTTCGCGCTGCGCGTCCCGGTGCCCACCGGCTCGGCCACCGACCTCACGGTCACCGTCGGCCGCGCCACCAGCGTCGACGAGGTCAACGCCGCCTACCGCGCGGCCGCCGAGGGCGCGCTCGAGGGCATCCTGCGCTACAACGACGAGCCGATCGTGTCCACCGACATCGTCACCGACCCGGCGTCGTGCATCTACGACGCGCCGCTCACCAAGGTCATCGGCAACCAGGTCAAGGTCATCGGCTGGTACGACAACGAGTGGGGCTACTCGAACCGGCTCGCCGACCTGACCGCGCTCGTCGCCTCCAAGCTCTGAGCTGTGCGGACTCTCGACGATCTGCTCGCCGAGGGTGTCTCGGGTCGGCGGGTGCTCGTGCGCGCCGACCTGAACGTCCCGCTCGGCAGTGATGACGGGGTCGACCGCATCACCGACGACGGCCGGATCCGGGCGTCGCTGCCCACCATCCGGCGGCTGGCCGAGGCCGGCGCGCGCGTGGTGGTCACGGCGCACCTGGGCCGGCCCAAGGGCGCACCCGACCCGACGTACTCGCTCGAGCCGGTCGCCGCGCGGCTCGGTGAGCTGCTCGGCACGGCCGTGCCGCTCGCCGGCGACCTCGTCGGCGACTCCGCCAGGTCCACTGTGGACGGTCTGGCCGACGGTGGTGTGGCGCTGCTGGAGAACGTCCGGTTCGACGCGCGCGAGACCAGCAAGGACGACGCCGAGCGGGCCGCGCTGGCCGTCGAGCTTGCCGCACTGGTCGGCGAGTCCGGGGTGTTCGTGTCCGACGGGTTCGGCGTGGTGCACCGCAAGCAGGCCTCGGTGTTCGACGTGGCCCGGGCGCTGCCCGGCTACGCGGGCGGCCTGGTGCTGGCCGAGCTCGAGGTGCTGCGGCGGCTGACCGGCACGCCGGACCGGCCGTACGTGGTGGTGCTCGGTGGTTCGAAGGTCTCCGACAAGCTCGCGGTCATCGAGTCGCTGCTGCCCAAGGTCGACCGGCTGCTCGTCGGCGGCGGCATGTGCTTCACGTTCATGGCCGCCGAGGGCCTCGGGGTCGGTGACTCGCTGCTCGAGGCCGACATGATCGACACCTGCAAGCGGCTGCTGGCGGAGTCCGGCGACAAGATCGTGCTGCCGGCCGACGTCGTGATCGCCGACAAGTTCGCCGCGGACGCGAGTACCGAGTCGGTGCCCGCCGAGCGGCTGCGCGAGGGTTGGATGGGCCTGGACATCGGGTCGACCACGGCCGAGCGGTACGGCGAGGTGCTGGCCGGGGCGGGCACGGTGTTCTGGAACGGGCCGATGGGCGTGTTCGAGCTGGCGCCGTTCGCCGAGGGCACCCGGGCGGTGGCGCGGTCCATTGTGGACTCGGACGCGTACAGTGTGGTCGGCGGCGGCGACTCGGCGGCCGCGGTGCGCGCGTTGGGCCTGCCCGAGGACGGCTTCTCGCACATCTCGACCGGCGGCGGCGCGTCGCTGGAGTTCCTGGAGGGCAAGGAACTTCCGGGTATCGCGGTCCTGGAGGGATCATGACTCGTCAGGTGCTCATCGCCGGCAACTGGAAGATGAACCTCAACCACCTCGAGGCCATCGCCATGGTGCAGAAGATCGCGTTCTCGTTGCCGGAGAAGTACTTCGCCAAGGTCGAGGTCGCGGTGCTGCCTCCCTTCACCGACATCCGCAGCGTCCAGACGCTGGTGAACGGCGACAGGCTCAAGCTCCGCTACGGCGCGCAGGACATCTCGCGGTACGACTCGGGCGCCTACACCGGCGAGGTGTCCGGCCCGATGCTCGCCAAGCTCGGCTGCAGCTACGTGACGGTCGGGCACTCCGAGCGCCGCGAGCACCACGCCGAGACCGACGACCTGGTCAACGCCAAGGTCAAGGCCGCGCTCAAGCACGACGTGTCGCCGATCCTATGCGTGGGTGAGCAGTTGGACGTCCGCGAGGCGGGCGAGCACGTCGAGCACACCACCGCGCAGCTCATCGCCGGGCTCAAGGGCCTCAAGACCGAGCAGGTCACCAAGGTCGTGCTCGCGTACGAGCCGGTGTGGGCCATCGGCACCGGCCGGGTGGCCACCCCCGCCGACGCGCAGGAGGTGTGCGCGGCCCTGCGCGCCAAGCTCGCGGAGAAGTACGGCCAGGAGATCGCCGACGACGTCCGGGTCCTGTACGGCGGCTCGGTGAAGTCCGGCAACATCGGTGAGCTGGTGAAGCAGGAGGACATCGACGGCGCCCTCGTAGGCGGCGCGAGCCTGGACGTCGAGGAGTTCACCAAGCTCTGCGCCCTGGCCGCCGGCGGCCCCCTCCCGTAACCCCCAGCCCTCGCGGGGCTAGAAGGGGGTGATGGTGACGGCCATCGAGGTGGGGGCCCCGTCCTCGATGTAAGAGGCGTGCTCGCACACGTCGTCGAAGGCGAAGCCGTACGCCTGACCGTCCACGGTGTTCTCGTGCATGACCCGCGCGTAGTGGTTGGTGACGCCGTCCCGGTAGTACTGGCCGGCGTCGGCGAGCGGCTGCGCGCCGGTGTCGGTCAGCACGCTCCGGTTGAACCCCGCGCCCAGCGCCGCCGCCACCGGTCCGGTGACGCCGTCGTTGGGTGCGGCGAGCGCGCCGTCGCAGAACAGCACGTCCCGGGTCGACGGCTTGTCGAACGGCTTCACCCCGCCGGAGAACACGAACTGCGAGCCGGTGACCTGCCCGGTGAACGTGGTCGCGCCGGCCGTCACGGTCATCGTGCTCGACTGGTAGTGCGACCAGACCTCGTCGACGTACCCGGCGAAGTAGTCCGCCGCGAACAGCCCCGCGTCGAGCCCGTGACCCGGCGCGATCACCCGCAGGCCGCCCGCCAGCACCAGACCGCCGAAGCCCTGCTGGGCGGCGAGCGCGGCGAACACCGCGGCCCGGCCGCCGTCCCGCAGCCGCCCGGTGGTCTGCTGCTGCGTGCCGGACAGCGAGATCGCGAGCGGCACCGACAGCATGTCGACCATCGTGGTGTCGCAGTGCATGCCGGCCGCGTCGTAGGTGAACTCCGCGCAGTCGTGCAGGATCGGGTAGTTCGGGTCGGCGCTCACCCAGCCCGCGGGGTAGGCGAGCGCGTTGCCCGGATTGACCCGGAACTTCAGTTTGTCGCTAATCGCCAGATAGATCCGACCCGACATGCCCTGCGGCAGCGACAGCGTGGTGCCGCCACCCTCCACCGGGAGCGCGTAGTCGGTGTAGCCGTCCGGACCGTTGTCGGCCTCCGACACCGCAACGAGCCGGCCATCGGCCGACAGGTGGCACTGCTGGCCGGTGGCCAGGTCCGTGCCGACGACATACGCCCAGACCGGGTCGCCGGCATGCGAGCCGGACTCGTTGACCAGGGTGAGGGACATGCTGGCGCGTCCCGCGCGGTCCGCGGCGAGGACGGTGTTCACGGCGAGCGGAACGCCGGCGGTCGCGACCGCCAGCCCCCCGAGAAACGTTCGTCGCGTGATCATAGAACTGTTCTCCCTTCCGACAACGGTGCCGGCTGTCCGCAATGGACAGTGGAGGCCACGCAGTCCCTTTGTCCCGAAGGGTCGACCAGCTAGCCGTTGAGTATTGACCAGTTTGTTCCCGTGCGCAACAATCTGCCTCTGATGTTCGGGGGCAGCGTGTAACGATCTCCGACCACCAGGTAACCTGTGGCTTCACCGCGTGCTGAGCGGACTGGCGCGCGGACACTGGCTCGACAGCGAGGATGACATGGTTCTAGCCCTGCAGATTGGTCTGATCGCCACCAGCCTGCTGCTGATCCTGCTGGTGCTGCTGCACCGTGGCCGTGGCGGCGGCCTGTCGTCACTGTTCGGCGGCGGTATGCAGTCGAGCCTGGCCGGTTCGAGCGTCGCGGAGAAGAACCTCGACCGGGCGACGCTGTTCATCGGCGCCGTCTGGCTCATCTGCGTCATCGGGCTCGGCTTGCTCATCAAGGTCGCCTGACCTCTTTCGTGCTTTCGCACGTTACTTGACCTGGCATTTTCCCGCTTTTCAACACCTTGTGGGGGTGTGAAAGTCGATGGCTGGTGGTAGTGCGATTCGAGGTACTCGAGTCGGCGCTGGTCCCATGGGTGAGTCGGAGCGGGGGGAGTCGGCCCCGCGCCGCAGGGTTTCCTACTGGTGCGCCAACGGGCATGAGTCGCGCCCGTCGTTCGCGCTCGACGCCGCGGAGCCGGAGTCGTGGGACTGCCCACGGTGCGGGCTGCCCGGCGGCCGAGACGAGCAGGAGCCGCCGAAGGCCCCGCGCAACGAGCCCTACAAGACGCACCTCGCGTACGTGAAGGAGCGTCGCTCGGACGCCGACGGCGAGGCCATCCTCGCCGAAGCGCTCGCCAAGCTGCGCAAGCAGCGCGAAGGCTGAACCGGCAACGCACGCACAAAGGCCGCCCGCGGGATGTCCGCGCGGGCGGCCTTTGGCATCCGGGGCACCGCCGGTGAGCCCTGGTGGTCCCACCGGCACTGTGCCCCTTGGGTGCCGGCAGGCCGGAGAGGGGGAGGACCGGCCTGCCAGCGCCGTCGGGTCACCGCCGTCGCTCTCGCCTCACCCGGCCAGCGGGTACGTGGCCGCCACCCGGAAACCGCCCTCGGACGTCGGGCCGGCCTGGAACGTGCCGCCGAGGAGCCCAGCTCGCTCCCGGAGACCGATCAGCCCGTGCCCACCCGAGGGCAGCGCCGGTTGTGGCGGGCCCGCCCTGCCGTTGCGCACCTCGACCAGCAGCGTGTCCTGCTGCGCCACCACCTTCACCGACGCGCGCGCCCCGGACGCGTGCTTGCGGACGTTGGTCAGCGCCTCCTGCACGGTGCGGTACACCGCGTGCGACACCGACCTGGGCAACCGCGACGGCTCGGCGTTCACGTCCAGCGCCACCGGCACCGCGTCGCTGCGGAAGTTGCGCACCAGCTCACCCAGCTCGTCCAGCCCCGGCTGGGCACCGTCGGCCTCGTCGCCCGAACGCAGCACGCCGACCAGGTTGCGCAGCTCATCGAGGGTGCGGGTGGACAGCTCGCGGATCGTCATCGCGGTGCCCTTCGCGGCGTCGTCCTTGGTCGCCACCTGCAGCGCACCCGCCTGCATGGCGATGAGCGTGACCTGATGGGACACCACGTCGTGCATCTCGCGCGCGAGCTTGGTCCGCTCGGCCGCCCGCACCGTCTCGGTGTAGAGCGCCTTCTCCCGCTCCCGGCTGTTGGCCAGCTCGGTGATGCGGGCGGAGAGCTCCTGCCGGGCGGTGAAGAGCATGCCGATGGCGATCGGCATACCGGCCACGATGACGCCCCAGATGACGTCCAGCGCGTGCTCGCGCCAGGTCATCGCGACGAACTCGGACAGCGGCCAGATGATGAAGTAGCAGGAGAACACCAGGATCGAGCTGACGACGAGCTGCCAGCTCCAGCCGCGGCGTTTGGCGAGCGTGCCGAGCGCCACCATCGCGGCGAGCTGCGACCAGCCGGTGAGGAACCCCGGCACGGTGACGAGCACCGCCAGGAACGGGACGTGGCGGCGCATCACCATGGCGGCGACCGCGGCCCCGGAGAGCCACAGCGAGTAGCCCGGTGCGTCCTCCGGGATCACCAGCCAGACGTCCAACACGGCGAGCACCACCGCGAACACGTCCGAGGCGATGCCCTTGGCCCGCCGGCTCGCCCGGAACGCGGTGACCCAGCGCGGTAAGGCGCGACTGGTCAATCGCGGCCGGGGAATGAGCCGGAACTCGTCGGCAATGGGAATGAGCGTCGAGGCGACCAGGGCGCTACCTCCTGTCTCTGTTGCGGTGTCCTCCGCCGGTGCGGATCGCATGGGCGGCTCGCGGGTACCAGCGCGTTGTCGCGGCAGCACCGGCCCGGCGAGCGCGCTGTGGCGCGCTCTGGCAGGCTGATGCTGTTGCCGTGGCGACATGTTTCGGCCTCCCTCCGGAGTTTTGCTCCGCACCAATGAAGACAGAGATATCGTCCGATCAGGACGTTTCATTACAGATAACTGTGCTGGAGCAAATCACCAGTTGCCGGTTTGCGTCATTCGGACGCGACGGTCCGCCGAACCGGCGAGCCTTGATAGGCCGGTCAGCTCAGCGCCCGATCCGGGTCGCCGAATGCCCTGAACGCGTCGTTCAGGGCATTCGACGTCGCGGGCGACGCGTTCAGGGCATCGGGGCGCGGATGCCGGGCGGGAGTCAGGCCTGCGGGGGAGAGGGCATGGCGGAGGCCTTCGCCGCCGCGGCCTTGTCCAGCAGCCACAGGGTCCGGCGCTGCCCGCGGGCGCCCGCGGCCGGCAGCGCGATCTCGCCGGCGCCGCCCAGGGCCATCGCCACCGCGGCGGCTTTGCACTCGCCGGTCGTCATCAGCCAGACCTCGGCCGAGCGGCGGATGGCCGGCAGGGTCAGCGAGATCCGGACGGGCGGGGCTTTCGGGCAGTCGCGCACCGCCACGACCGAGCGTTCCGTCTCGTACACGGCCGGGGAGTCCGGGAAGATCGACGCGGTGTGGCCCTCCTCGCCGACGCCCAGCAGACAGACGTCGAAGGCCGGCACCGGGTAGTGGTCCTCCGGGCGCGCCGCGGCCGACAGCAGGGCGGCGTAGGCCTCGGCCGCCGCCTCCGGGTCGTCGCCGTACACGCCGTCGAACGGGGCCATCGCGAACACCCGGGCCGGCACGACCGGCACGTGGTCCAGCAGTGCCGCGCGGGCCTGGGTCTCGTTGCGGTCGGGGTCGCCGGCGGGCAGGAACCGCTCGTCGCCCCAGTAGACGTCCACCCGGGACCAGTCGACGGCGTCCCTGGCCGGCGCCGCGCGCAGCTGCTCCAGCACCGCGACGCCCGTGCGGCCGCCGGTGAGCACCACCGCGGCGGTGCCCCGGGCGGCCTGCGCGTCGACCAGCCGGGTGACCAACCGCGCCGCGGTCGCCGCGGCCAGCAGCTCGGGGCTGCTGTACGCGACGATCCGCGGTGCGGTCACGAGGACGCCTTCGCCGCTGCCTTCGCCGGAGCCTTCGCGGACGAGGACTTGGCCGGCGACTTCGAGCTCGAAGTCTTCGCGGCGGAGGACTTCGCGGCCGGCGTCTTACTGGCAGCCGCCGCCTTGGGCGCGCCAGCCGAGCGGGCCCGCCGGTCCACCTTGCCGAGCGCCTTCAGCGCGGCCTCGTAGATCTCGTCCGCGTCCAGCCGGCGCAGCTCCTCCGCGATGCAGTCGCGCACCGGCCGCCGCTGCAGCGCCACCCGCCGGGTCGGCTGGCCCGGCTGGGTCAGCTCGCCGACCGTGCCGTCCGGCCGGTGCAGCTCCACCGTCCCGGACCGGCGCTCCAGCTCCACCGTCACGATGCCCTCGCCGGACGGGGCCTTGAGTCGCCGGACCGGTAGCCGCAGCCGGGCCGCGAGCCACGCCGCGAGCAGGTCCGCCGACGGCGAGTCGCCCTCGCCGCTGACCGTGGCCGCGGTGACCCGCTCGTACGGCGGCAGGTCCAGCGCCGAGGCGAGCACGGCCCGCCAGAGCGTGAGCCGGGTCCACGCCAGGTCCGTGTCGCCGTCCACATAGGACTTTGCGCGGGCCTCGAGTGCCTTGGTCGGGTTGCGCGAGGCCGCGGCGTCGGTGATCCGCCGCGTCGCGAGCATGCCGATCGGGTCCTTCGCCGGCACGGCCGGTGCCTCGAACGGCCACCACGCCACGACCGGCGCGTCCGGCAGCAGCAGCGGCACCACACACGAGGCGCCCTCGTTGGCGAGCGCGCCGTAGAGCCGCAGCACCACGACCTCGCTCGCGCCGGCGTCGCCGCCGACCCGGATCTGCGCATCCAGCCGGGGCGCGGCCTTCTTCGCGCCCAGGGCGACCACGATCTCCCGGCACGGGTGCTCGCGGCTCGCGTGGTTGGCCGCGTCGATGACCTCCTCGGTGCGCTCGCCGTCGTCGGTGACGATCACCAGCGTGAGCACGCGGCCGATGGTGTTCACCCCACCTTGCTCCCGCAGGTGCACGAGCTTGCTGTTCACCTGCGACGTCGTGGTGGCGGGCAGGTCGATGATCACGGGCGCCTCCAGTGTCGGCCGCTACGGGCGAGCATCTTCGTGGCCGAGTCGGGACCCCACGTGCCGGCCCGGTAGGACTCGGGCTTGCCGTTGGCGTGCCACGACCTGATCACCGGGTCGAGGATCTCCCAGGACCGCTCGACCTCGTCGTTCATCGGGAACAGCGACGGCTCGCCGAGCAGCATGTCCAGGATCAGCCGCTCGTAGGCCTCCGGCGAGGACTCGGTGAACGAGTGGCCGTAGCTGAAGTCCATGTTGACGTCCCGGACCTCCATGGTGCTGCCCGGGACCTTCGAGCCGAACCGCATGGTCACACCCTCGTCCGGCTGGACCCGGAACACCAGGGCGTTCTGGCCGAGCTCCTCGGTGGACGTGTCGTCGAACGGCAGGTGCGGGGCGCGCTTGAACACCACGGCGATCTCGGTGACCCGCCGGCCCAGCCGCTTGCCCGTGCGCAGGTAGAACGGCACCCCGGCCCAGCGGCGGGTGTCCACCGCGAGCTCGATGGCCGCGAAGGTCTCGGTGGTCGAGTCCTTCGCGAAGCCGTCCTCCTCCAGCAGGCCGGGCACCTTCTGCCCACCCTGCCAGCCGCCGGTGTACTGGCCGCGCGCGGTGGTGTCGGAGAACGGGCCGACCGTCTTGGTGGCGGCGAGGATCTTCGCCTTCTCCGCGCGCACCGCCTTGGGGTTGAAGGAGATCGGCTCCTCCATCGCGGTGAGCGCGAGCAGCTGCAGCAGGTGGTTCTGGATGACGTCCCGGGCGGCGCCGATGCCGTCGTAGTAGCCGGCGCGACCGCCGAGGCCGATGTCCTCGGCCATCGTGATCTGCACGTGGTCGACGTAGTTGCCGTTCCAGATCGGCTCGAACAGCTGGTTCGAGAACCGCAGCGCCAGGATGTTCTGCACGGTCTCCTTGCCGAGGTAGTGGTCGATGCGGAACACCGACTCCTCGGGGAAGATCTCGTTGACCACCTTGTTGAGCTGCTTGGCGCTGGCCAGGTCGTGGCCGAAAGGCTTCTCGATGACCACCCGGCGCCACTGGTCCGGCGCGGGCGCGGCGAGGCCCGTGCGGGCCAGCTGCTTGATCACCAACGGGAACGCGGCCGGCGGGATCGACAGGTAGAACGCGTGGTTGCCGGCCGTGCCGCGGACGCGGTCGAGGTCGAGGACCGTGGTGACGAGCCTGTCGAACGCGGCGTCGTCGTCGAACGAGCCCTGCACGAACCGGCACCCCTCGGCCAGCCGGTCCCAGACCGACTGGCGGAAGGGTGTCCTTGCGTGCTGCTTGACCGCGTCGTGCACGACCTGGCCGAAGTCCTCGTCGGCCCAGTCCCGCCGGGCGAAGCCGACCAGCGAGAAGCCCGGCGGCAGCAGGCCGCGGTTGGCCAGGTCGTAGATCGCCGGCATCAGCTTCTTGCGGGACAGGTCGCCGGTGACCCCGAAGATCACCAGGCCGCACGGCCCGGCGATGACGGGCAGCCTCTTGTCCCGCTCGTCCCGCAGCGGGTTCTGCCAGGTGCGCGTCAAACCCCGACCTCCTGAACGGCTTCGACCAGATGAGCGAGACCGGCGGCCCGGTCGGTGAAGTGCAGGCGCAGCACCGGCCGGCCGTGGTCGGCCAGCACCTGGCCGTCGCCGAGCGCCTGTGCCCGCTGCAGGGTGCCGAGCGTGTAGGGCCGGCCCGGCACCGCCAGGTCGTCCGTGACCGCGCCGGTGATCTGCAGGAACACGCCGTTCTGGTGGCCGCCCTTGTGGTACTGCCCGGTGGAGTGCAGGAAGCGCGGTCCCCAGCCGAACGTGGTCTGCACGCCGGTGCGCCGGGCCAGCTCGGCCCGCAGCACGATCGCCGACGCGTCGGCGATCCGGTCCAGGTAGGCCTGGACCGCGACGTAGCCGAAGTCCGGTGTGGTGGCGAGGAACGCCCGCAGCGCCCCGGTCAACGTGCCGGTGCCCTCCGGCAGCAGGCCGTCCTGGGCGAACACCTCGACCGGACCGTCCACAAAGGTCGGCGCGGCGGCGTCCTCGGCGGGCGCGTCGAGCAGCGACCTGGCCGCCTTCTTGGCCGCCTCGACGTCCGGCTGGTCGAACGGGTTGATCGCGAGCAGCCTGCCGACGATCGCGGTAGCGGTCTCCCACAACAGGATCAGCCCGCCGAGGGTGCCCTCGGTGGCCAGCATGAGGCCGTCGGGCTTGGGGCCGATGGCGACCGGGGTGGCGTCCTCCTTGGCGTCGGCGAACCCGGGGCTCTCCGCGTTCTCGACGACCACCGGCAGCAGGCCGGTGCCGTTCTTGCCGGTGGACTCGGCGATGAGCTGTTCGGCCCACTCGCCGAAGCCGGTGATGCCGGAGCCGGTGTCGGCGAGCACCGCCTTCTCCGCCCCGCGGGTGTGTGCCGCGCCGAGCGCGGCGGCCAGCAGCAGCGCCGGGTTGCCGTCGACGTCGGTGGCCAGCTCGTCCGCGGTGTCCGCCGCGTCGTCGATCAGCTTGCGCAGGTCGGCGCCCGCCAGGCCCGACGGCACGAGGCCGAACGCGGTGAGCGCCGAGTAGCGCCCGCCGACGTGCGGATCGGCCAGGAACACCTTGCGGTAGCCCGCTTCCGTGGCCGCCGCCTCGAGCGGCGAGCCGGGGTCGGTGACCACGACGACGCGCGACGCGGCGTCGATCCCCTCCGCGGTGAACGCCTCCTCGAAGATCCGCCGGTGGCTGTCGGTCTCCACAGTGGACCCGGACTTGGACGACACCACCAGCACCGTGCGGGTCAGGTCGCCCTCGAGCGCGTCGGCGATCTGGCCGGGATCGGTGGTGTCCAGCACGACCAGCGGTACGCCGGCGGTGCTCGTGATGACCTCGGGCGCGAGCGACGAGCCGCCCATGCCGGCCAGCACGACCCGGTCGACGCCCTCGGCGTTCAGCTCGGCCCGCAGCGCCTCGATCTCGGCGACCAGTGGCCGCGAGGTCTCGTGCAGCTTCGTCCAGGCCAGCCGGACCGACGCCTCGGGCTCGGCCTCCGGGCCCCACAGCGTGGCGTCCCCGCCGGCGAGCCGCGAGGCGACCTTGTCCGCCACCAGTTGTCCGACCAGCGAGGTCACCTCGGCGACCAGCCGCTCCTGTACCGTCCCGGCCGCGTTCTCCGGCCGTTCCTCCGGCACCGTCATCTGCCTTGTCAGCTCCCTGTCGAGTGTGCGGCCTCGAGTTGGCCGTCGACCGATTCGAGCAGCTCTTCCCAGGACTTCTCGAACTTCTCCACGCCTTCGTTCTCCAGCACCAGGTGCACGTCGTCGATGTCGACGCCGACCGCGGCCAGCTCGTCGAACACCTGCTGAGCATGGGCCTTGGTGCCGGTCACCGTATCGCCGCGGAGGTCCCCGTGGTCGGCAACCGCGTGCAGCGTGTTCTCCGGCATCGTGTTGACCGTGTCGGCGACGACCAGCTCGTCGACGTACAGGGTGTCCTTGTAGTTCGGGTTCTTCACGCCGGTGGACGCCCACAGTGGACGCTGCGGGGTGGCCCCGTCCGCGGCCAGCGCCTGCCAGCGCTCGCTCGCGAGCACCTCCTCGAAGGCCGCGTAGGCCAACCGGGCGTTGGCCACGGCCGCCTTGCCGCGCAGCGCCTTGGCCTCGTCCGAGCCGATCGCGTCGAGCCGCTTGTCCACCTCGGTGTCCACACGGGACACGAAGAACGAGGCGACCGAGGTGAGCTTGGCGATGTCGTGCCCGTTGGCCTTGGCCTGCTCCAGGCCGGCGAGGAACGCGTCCATCACCTCGCGGTAGCGCTGCACCGAGAAGATCAGCGTGACGTTGACGCTGACGCCCTCGGCGAGCGTGCGGGTGATCGCCGGCAGCCCCGCCTCGGTGGCCGGGATCTTCACGTACAGGTTCGGCCGGTCCACGGTCTTCCACAGGTCCAGCGCCTCGGCGACCGTCTTGTCCGTGTCGTTCGCCAGCCGCGGGTCGACCTCGATGGACACCCGGCCGTCGATGCCGCCGGTGGCCTGCCACACGTCGCGGAACAGGTCGCACGCGGTGCGGATGTCGGTGGTGGTGATCTCGCGGACAGCGGCGTCCAGTGACGCGCCGCGCGCGGCGAGCTCGCGTACCTGATCGTCGTAGTCCGACGCGTCGGCCAGCGCCTTCGCGAAGATCGTCGGGTTGCTGGTGACGCCGACCACGTGCTTGGCACGGATCAGCTCCGCCAGGTTGCCGGTGTCGAGCCGGCGCCGGGAGACATCGTCGAGCCAGATGGAAACCCCGGCTTCGGACAGCTGAGCGAGCTTGTCGGTCATGCCTGCCCCTCCAATCGCTGTAGTGAGCGGCGAGCCGCGGCCACGACCGCCTCGGTTGTGAACCCGAACTCGCGGAACAAGGTCTTGTGGTCGGCCGAGGCACCGAAGTGCTCGATGGAGACGACCTCGCCCGCGTCGCCGACGAACCGGTGCCACGGCTGCGCGACGCCGGCCTCGACCGCGACCCTGGCCCGCGCGGCCGGTGGGATCACCGCGTCGCGGTAGGCCTCGTCCTGCGCGTCGAACCACTCCACGGACGGCATCGAGACCACACTTGTTCCAACGCCGTCGGCCTCGAGGATCTTCCGTGCCGCCACCGCCAGCTGCAGCTCGGAGCCTGTGGCGATGAGCACCACGGCGGGTACCCCGCCGCTGGCCGCCGACTCCCTGGCAAGCACGTAGCCGCCCTTCTTGACGCCTTCGGCGGCCAGCTCCTTGGTGCCGTCGAGCACCGGCAGGTTCTGCCGCGTGAGCGCGAGGCCGACGGGCTGGGACGACTGCTCGAGGATCGCCCGCCAAGCGGCCGCCGTCTCGTTGGCGTCGCCGGGCCGGAGCATCACCAGGCCGGGGATGGCCCGCAGCGCGGCGAGCTGCTCGATCGGCTGGTGGGTGGGGCCGTCCTCGCCGAGGCCGATCGAGTCGTGCGTCCAGACGTAGGTGGTGGGCAGGTTCTGCAGCGCGGCCAGCCGCACCGGCGGGCGCATGTAGTCGCTGAACACGAGGAACGTGGCGCCGTACGGGCGGGTGGGGCCGTGCAGCACGATGCCGTTGAGGATGGAGCCCATCGCGTGCTCGCGGACGCCGAAGTGCAGCGTGCGGCCGTACGGGTTGGCGTTCCACTCCTTTGTGGACGCCTCGGTGGGGCCGAACGAGTCGGCGCCCTTCATCGTGGTGTTGTTGCTCTCCGCGAGGTCCGCGGAGCCACCCCACAGCTCGGGCAGCACGTCGGCCAGCGCGGTCAGCACCTGGCCGGACGCCTTGCGGGTGGCCAGACCCTTCTCGTCGGGGTCCCAGCTGGGGAGGCTGTCGGTCCAGCCGTCCGGCAGCCGGTAGGCGGTGGCCCGGTCGAGCAGCTCCTTGCGCTCCGGGTTGGCCCTGGCCCAGGAGTCGAACGCGACCTCCCACTCGGCGCGGGTCTGCTTGCCGCGCTCGGCGACCATCCGGGTGTGCGCGAGCACCTCGGGCTCGACGACGAACTTCTGCGCGGGGTCGAAGCCGAGGATCTTCTTGACCTCGGCGACCTCGCCCTCGCCCAGCGCCGCGCCGTGCGCCTTGCCGGTGTTCATCTTGGTGGGCGCCGGGTAGCCGATGACCGTGCGCAGCACGATGAACGACGGCCTGCCGGTCTCGGCCTTGGCGGCCTCGACGGCGGCCAGGATCGCGGTGACGTCCTCGCCGCCGTCGATGACCTGGACGTGCCAGCCGTAGGCCTCGTAGCGCTTGGCGGTGTCCTCGGACAGCGCGATGTTGGTGTCGTCCTCGATGGAGATCTGGTTGTCGTCGTAGATCACCACGAGGTTGCCGAGCTCCTGGCGGCCGGCGAGCGAGGAGGCCTCGGAGGAGACGCCCTCCTCGATGTCGCCGTCGGAGCCGATCACGTAGATGACGTGGTCGAAGACGCTCTCGCCGGGCGCGGCGTCCGGGTCGAACAGGCCGCGCTCGCGGCGGGCGGCCATGGCCATGCCGACCGAGGAGGCGATGCCCTGGCCGAGCGGGCCGGTGGTGATCTCGACGCCCGCGGTGTGCCCGTGCTCGGGGTGGCCGGGGGTCTTGGAGCCCCACGTGCGCAGCGCGGCGATGTCGTCGATCTCCAAGCCGTAGCCGGAGAGGAAGAGCTGCAGGTAGAGGGTGAGGCTCGAGTGGCCGGCGGAGAGTACGAAGCGGTCCCGGCCGATCCAGTCCGGGTCGTTCGGGTCGTGCCGCATGACGCGCTGGTAGAGCGCGTACGCCGTCGGCGCGAGGCTCATGGCGGTGCCCGGGTGGCCGTTGCCCGCCTCCTGCACCGCGTCGGCGGCGAGGACCCGGATGGTGTCGACGGCACGTTTGTCGAGATCCGTCCAGTCGTCCGGGGTGTTCGGGGTGGTCAAACGGGCGAGTTCGTCACTGCTGATGGACACGGACCAAAGCTCCCATTTACTCGACTGTGTGAACGTACGAGCGGCCCGCGTGTCAGCCCCCTCGACCTGGCGCGACGCGCGTGTCTTCCCTCGTAGTACCTCGTCAGGGCCAAGACTAACGAAGGCACCCGATCCCGGCCGGTCACGGTCACGGAGCTAGGATCCGAACCGTTGCCGAACTGACCATGGGGAGCTGAATGCCGCCGGTGAGCGCTGCCCTCGATGCCGCTCGTGGCACGCGTCGCCGCAAGGACGTGCTGCTGGCTTACATCGCGCTGACCAAGCCGCGGATCATCGAGCTGCTGCTGGTCACCACGGTGCCGGCCATGATGCTGGCCGCCCGCGGCATCCCGTCGCCGTGGCTGGTGTTCGCTACGCTGTTCGGCGGCACGATGGCCGCCGGCTCGGCCAACGCGCTCAACTGCGTGGCCGACGCCGACATCGACGCCGTGATGAAGCGCACCAGTGCGCGGCCGCTTCCTCGTCATCAGGTCCCCACTCGTAACGCGTTGATCTTCGGCGTGACCCTCGGGGTCCTGTCCTTCGCCTGGCTCTGGCCGACCACCAACCTGCTCGCCGCGTCGATGGCCGTAGGCGCCATCCTCTTCTACGTACTCGTGTACACAATGGTTCTGAAGAGGCGGACCGCGCAGAACATCGTGTGGGGCGGGGCGGCCGGCTGCATGCCGGTGGTCATCGGCTGGTCGGCCGTCACCGGCTCCGTGGGGTGGCCCGCACTCGTCATGTTCGGCGTCATCTTCTTCTGGACGCCGCCACACTTCTGGGCCTTGGCGATGAAGTTCCGCGACGACTACGCGCGCGCCGGCGTGCCGATGCTCCCGGTCGTCACGACGCCGGACCGGGTCGTCCGCCAGATCGTCACCTACTCGTGGGTGATGGTCCTGTGGACGTTGCTACTCGTGCCCGCCACCGGCTGGGTGTACACGGGCTTCGCGGTGCTCACCGGCGGGTGGTTCCTGGTCGTCGCCCACCGGCTGTACGCCGCGGTGCGCCGGGGCGAGCCGGGCAGGCCGATGAAGCTCTTCCACATGTCGAACACCTACCTGACCCTGGTGTTCGTGGCACTCGCCGTCGACTCCGCCCTGAGCCTCCCCGTCATAGGCCTCCCCTAACCCACCCCCACCCGCCCCCCGCGACCCGCGACCGTGTCGTCCTCTCACGTCGCTGTGTCGTCCCGCGGCGCGGCCGTGTCGTCCTCTCACGTCGCCGTGTCGTCCGGCGGCGCGGCCGTGTCGTCTTCGTGCGTCGCTGAGCCGACTTGGTGCGGCGTCGCGTGGCGCGCGGCATCGCGGAGGGTCGGTCGCGTTGGCACCGCCACCGGTCGACACGCCATAGCCAGGGGGCGACATGGCTGCGCCGCGGGTCGACACGGCGACGCCGCGGGTCGACATGGCTGCGCCAGGGGGCGACATGGTTGCGACAGGGGGCGGGGCGGGGGTGTGGGGCGGTAGCGTTTGGTTATTGAACCTGGAGGTGATGGATGACCGCGGCACTCGACCGGTTGGACGCGACGTTCGCCGCTCTCGCGGATCCGACCAGGCGGGCCATCCTCGCCCGGCTGGCCAGGGGAGACGCCTCGGTCAAGGAGCTGGCGGAGCCGTTCGCCATGACGCAGCCGGCCATCTCCAAGCACCTCAAGGTCCTCGAACGGGCCGGGCTCGTCTCCCGCGGCCGGGACGCCCAGCGGCGGCCGTGCCGGCTGGAGGCCCAGCCGCTCCGGGACGCCACCGAGTGGCTCGTCGGGTACCGCCGGTTCTGGGCCGAGAGCTACGAGCGCCTCGAGGGCCTGCTCGACGAGCTGCGGGAGGAGCGATGAGGCTCGCCACCCCGACCGACCGGGAGATCGTCCTCGTCAAGGAGTTCGCCGCGCCGCGCAAGCTGGTCTTCGACGCCCACACCAGGCCGGAGCTGCTGAAGCGCTGGTTCGGGCCGCACGGCTGGCGGCTCGCGGTCTGCGAGATCGACCTGCGGCCGGGCGGCGCCTGGCACTACCTGATGCGCGGCCCGGCCGGCGCCGAGATGACCCTGCGCGGCACGTACCTGGAGATCGCGCCGCCCGAGCGGCTCGTCACGACGGAGTCCAATGTGGACTGCGAGGCGCGGGCGGCGCACGAGTCGATCGCCAGCATCGTGCTCGTCGAGCACGTCGGCGGCACCACGCTCACCAACACGGTTCGCTTTCCCACCAAGGAGATCCGCGACGCGGTCCTGGAGTCCGGCATGGCTCGCGGCGTCGGCGAGGGCTTCGACCGGCTCGCCGCGCTGCTCACCGAAGGAGCCCCGCTGGCATGAGCTGGGCCATGGAACACGTTCCTGGCGTTCAGCGACCGGGACGGGACCGAGTGGGTCGTGCGGGAGGCACACCGATGATCCCCAGGGAGGTCACGGCGTCGAGCAGCTCGGCGACGTCGTGGTCGTCCAGCGACTCGCGGATGTGCTGCCACAGCATGAGGTTGGTGGCCGCCCAGCGGGAGTAGGCGGCGGCCGCGTCCGGGTTGTAGAAGTAGTAGCCGCCGTCGTGCACGTCCTGCTGCTCGCCGACGATCTTGTCGGCCAGCTCGCGCAGCGTGATGCCGTTCTCCGCGAGGTAGCGGTGCGACAGCATCACCGGGGTCATCGGCAGCGCCTTGAACAGCGTGTCGGCGTCGGACAGCGCCTGCGCCTCCAGGGAGATGTCCGGGCCGCGGTTGGCCATCTCGGCCTCGTTGACGATCTCGTCGATCCGCCGGGCGGTCGGCGCCGGGACGCCGGCACGGGCGAGCACGTCCATCCGCAGCTCGCCGCCCGCGGCCGCGGGGGAGTTGCGGCGCACGAGGTAGTTGACGTCGTGCACGAGCGCGGCGGTCTCGACCACGCTGACCTCGGCCCCGTTGGCCCCGGCGAACCGCACGGCCTTGGCCCGCACGAAGCTGACGTGGTGCCAGCCGTGGAACGGCAGCCGTCCGGCGTGGCGGGAGCACAGCTGGCGCACCAGCGCGTCGACGACCGCCAGCGCGGCCGCCGGCACGGCGGGCGCGACAGTGTTCACCGCCGAGTCGACCAACCCGGCGTCCTCGGTATGCATCCTGCCTCCCCACAGCCGGCCACCGGCCGGCTGCTCGGGGAAACATGGTAGACGCCGCGCGCGGCGGACGCGATGACTCAGCGGCGGACTCAGAGGCGGCTGGCCAGGTGCTTCAGCCGGGTCTCCACCGGCACGTGCCGGTGGCTCTCGTGGGTGCCGGGGTCGTAGGACAGGCTCCAAGGCGTCACCTCGCGCGACTTCACGAGGAACGTCATCGTGCCCTCGGCGGCCCGGGGGATGCGGTGGAAGTCGGACGCGAGCAGGAAGCCGGTCGCGCCGACCGGGCACGGCGTGCTCGCCACCAGCTCGGCCGACCCGACCATCTCGGTGCCGGGGTTGATCGTGGCGGCATACCGTTCGTGCAGGTAGCCGCCGCGCAGGATCGTCGTGCAGAAGTGGTAGCGGTGGTTGTGCACCGAGTCGGCGTAGCCGGCCCGCCAGTCCCGCTGCTCCTTGTACTCGTGCAGCCAGAACGTGAACGGCTCGTCCGGCCGGTCGCGCAGGCACCAGGCGAAGTGGGTGGTCGTCTCGCGGGACCGCGCGGTCATCGCGGCCGCCTGCTCGGTGGGTAACTCGAGCAGGTGGTGTCGCAGGTTGGTCCGCAGGCCCGGCTGCGCCGCCCAGGCGTCGAACCACTTGTCCACGCCGTCCCAGCGCTGGGACAGGTCGAGCTCGGCCGCTCTCAGCTGCTCGGCCAGCTCGCCCAGGACGGAAACCCGGATGGGCACGAGATATCAGCTCCCCAACTCGGCGGTGACGGAAAACTCCCGGAGGAAGTTGTAGAACTCGGCGTTCAGCTCGAGGAACTGCTCCTCGGTCAGCGGTGTGCCGGTGATCTTCTGGAACTGCTTGATGAAGTCCTCGCGCGTGGTGTCCGGCTTGATGACCAGGTGATGGGCGTGCGGCGACGCGGAGATGCGACCGAACTCGGCGCGCTCCATGTTGTAGATGAACGAGCCTTCCGAGAAGCGCAGCGTGCGCGGGAACTCGGTGGTGGCTCGAGCGTCGCTGTAGAGCGTCACCCAGACGCTGTCGTCGAAGATCTCCAGCCGGTCGATCGGCGGGTCGGAGATCACCGTGACCTCCATCCGGGTGCACCGGCTGCGTGCGAGGTAGAGGCCTACGAGCCCGATGCGGATCTCCTCGTGCAACCGGGCGTGGATGGTGTCGTAGTCGACATCCGCCGCCGAGTGCCGGATCAGGTACCTTGTCCGCCCGCTGATCCCGCTCAGGTTGCGCGGGTCGGCGACCACGGCACGGAACTCCCACTCCGCCTTGGACAGCAGCAGCCGCGCCGCCGCGTGCCGCCCGGAGAACCCGCGGAACAGGTACTGCCTGGTCCGCTGCAGGTCCTGCATCATCAGCTTGTTGAAGGCGGGGTCGGGCTCGGCGGTGGGCTCGAACACGTGAGTGGGGAAGAACTCGCGGTTCATCGAGCGGTACTCGGCGGACAGGTCGCGCAGCGCCTGGCGGCTCTCGTCGATGAGTGGCGTGAGCATGGCCCGCTGGGTCGCGGTCGCGGTGATGAGCGTCTGGCCGAAGCCGACGATGGCCGAGACCAGGGTGCCGGTGGCGACCGCGGTGAGCAGGTTCTTGCCGGCACCGGGGGCCATGCCGCTGGTGGCGATCATCGCCACCCCCGATGTCACCAACAAGATCAGGAGTAGGAGGCCGGTTCTAGTCCAGAAGATCTCTTGAATCGGGTTCTTGCGGAGGCCCTTGGCATCCGCGGACAACAGCTTCACCTCCTTGGCGGGCGCCCGATCGGACGAATGCTCTGCGTATTTGATCGAGCGCGGAGAGCAACTCTACCGCCGAGGCCGGGTAGGAGATATAGGCGAAACGAGTGACCGCAACGATTACCGATAGCTGCCGTTCGGCCCCGAAGCGCGCCCTTTAAGCTGGCGAACCATGCGCAACGTGAGCAAGGTCCTTGTCGTGGTGGCAACCGTGATGGGTGCGTTGACCCTCGGTGGGTGCGTCAGCGGCGAGCAGCGCTCGAGCGAGCCGCCCGGTGACACCGTCAGCTTCCCGCCGCCGAGCGCGCCGGAGGAGGCGCCGCCGGAGGAGTCGAGCGAGCCGCCCGCGAACTCGGGGGTGAACACCGCGGTCGAGTGCACGGCCGAGGACATCACGGTGACCGGTGCCGCGGACCAGCACCCGGAGATCACGTTGCCGGACAACTGCTCGGCGCCCACCAAGCTGATCGTCGCGGACCTGGCGCCGGGCACCGGGCCGGAGGCCGTGGAGGGCGCGGCGATGCAGGCCAACTACGCGCTGACCGCGTGGTCGAGCGGCGAGGAGATCGAGACCTCCTACCCGCCGTCGGGTCAGGGGCCGCTGCCGATCGACACCGTCGGTTCCGGGCTGATCGAGGCCTGGAACCAGGGCCTGGTGGGCATGCGCCAGGGCGGTCGGCGGCTGATCGTGGCGCCGCCGGAGCTCGCGTACGCGGGGTCCGGCAACGAGCTGGAGAACGAGACCCTGGTGTTCGTCGTCGACGCCGTGCAGGTGACCCCGGCCTGAGCCGGCCGCGCCGACCTTTCCTCGGGCCGGTGGATCACGGGATGAGCAGCAGCTTCCCGGTGGTCCGCCGGCCTTCGAGGTCTTCGTGGGCCTTGCGGGCGTCGGCGAGCGGGTAGCGGTGGCCGACGCGGACGTTGATCCGCCCGGCCGATATCGCGGCGAACAGCTCGTCGCAGCGCCAGCGGAACTCCTCCGCCGTCGCGATGTGGTGGGCGAGCGTGGGCCGGGTGAGGAACACCGAGCCGGCCGCGTTGAGCCGCTGCGGGTCGACCGGCGGCACCGCGCCGCTGGACGCGCCGAACAGGGCGAGCGTGCCGCGCCGCGCGAGGCTGGCGAGGCTGCGGTCGAAGGTGTCCTTGCCGACCCCGTCGTACACCGCGGCGACGCCCGCGCCGCCGGTGAGGCGCGCGACCTCCTCGGCGAAGTCGGTCTCGGTGTAGCGGATGACCTCGTCCGCGCCGGCCTCGCGGGCGAGCTCTTCCTTCGCCGCGGTGGACACCGTGCCGATCACCCGGCCGCCGCGGGACTTCGCGGCCTGCACGAGCAGCAGGCCGACCCCGCCCGCGGCGGCGTGGACGAGCACGGTGTCGCCTGGCTTCACCGGGTAGGTGGACGTGACCAGGTAGTGCGCGGTGACGCCTTGCAGCATCGCCGCCGCGGCGGTCTCGTCGTCGATGCCGTCGGGGACGGTGAACGCCTTGGTCGCCGGCACGACGGCCCGCCGCGCGTAGGAACCTGCCGCGTCGGCCCAGGCGACGTGGTCACCGACGGCGATGTCGGTGACGTCCGGGCCGACCGCGCAGACCACCCCGGCGCCTTCGACGCCGGGCGTGAACGGCAGGTCCTTCGGGTAGATCCCGCGGCGGTGGTAGGTGTCGATGTAGTTGACGCCTGCCGCGGCGACGTCCACCAGCACCTCACCCGTGCCGGGGACCGGTGGCTCGACCTGGGCCGGCTCGAGCACCTCCGGTCCGCCGGTGGCACGAACCACTACCGCGTCAGCCACGTCGTCCTCCAGGTCGTCTCCGCGTTGATCCAGAGCCCTTCCCGGACCCTATCCCGCGGCGGCGACTCTCTTCGCGGCGAGCCGTTCCGGATTCGGCCACCGGACGTTGGTGGCCCAGCCGAGCTTCTCGAAGATCCAGATGACCCGCGCGGAGATGTCGAGCTGGCCCCGCAGCACGCCGTGCCGGGCGCCCGTCGGGTCCGCGTGGTGGGAGTTGTGCCAGGACTCACCCATGGACAGGATCGCGAGCGGCCAGAAGTTGGCGGCCTTGTCCCGGCTCTCGAACGGCCGCGAGCCGACCATGTGGCAGATCGAGTTGACCGACCACGTGACGTGGTGCAGGAACGCGATGCGGACCAGCCCGGCCCAGAAGAGCGCGGTGAGCCCGCCCCACCAGGACCACGTGATGACCGCGCCGAGCACGCCCGGGAGCGCGATCGTGACCACGGTCAGCGGGATGAACAGCTTGTCCGCGAGCCGGATGTCGGGGTCGGCGATGAGGTCGGGGGCGAAACGGTCGGCGTTGGTCTGGTCGCGCTCGAAGAGCCAACCCATGTGCGCGTGCCAGAAACCCTTGGCGATGGCGGCGGGGGAGGTGCCGAAGAGCCAGGGGGAGTGCGGGTCGCCCTCACGGTCGGAGAAGGCGTGGTGGCGGCGGTGGTCGGCGACCCAGGCGATGACCGAGCCCTGGGAGGCCAGGCCGCCGGCGAGGGCCAGCGCGATCCGCAGCGGGCGCTTGGCCTTGAAGGAGCCGTGCGTGAAGTAGCGGTGGTAGCCGACGGTCACGCCGAGCGAGGAGACGAGGTAGAAGCCCGTGGCGAGGCCGATGTCGGCCCAGCCGAGGCCCCACCCCCAGGCCAGCGGCACGGCCGCGACGAGGGCGAGGAAGGGGATGAGGATGAAGAGCTTCACGACGTACGTCTCCGGCAGCGAGCGCCGGCGACCGATCAGGGGTTTTGGTTCGGGGCGGGGTTCTTCGCGCGTCGGCGAGAGCGTGGATGTGATGGGTTCGGAGACCTCGTATCTCGGCCGGGACGCGGCCTGTCAACGTACCTACGGTTACGTAGCCGTAGGTTCCCCGTCCACGTTAGGTGGTCTGTGGCTCCTTCGCCACAATCCCCGCGTCGCCTTTACGCGTCGCGATGTCCCGGTCGCGAACCCCGCACCACAGCGACGCGGTGGCGACGATGACCGACATCGCGCCGAGCACGTGCAGGGACACCAGCATCTCCGGGACTCCGGTCCAGAACTGGACGAGCCCGATGGTGCCCTGCGCGAGGACGACCGCCAGCAGGATCTGGTAACGCCGCCACGGCGGGTTGGTGGTGCCGCGGAGATGGAACCCGAGCAGCACGAGCGAGCCCAGGAACGTGTAGAGGAACGCGGCGTGCACGTGGGCCAGCGTCTCGACCGGGATGTCGAGCCTCGGTGTGGCCGGGTCGCCGCCGTGCGGTCCGGCGCCGGTGACCATGGTGCCGGTGACGAGGATGCCGACGAGCAGGACGGTCTGCACCGACAGCCACGTGGCGAGCGTCTTGTTGACGGCGGGCGGCGTCGCCGGGACGCCGTCGCGGGGGACGGAGTGGACGAACAGGGTGGCGAGCCACACCATCACCGTGGAGGCGAGCAGGTGCACCGCCACGCTCCACCAGACCAGGTCGAGGCGCACGGTGATGCCGCCGAGGACGGCCTGGACGACGACGCCGACCGGCATCGCGATGCCGAGGCGGAGGTAGCGCCGGTCGCGCGGCTTGTGCAGGATCGCGAGGATCATGGCCGCGCCGGCGATGATCCCGACCACGCCGGTGAACAACCGGTTGCCGTACTCGATCCACTGGTTGAGCGTGTCGTACTCGGGATGCTCGACGGGCACCATGCTGCCGGGGAAGCACTCCGGCCAGGTGGGGCAGCCGAGCCCGGACCCGGTGACCCGGACGATGGCCCCGGTCATCGCGATGAGCGCCTGGGTCGTGACGACGGCTACGGCGACGCCCAGCTGGAGCCGGCGACCGGGGCTGGGCAGACGCGAGATGCGGGCCTGCAAGGACGAGAACGGCACCGCCCGATCGTAGGCAACCGCACCTGAGAGCCCTGGGCGGGGGACACTAGGACAGCTTGGTGGTCCGCACGGCGAGCAGGCCTGCGGCGGCGCCCCAGCCGGCGAGCACGGCGAAGACGGACCAGCCGGGCACCGACCCGTCGACGAGCGCGGCCCGCATGCCCTCGGCCAGCGCGCCGGAGGGCAGGAGGTTGACCACCGTCGCGAACCCGTCGGGCATCGAGTCGGCCGGCACCGCGAGACCGCCGGCGAGCAGCAGGACGAACCAGACGATGTTGGCCAGCCCGAGCACGATCTCGGCCTTCAACGCGCCGCCGAGCAGGACCCCGAGCGCTCCGAACGACAGTGTGCCCAAGATCACCAGCAGCACGGCCCACGCCACGCCGGCGGCGGACGGTGACCAGCCGAGCAGCGCCGCCACCACCGCGAGCACGACGAGCTGCACGGCCACGACGACGAGCCCCGCGACGGCCCGCCCGCACACGAGCAGCCAGCGCGGCAGCGCGGTGGCCGCGAGCCGCTTGAGCACGCCGTACCGCCGGTCGAACCCGAGCGCGATGGCTTGTCCGGTGAACGCGGAGGACATCACGGCGAGCGCGAAGATCCGCGGCGCCACCGAGTCGATCCGCGGCTCGGGCACGGAGAAGATGTCGAGGACGGTGAGCCCGATGAGCAGCGCGAGCGGGATCAGCAGGGTGAGCAGGACCTGCTCGCTGTTGCGCAGCGTCAGGACCGCCTCGGTCCGCACGTGGGTGACCAGCATGCGGCCGACCCGACCCCGGCCGGGAGCGGGGGTGAAGGTGCCGGCCGGGAAGGTGGTGGTCACTAGCGCAGCTCCCGCCCGGTCAGCTCCAGGAACACGTCCTCCAGGCTGCGCCTTCCGACGTGCAGCTCCTCGGCCAGGACGCCCTGCTGCGCGCACCACGTCGTCACCGCCGACACGATCTGCGGGTCGACGCGGCCGGACAGCAGGTACGAGCCCGGCGTCGGCTCGTCGATGCGGCAGCCGTCCGGTAGCGCCGCGCACAGCTGGCTCGTGTCCATGCCCGCGCGGGCCCGGAAGCGCAGCTGTGCCGATTCGGGTTGCTCGGCGGTGAGCTGCCGCGGGCTGCCCTCGGCCACCACGCGGCCGCGGTCGATGATCACCACCTGGTCGGCGAGCTCCTCGGCTTCCTCCATGGCGTGCGTGGTGAGCAGGACGCTCACCCCGTCCGTACGCAGCGCCGTCACCAGCTCCCACACCAGCCGCCGGGCCTGCGGGTCCAGCCCGGAGGTCGGCTCGTCCAGGAACACCAGCTCCGGCCGCCCCACCAGCGCGCACGCCAGCGACAGCCGCTGCTGCTGCCCGCCGGACAGCCGCTTGTACGGGGTCCGCCGCGCGGTCGCCAGCCCGAGCACGTCGATGAGCCAGGCCGGGTCGATCGGGTCGGCCGCGCACGCGGCGACCAGCGTGAGCATCTCCTCGGCCCGCACCCCCGGGTAGGCGCCACCGCCCTGTGGCATCACGCCGATGCGCGGCCGCAGCCGCTCGCTCTGCGTGGCCGGGTCGAGGCCGAGCACCCGCACGGAACCCGCGTCGCGGCGCAGGAAACCCTCGCAGATCTCGATGGTGGTGGTCTTGCCGGCGCCGTTGGGTCCGAGCAGTGCGAGCACCTGCCCCCGGTCGACGCGCAGGCTCAGGCCGTCGACCGCGGTGGTGGCCCCGAAGCGCTTGGCCAGTCCCGACACGTCGACGGCGGGAACAGGGGTGCTGGGGCTCACGACGCTAAGGCTATGACGTGGCGCTAGACCATCGACTCACGCCCCTCGAAGGCCTTTCCGAAGGCTGCGGGGTACCGCTCGCGCATCCGGTCGATGTGCCGACCACGGCTGGTGTCGGCCCAGCGTTGCCGGTCGAAATCGGTGAACGGCCGCTCGATCTCGTCGAGGGCGTCCACCGTGGCGCGCAACTGCTCCCGCCACGCGACATCGCCGCCGGCCGGCGTCTCGACCAGCGCCTCGATCCGGCGGATCAGCCGGTTCTTCTCGGCCATCGACTCCGGCGTGACCGAACGCAGGCACACGCCGAACTGGCCGGTGAGATAACCCGCCCAGTCCTCGTCGGCGTCGGCGTCGGCCGACGGGGAGGTGGCCGAGGCCGCCAGGTACCGCGCGCGGAACCGTGCGGGCAGCGCGTCCACCCCGCCGGCCTCGTCGACCAGCGCGAAGTAGTCCGGCGGGAACCGCGCCTCGCCGCTGGGCAGCACGTATGTGGCCTGCGGTAACCGACCGCCGGAGATCAACGCCTGGACCTCGGCGACGCTCTGCGCCCGGCCCTCGCAGAGCTGGCCGAGCGTGCGGTACTCGGCGAGGACGTATCGAATGTCCGACTCGGACAGGGTCGGCTCGGACTGGGTCGGCTCGGTGAAAGTCGGCTTGCTCACCATGGCCAGGAGGCTATGCGGGGGCACCGACAATTTTGCCCGAGCCGCTCCACGGCCGGCTCGGGATGTACTTGCGGACCAGGAACAACGCCAGGATGACCACGATCGCCGCGGCGAGGTAGGTGTACGCCAGCTGGAAGGTGCGGCCCTCGAATGTCGTCCCCGTCGGCGGCAGCGCCACCGCGAAGGCCGCGCTGATCGCCGTAGCCATCGTGCGGAACCGGATGTTGCCGGCGGCCACCGCGAGCGGGAGTGCCGCCCACAACAGGTACCAGGGCTGCACCGTCGCGCCGAACACCAGCACCGCGCCGAGCGCCGCGCCGAGCTCGATCATCGGCCGCAGCCGCCACCGGAAGCTGTCCAGCAGCAGCTTGGCGGCCAGCAGCGGGCCGAGCACGGTGCCGACCATCCGGCTGACCGTGATCGCCGCGTCGATGTGGTTGCCGAGGCCGAGGGCGATGCCGAGGCCCCCGGCGCCGAACCCGAGCGCGGTCATCGGGGCCATCCAGCTCTTGATGGAGTTGGCCGTGTTCAGCGTCGTCGCCCAGCCGTAGCCCAGCCCGCTGCCCAGCGAGGCGATCGTGAGCACGGTCAGGAACAGCACCATCAACACCGCCCCGGTGCCGAACAGGTGAGTCCACCGGCCGCCGCGCCGCCGCGCGATCATCACGCCGAGGAAGCCGAGTGCGAGCGCCGCCGGGATCTTCACCGCCGCCGCCAGCGTGATGACGGTCGCGCCGATCGCGTACCAGAGGAGCTCACCCTGCTGCCACGGCGGGAACGGCCCGTTCGGGGTGACTCTGGGCATCCGGCGCAGCGCGAGCTCGATGCCGACCAGCATCAGCCCTATGGCCAGCGACTCGTTGTGCACGCCCACGATCAGGTGGAACAGCACCAGCGGGTTGGCCGCGCCGAGCCACAGCGCGCTGACCGGGTTGATGCCGAACCGCCGGGCGAGCCGTGGCAGCGCCCACACGATCATCGCGAACCCGATGATCGCGAGCAGCCGGTGGAACGCCACCCCCATCACCACGTGGTCGCCGGTGATCCAGGTGATGCCCTTGCCGATGGTGATGAACAGCGGCCCGTACGGCGACGGCGTGTCCCGCCACATCGTCGGCACGCTCGACGTCAGCGGGTCGCCGTTGCCCAGCGCCTCGGCCGGCCCGACCGTGTAGGGGTCGAGACCTCGTGCGGCGATCTCGCTCTGCGCCAGGTAGCTGTAGACGTCCTTGGAGAACATCGGGACGGTGAACACGAGCGGCGCGGTCCACATGAGCAGCGTGCGGGCCATCTGCGGCACCGACACCATCCGCTCGCGGCCGGGCATCGACAGCCGGCCCAGACCCAGCCAGGCCAGCACGATCATGAACACGCCGGTGAACGCGAGTGCGATCGACACCGTGGTCATCCGGCTGAACAGGCTGAAGAACGGCAGGCTCCACACCGGGTTGAACACCGGCGCGGCACCCGCGCCCAGCGACCCGACGGCCAGCAGCAGCGAGCCGACCGTGCCGAACCGCCGCACGACGTCGAGCTGCCTGCACTCGCGGTCGTCCAGAGCGCCGGTCGAGCCGGTGTCGGACGTGTCCCCGTCCAGCTCCTCGCGCACCGTGTCTCCCGCCACCACGGGTGAAGCGTATCGAGCCCGTGAGCGGGAGTGACGGAGCGTTCGCTGTCTGGACGGAGCGAGCCATTGGACGGCGGGGCAGCGAGTAGCGGAGGAACGAAGCGAACCATGAATACCGTGAGGCCGGTCACCCTGCGGAGCCCCTCTTTGCGGCGCCCGGGGAAATAAGACACACTGATGTTGTGAAAAACGAGCAGCAGGCCGAGGGCCGCACCAGGCATGGTGTGGCGCGCTTGCTGCTGGAGCAGGGGCCGATCACCACGGCCGCTGTCGCGGACACCATGGGACTGAGCCCGGCGGCCGTCCGCCGGCACCTGGACGTGCTGGTCGCGAACAGGGAGGCGGAGTTCCGTGACGCCCCCCGGCGCGGCCAGCGGGGTCGCGGCAGGCCGGCCAAGCTGTGGCTGCTCACCGAGACCGGGCGGGCCCGCTTCGGGCACGCCTACGACGACCTGGCCATCGCGGCCATCCAGTTCGTCGCGGAGGGTGGCGGCGAGACCGCCATCCGGGCCTTCGCGGAGCGCCGGGCGGCCATCCTGGTCGACCGGCACCGCGCCGCTGTGACCGCGCATGACGAGGTCGCCGACCGGGCCAATGCCCTCGCGGTGGCCCTCACGCGAGAGGGTTACGCTGCGTCGACGCGGCGCGTCGGGACAGGGGAGCAGCTCTGCCAGCACCACTGCCCGGTCGCTCACGTCGCCGCGGAGTTCCCCCAGCTGTGCGAGGTCGAGACGGCGGCGTTCGCCGACCTGCTCGGCACCCACGTCCAGCGCCTCGCCACCATCGCACGCGGTGACGCCGTGTGCACCACCCACGTACCGCTCGGTGGCATCGAACCCACCGAGCCGGGCGCGACCGTCGGGACTGTCCCGACAGACCCGATACAGACCGCTCCCACCACGACCGAAGGGACGCCTTCATGACATCCGCCCCGGAGCGCGCCGGCACGCCGCCGCTGACCCAGGAGGAGACGCTTGCCTCCATGGGCAAGTACCAGTTCGGCTGGTCCGACTCCGACGTCGCCGGCTCGAGCGCCCAGCGCGGCCTGTCCGAGGCCGTCGTCAGGGACATCTCGACCAAGAAGAGCGAGCCGGAGTGGATGCTCGAGTCCCGGCTCAAGGGGCTCCACCTCTTCGACCGCAAGCCCATGCCCAACTGGGGCGCCGACCTGTCCGGCATCGACTTCGACACGATCAAGTACTTCGTGCGGTCGACCGAGAAGCAGGCCGCTTCCTGGGAGGACCTGCCCGAGGACATCAAGAACACCTACGACAAGCTGGGCATCCCGGAGGCCGAGAAGGCCCGCCTGGTGTCCGGTGTCGCGGCTCAGTACGAGTGTCTTGCCGGGGACACCATGGTGTGGACGGCCAACCGCGGTCAGGTGCCGATCAAGGAAATCGAGTTCGGCGACCGAGTCTTCGCCTACGATGAGCAGGCCGAGCGGTTCGTCGTCGCGCCGGTGCGGGCGTCCGCTCAGACCGACGTGCGCCAGACCTACGAGGTGCGCACCACGCGCCGGTCCGTTCGGGCCACCGACAACCACCCGATGCTCGTGCTCCGCGACGAGCGCAAGCCCGGCCGGCAGCGGGCTCGCTACACCCGCCGCTGGATGACCGTTGGCGAGCTTGCGTCCGGCGACTTCATCGCGGTGCCTCGCGAGGTTCCTGAGTTCGGTGCGCCACACGAGCTTCCTGTGCTGCACATGGGCAGCGGTGCGGGAAAGACCCTGGCTTGCAGCAGCGTCGACCTGATGTGGCTGCTCGGCCTCTTCGTCGGCGACGGCAACCTGCACCTGTCCCACAAGACGTACCGCGTCCAGTTCGCCATCCCCGCTACGGATGTCGAGCTGCGCGCCGAGATCAGCCGTGTGGTGCGTGAGCTGTTCGGGCTGCGGACGATCGAGGCCGACGAGTACCGCGTCGTGGTGAACTCGAAGGCGCTCACGGAGTGGATCACGGAACTGGGCTTCGCTGGTCTTTCGTTCACAAAGCGGGTTCCCGAATGGGTGTACTCGCTCCCGATCGACCAGCGGCTCGCCTTCCTGGGCGGATGGGTCGACGCCGACGGGTACGTCGGACCGGATGACTCCGGCTCGGTGCTGCTGACCTGCGCGAACCAGCCGCTGATCGAGCAGGCGCGGGAGCTGGTCGAGCTTGCCGGCTTGCGTGCCGGCGGTCCGTGGTCGTTCACGCAGCCGTACCGGCACGCGCCGGAGCGGACACAGATGGCGTGGCGGCTCGGGATCAGCGGTGACTTCGACCGGCTCGGCTGCCGCAACCCCAAGCGCACCGAGCGGTTCGGTCGCCGGAGTTACCACCACAACTCGACGAGCGCACACGGTACGACCATTCGCGCGCACTGCAACGAGTGGCTCGGGTTCGAACGCGTGACGTCGATCGAGCCGTACGAGATCGAGCCGGTGTACGACGTGGAGGTGGACGGTCCGCACAACTTCGTCGCCGAGGGCCTCGTCGTGCACAACTCCGAGGTGGTCTATCACAAGATCAACGAGGAGCTCGAGAAGCAGGGTGTGATCTTCCTCGACACGGACACCGCGCTCAAGGAGCACCCGGAGCTGTTCGAGGAGTACTACGGCTCGGTCATCCCGCACGGCGACAACAAGTTCTCCGCGCTCAACGGCGCCGTCTGGTCCGGCGGCTCGTTCATCTACGTGCCGAAGGGCGTGCACGTCGAGATCCCGCTGCAGGCCTACTTCCGGATCAACACCGAGAACATGGGCCAGTTCGAGCGGACCCTGATCATCGTCGACGAGGGTGCCTACGTGCACTACGTCGAGGGCTGCACGGCGCCGATCTACTCGTCGGACTCGCTGCACTCGGCGGTCGTCGAGATCATCGTGAAGAAGGGCGGCCGCTGCCGGTACACGACCATCCAGAACTGGTCGAACAACGTCTACAACCTGGTCACCAAGCGCGCGAAGGCCGAAGAGGGCGCGACCATGGAGTGGATCGACGGCAACATCGGCTCCAAGGTCACGATGAAGTACCCCTCGGTGTTCCTCATGGGCGAGCACGCCAAGGGCGAGGTCCTCTCGATCGCGTTCGCGGGCGAGGGCCAGCACCAGGACGCCGGCGCGAAGATGGAGCACCTGGCGCCGCACACGTCCTCGACGATCGTGTCCAAGTCGGTCGCGCGCGGCGGCGGCCGGACCTCCTACCGGGGTCTGGTCAAGGTCGCCAAGCGGGCACACCACTCGAAGTCCACGGTGAAGTGCGACGCGCTGCTGGTCGACCAGATCAGCCGCAGCGACACCTATCCGTACGTGGACATCCGCACCGACGACGTGTCGATGGGCCACGAGGCGACGGTGTCCAAGGTCAGCGAGGACCAGCTGTTCTACCTGATGTCCCGCGGCCTCACCGAGGACGAGGCGATGGCCATGGTGGTCCGCGGCTTCGTCGAGCCGATTGCGCGTGAGCTGCCGATGGAGTACGCGCTGGAACTGAACCGGCTCATCGAGCTGCAGATGGAAGGGGCCGTCGGCTAAATGACGGACTCGATGCTCGATTCTGCAAGCAAATCCTCGGTCGTTACCCAAACACCGCACTCGCACGGTGCGGTGGTTCCCAAGGCGTCCAGGGCCGAGCACTTCGCCTCCTTCGACGTCGAGGCGTTCGAGGTGCCCGGCGGGCGCGAGGAGATCTGGCGCTTCACGCCGATGAAGCGGCTCCGCGGCCTGCACAACGGCACCGCGGCGGCCACCGGTGAGCTGTCCGTCGAGGTCAGCGGCGCGCCGGAGGTCACCGCGGAGACCGTGGGCCGCGACGACGAGCGGCTCGGCCAGGCTGGCACGCCGGGCGACCGGATCGCCGCCCAGGCGTACACGTCGTTCCGGCGGGCCACCGTCGTGACCGTGCCCAGGGAGGTCAAGGCGTCGGCCACCACCACGGTGACCGTCACCGGCCCCGGCGCCGACCAGGTCGCCTACGGGCACCTGCACGTGCGGGCCGAGCAGTTCGCCGAGGCCGTGGTCGTCATCGACCACCGGGGCAGCGGCACCGTGGCGGACAACGTCGAGATCGTCGTCGGCGACGGCGCGAAGCTCACCGTGGTCAGCGTCCACGACTGGGCCGACGACGCCGTGCAGGTCTCCGCGCACCACGCCAAGCTCGGCCGGGACGCCACGCTCAAGCACCACCTGGTGGCATTGGGCGGGGACCTGGTGCGGGTCAGCCCGACCGTGGTGTTCGCGGGTCCGGGCGGCGACGTCCAGCTCACCGGGCTGTTCTTCGCCGACGCCGGCCAGCACATCGAGCTGCGCACATTCGCCGACCACGCCCAGCCCAACTGCAAGTCCGACGTGGTCTACAAGGGCGCGCTGCAGGGCGACGGCGCGCGCACCGTGTGGATCGGCGACGTGCTGATCCGGGCCGCCGCCGAGGGCACCTCGACCTTCGAGCTCAACCGGAACCTGGTGCTCACCGAGGGCGCCCGCGCCGACTCGGTGCCGAACCTGGAGATCGAGACCGGCGAGATCGCCGGCGCCGGCCACGCCAGCGCCACCGGCCGGTTCGACGACGAGCAGCTGTTCTACCTGCAGGCCCGCGGCATCCCCGAGGACGCGGCGCGCCGGCTGGTGGTCCGCGGCTTCTTCCACGAGCTGCTGATGAAGATCGACGTCCCGGAGATCCGGGAGCGGCTGGAGGCGGCGATCGAGGCGGAGCTCGAGGCGGTGGGGGTATGACCCTCATGAGCCGCGCGTGTGCGCTCACCGACCTGGACGACGGGAAGCCGTTCGCCGTCGAGGTCGACGGCGAGCCGGTCCTTCTGGTCCGCCAGGGGGAGTCGGTGCACGCGCTGCGCGACGAATGCAGCCACGCCGCGCTTTCGCTGTCCGAGGGCGAGGTGACCCGCAAGGGCATCGAGTGCTGGCTGCACGGGTCGTGCTTCGACCTGCGCACCGGCGCCCCGTCCTCGCCGCCGGCCACCGAGCCGGTCGACGTGTTCGCCGTCGAGATCCGCGACGGGGATGTCCACGTGGACGTCACCGCCACCACGAACTGACATTTCTACCAAGGAGAACGACTAGAGATGGCCACGCTGGAGATCAAGGGTCTGCACGTCTCGGTCAACACGGACGAGACCAAGAAGGAGATCCTTTCCGGGGTCGACCTCACCGTCAACGCGGGCGAGACGCACGCGATCATGGGTCCGAACGGGTCGGGCAAGTCCACGCTGTCCTACGCGGTCGCGGGGCACCCCAAGTACGAGGTGACCTCGGGCGAGGTGCTGCTCGACGGCGAGGACGTGCTGGCGATGACCGTCGACGAACGGGCCCGCGCCGGCCTGTTCCTGGCCATGCAGTACCCGGTCGAGGTGCCCGGCGTGTCCATGTCGAACTTCCTGCGCACCGCGGTCACCGCGATCCGCGGCGAGGCGCCGAAGCTGCGGCACTGGGTCAAGGAGGTCAAGGAGGCGATGTCCGACCTGGACATCGACCCGGCCTTCGCCGAGCGCAGCGTCAACGAGGGCTTCTCCGGCGGCGAGAAGAAGCGGCACGAGATCCTGCAGCTCGCGCTGCTCAAGCCCAAGATCGCCATCCTCGACGAGACCGACTCCGGCCTGGACGTCGACGCGCTGCGCGTCGTGTCCGAGGGCATCAACCGGGTCAAGGCCGGCGGCGAGGTCGGCGTCATGCTGATCACCCACTACACCCGGATCCTGCGCCACATCACCCCGGACGTCGTGCACGTGTTCAGCGGGGGACGGATCGTGGAGTCCGGCGGCTCGGAGCTCGCCGACCAGCTCGAGGAGCACGGCTACGTCCGGTTCACCGGAGACGTGACGGTCTGATGCCGGCCAGCGTCGGCTGACGCGCCATCGAAACGAGGTTCCCGAGGTGACCACCACAGCCGCACCCTTGGACATCGAGACGATCCGCAAGGACTTCCCGATCCTGTCCCGCCTGGTGCACGGCGACAAACCGTTGGTGTACCTGGACAACGCGGCCACGTCGCAGAAGCCGCGCCAGGTGCTCGACACGATCGTGGAGTACTACGAGCAGCACAACGCCAACGTCCACCGCGGCATCCACACGCTGGCCGAGGAGGCCACCGCGCTGTACGAGGGCGCCCGCGACAAGGTGGCCGCCTTCATCGGCGCGCCGAGCCGCGACGAGGTGATCTTCACCAAGAACTCGTCCGAGGCGATGAACCTCGTGGCCAGGGTGCTCGGCGACGCCGGGCCGGGCCACCGGGTCGGTCCCGGCGACGAGATCGTCATCACCGAGATGGAGCACCACTCCAACATCGTGCCGTGGCACCAGCTCGCCGAGCGGACCGGCGCGACGGTGCGGTGGTTCAGGATCACCGACGACGGCCGGCTCGACCTGTCCACGCTCGACGACGTGATCACACCGCGGACCAAGATCGTGTCGATGGTGCACGTGTCCAACCTGCTCGGCACGATCAACCCGGTCGAGACGGTCATCGCACGCGCTCGCGAGGTGGGCGCGCTGGTGCTCGTGGACGCGTCGCAGTCCGCGCCGCACCTGCCCCTCGACGTCGCCGCGCTGGGTGCCGACTTCGTCGCGTTCACCGGGCACAAGATGCTCGGCCCGACCGGCGTCGGCGTGCTGTGGGGCCGGCTGCCGCTGCTCCAGGAGCTGCCGCCGTTCCTCGGTGGCGGCGAGATGATCGAGCTGGTCACGATGGAGCGCTCGACGTTCGCCGCGCCGCCGCACAAGTACGAGGCCGGCACCCCGCCGATCGCCGAGGCGGTCGGGCTCGGTGCCGCGGTCGACTACCTCACCGGGGTCGGCATGCCGGCGATCGCCGCGCACGAGCACGAGCTCACCGCCTACGTGCTCGACGCGCTGGCCACGGTGTCCGGCCTGACCGTGATCGGGCCGAACACCGCCGAGGGCCGGGTCGCCGAGGTGTCGTTCTCACTCGAGGGCATCCACCCGCACGACGCGGGCCAGGTGCTCGACGAGCTGGGCATCGCGGTACGGGTGGGCCACCACTGCGCGCGGCCGGCGGTGGTGCGGTACGGAATTCCGGCGACCACCAGAGCGTCGTTCTACCTGTACAACACGACCGCCGAGGCGGACGCGTTGGTGGCGGGTCTGGCGCATGTAAAGAAGGTTTTCGGGTGAACTCGAAACAGCTACCCAAGGGGAACGGGACGCAGACCAGCCGCAAGTACGTGACCAAACCGCACCCGACAATGCAACGCGACCAACGCATTGAATTCCGGGGAGGCGGGCCGGTTGAACCTTGAGTCCATGTACCAGGAGATCATCCTGGACCACTACAAGAACCCGCACGGGCGCGGGCTCCGCGAGCCGTTCGACGCGGAGTCGTTCCAGGTCAACCCGACCTGCGGGGACGAGGTGACGCTGCGGGTCGCGGTGGCGGACGACAAGGTCACCGACGTGTCCTACGAGGGCCAGGGCTGCTCGATCAGCCAGGCGTCGACCTCGGTGCTGACCGACCTGGTCACGGGCCGGTCGGTCGAGGAGGCGCTGACCACCTTGGACGCCTTCGTGACCATGGTGCAGGGCCGGGGGCAGGTCGAGCCGGACGAGAACGTGCTGGAGGACGGCGTCGCCTTCGCGGGCGTCGCGAAGTACCCGGCGCGGGTCAAGTGTGCTTTGCTCGGCTGGATGGCGTTCAAGGACGCGGTGTCCCGTGTCGACGGAGGAGTTGCCTGACATGAGCAGCACGGAAGAAGATGTGCAGCGCGGCGTGGAGGCGCTGCCCGAGCCGCCCGCGCCCAAGGCCGACGTGGCCGCGATCGAGGACCTCGAGGAGGCCATGCGCGACGTGGTCGACCCCGAGCTCGGCATCAACGTGGTCGACCTCGGGCTGGTCTACGACATCCGGGTCGAGGAGGACAACACCGCGACCCTGGACATGACCCTCACGTCCGCGGCGTGCCCGCTCACCGACGTCATCGAGGACAGACCCGCGCGGCGCTCACCGCGGGACCGGGTGGCGGCCTCGTGGGCGACTTCCGGATCAACTGGGTCTGGATGCCGCCGTGGGGCCCGGAGAAGATCACCGACGACGGCCGCGAGCAGCTGCGCGCCCTCGGCTTCACCATCTGACTCACCCGCGTCTCCTTCGGCCGCCGGCGTCCACGACGAACGCCGGCGCGTCGGCGGCGGTGAGGCGCGAGTGCAGCCGCTCGATCCACCCGACGTGCGCGGCGATCGACTTCTGCGTCGCGAGCCACGTCGACCCGCCCGACGGCAGGTCCTGCGCGACCCCGAACCCCCCGTTGACGACGACGTCGTCGAGGTGGACGCTGTAGCGCTCGCCGTCCCGTTCCAGGTGGACGATCACGGCGATGTGGAGCTCCCGCCAGTCCTGCAGCCACCAGTAGCCGACGCCGCCACCGGCGAACTCGAGGCCGCCGCGCGTGGGATCGGGGAGCTCGCTGAGCCCGAACCGCTCCGCGACGGGCCCGAACTGATACCGCACCTCGGTCTCGAAGGTGTCGCCCGTGCGCTTCTTGCGCCACTTCCCCATGCGGACAATCGTGACGAGCCCGGCGCACCCCCGCCAGCCCGACCCACCCCGAATCCGGAACGAATGCGGTTCCTGTCCAGCCGCCGGACAAACATCCCGTGCAGGGCGGCGTCGAGCAGGGCCGGGTCCATAGGTAGCGACCGCCGCAAGGGTGACCGTTGGCGTGAGCCCACCGTCGAGGACCGGACGGTTTCGGGGCTCGCGGGCCTTCTGTGGACAGGTCAACCAGGAGTCAGGTCCAGGTGTTGCAGGACGCCGGCTGGAGGGACTCGAAGCCCTTCGTCAGCCAGGTGGCCGCGTCCGGCGGGGCGTCGACCGACGTGAGGCGTTCGCGGATCTCGTTGGTGATGTTGGTGTCCACGGCGCCGAGGCCGGCCATCGCGCCCGAGGCGATGCCGGCCAGACACGTGGCCTGCTGGGCCAGGCGCTCGTCGAGGTTGTCCGGCGCGTCGGGTGTGTCCTTCGCCTTCTCCACCAGCTCGGTGAGGCCGGACACGTACAGCACGGCCTTCGCGTACTCGCGCAGGAACACCCCGAAGTACTTGCCGGGGAACCGGTCCAGCCCCTCGTCGTCGCGCAGGTGCGCCGGTGTCATGTAGACGGTGTCCGCGCACTGGGTCGACGGGTCCGTGGGGGCCACCGCGCCGCACGGGGAGTCGGCCGGTCCACCGTGGACGGTCACGACCCGGATCGACACCGCAGGCAGGCCCGACGCCGGCAGCAGCCGACCGAACCCGCCGTCCGCGCACACCTTGGCCGCCTCGTAGAAGCTCGCCTGCGCCGTGTCGGCCGGGTCGAACCGCGGCAGCGCACACGACAGCGGGGCCATGGCCGACGGCGACGAGGACAGGGGGTGCCGCGCCAGCTCGGCGAGCGGGTCGTCGGCCGGCGGCGCGGCCGAGGACGAGGTCGACGGCTCCGTCTGCGGCGTCGAGCTCGTGGGCGATGGCAGCTCCGGGATCGGCAGGCCGGTGGCGGACCCGGCCACCTGGGTCACCGGCCGGTTGACCGAAAGGAACGCGAGCAGCCCGACGAGACCCAGGACCACCATCACCGCCACGGTCAGCGACACGTAGTAGCCGGCGCCCCTGGTCTCGCGCAGCCCGGTGTTGTCGAACGACGGGTGCGGCTCGGCGTGCCACACCAGCGGGCCAGGCGGCGGCTCCCGCATGAGGTCGTCCAGCGACCAGCTCGCGACCGTCGGTCCGGTGGTGGTCGGCGAGTCCGAGCCCAGCGCCACGGTCCGGTCCCCGGTCGACTGCGTCGGCTCCTCGGCGGACCGGGTCCGCTCCGGATCGTCGCCGCCCGGCGAGTCCTGTGTCATCCGCCCCTCACTGTTCTCCGGCCCCGAGAGCCTAACGCGGCTCGTCCCCGCGAGGGAGCGTCGCGGGTCGCGTGGGGGAGGGCCGGCCGCCGCCGGGTCTGCGAGGATCGGGGCGTGGCGGGAGTGCTGTACACCCTGTTCGGGCCGGTGATCCGCCCGTCGACCTACCGGCGATGGGTGTACCTGATCCTGGGCGGCGCCGTGCTGGTCCCGTTCGTGCTGCTCGCCGCCATGGTGCTGCCGTCGGTCCTGCCCGAGCCGGTGGCCGACCAGCCGCTGCTGGTGGTGGCGCTCACCCTCGCGCTCGTGTTCGGCGCGATGGTGCTGATGTCGTTCATCCCGGCGGTCCGGGTCATCGAGGGCACCGCGGCGCGTGAGCTGCTCGGCGACGGCGTCCCCGAGCACGCCACCCGGCGGACGCCGTCCTGGGAGTCGCGGTGGCGCAGCGCGGGTTGGTTCGTGCTGCACCTGCTGGTCGGCGGCGTGGTCAGCGTGCTCACGCTCGCGCTGCCGCCGACCGTCGTGGTGTCGTTCGCGGTGCCGTTCACCGGCCGGCTGAACATCCTCGGCATCCCGCTCACGTTCCCCACCGGGTGGGCGGGCCTGTGGGTGCCCGCGGTCGGGCTCGTGAGCCTGCTGCTGCTCGTGCATGTCGTCGGGGCAGGCGGCGCGTTGTTCTGCCGGCTCGCCCCGCCGCTGCTCGGGCCCACCGCGGCGGAGCGGCTCGTCGAGCTGGAGCGGCGCACCGAGCAGCTGGCCGAGCGCAACCGGCTGGCCAGGGAGCTGCACGACTCGGTCGGCCACGCGCTGTCCGTGGTGACGATCCAGGCGAGTGCCGCCGGCCGGGTGCTCGACAGCGACCCCGAGTTCGCGCGCAAGGCGCTGGCCGCGATCGAGGAGTCCGCCCGGGCCGCGCTCGCCGACCTGGACCACGTGCTCGGCCTGCTGCGCGAGGAGCGCCGCGGCCAACCCGCCTCTCCACAGTGGACGCTCGCGGACCTGCCCACGTTGCTGGACAAGACCCGCATCGCCGGCGTCGACATCGAGTCCACTGTGGAGGGACGACTGGCAGAGGTGCCGCCCGCGGTGTCCCGGGCGGCGTACCGGATCGTTCAGGAGGGACTGACCAACGTGTTGCGGCATGCCGGAAAGGTGCCGGTGGCGCTGCGCCTGGTCGCCGGCGATGGCAGACTCGAGCTGGACCTGAGCAACCCGATCGCCGACCGAACCGACCGGGGCGGGCGGGTCCGGGCCGGCGGCGGGCACGGCCTGTCCGGCATGCGCGAGCGCGTCACCGTCCTGCGTGGACAGATGACGGCCGGCGCGCACGACGGACGCTGGCGGGTCAGCGTCCGGATTCCACTGCGGTCGATCACGGGGACGGGCGGATGACAGGGTCGGGCAACGGCAAGACGACGGTGCTCCTGGTCGACGACGAGGAGCTGATCCGGGCCGGGCTGCGCGCGATCATCGAGGCGGAGCCGGACCTCACCGTGGTCGGCGAGGCGGGCGACGGCGCCGAGGTGCTCCCGCTGGTGCGCAAGCTCCGCCCGGACGTCGTGCTGATGGACGTGCGGATGCCCGCGGTCGACGGCATCCAGGCGAGCCGGCACATCGTGGAGACCGTCGACGCGCCGCCGAAGATCCTCGTCGTCACCACGTTCGAGAACGACGACTACGTCTACGACGCGCTGCGCGCCGGGGCCAACGGGTTCCTGCTGAAACGGACCCGGCCGGAGGACATCGTGCGGGCGATCCGCATGGTCGTCAGCGGCGAGTCGCTGCTGTTCCCCGCCGCGATCCGGGCACTGGCCGCCATGCACGGCGGGGACTCCGGCCGCGGGCTCGCGCACGCGGGGCTCACCGAGCGGGAGGCCGAGGTGCTGCGCCTGATGGCCACCGGGATGTCCAATGTGGAGATTTCGGCGGAGCTGTTCGTGAGCGTGCAGACGGTGAAGACGCACGTGGGCAACGTGCTGGCCAAGCTCGGTGCCCGGGACCGCACGCAGGCGGTGATCGTGGCCTACGAGACCGGGTTCGTCACGCCCGGCTAGGCCATGTCTCGCGGATCTTGGATCGTGGTATTCGCGCCCAGATGCCCCCTGGCCGCGTTGTCGGAAGGCCCGAATACAACCCGGTATGCGCGGCCTTCCGCCGCCTTGCCAGGAGACAGCTGGATCACGAATCCCATCGACCAAGATCCACGAGACACGACCAGGCCATGTCTCGCGGATCTTGGATCGTGGTATTCGCGCCCAGCTGCCCCCTGGCCGCGTTGTCGAAAGGCCCGAATACAACCCGGTATGAGCGGCCTTCCGCCGCCTTGCCAGGAGACATCTGGATCACGAATCCCATCGACCAAGATCCACGAGACACGACCAGGCCATGTCTCGCGGATCTTGGATCGTGGTATTCGCGCCCAGATGCCCCCTGGCCGCGTTGTCGAAAGGCCCGAAT
>NZ_WHTD01000017.1 GCF_009379765.1 Actinophytocola sp. | reverse complement strand
TCGCGATCTCGGCGTCCTTGGCGGCCAACAACGACACGACGTCGTCGTGTGCTGCTTCCCGGCCTGACCCCATGATCAAAACCGTAGTGGATCACCGGTGGCGACCACCGCCGACCTGTCACTCAGGCTGAACAGCTACCACGCCGGGGCCAAATCCATTGCGGATCGTCGCTTCAGATGATTTCGGAAATGTCAAATCATTGCGCATCCGCAATTCGGAGTCCGTCCAGGTGAAACCGTCGCGGCGTTGTCCCGTTCGGTCCGTCCCGCGTTCTAGTCTCCGGTCATGAACGATCAGGAACCGACCATTCGGTCCAGGGAACTAGGGTTGGCGTTGTCCCGCAAGATGGACGCCATCGACATGAGCCAGATCCAGTTGGCCCGGGAGCTCGAGTGGTCGCCCAGCATGGTGAGCCGGATGATATCCGGGAAGCGGCCGGTGGGCGCCGAGCTCATGTCGGGCGTGCTCGGGGTCCTGCGGATCACCGGGCCCAAGCGCCGCGAGCTCATGGAGATGGCCCGGCGGGCGACGGAACTCGGCTGGTGGCAGGAGTTCGGCGACCGCCTCCCGCCGGAGCTGACCACCCTCAGCGCCCAGGAAGACTCCGCGATCTTGGTGGTCAACTACGAGAACACACTCGTTCCGGGCCTGTTGCAGACCGCCGAGTACACGGCCGCGCTGCTGGAGGCCACGCCGGCGATCCCGGTAGGCGAAGTCGGTGATCGGAAACGGGCTCGGCAACTGCGCAAGGAGGTGTTCGACAGGAGGCGTCAGGCGAAGTTCCTGTTTTTCATCAACGAGTACGTGGTCTGCTGCGCCGGCGCTGGCCGGGAGATCATGTCCGGCCAGGTGCACCATCTGCTGACCATGTCCGTGCGACCCAATATCGAGATCCGCGTGATTCCCGAGTCGGCCGGCTTCCACGCCGGCCGCATGCCCTTCAAACTCATGGAGTTCTCCGAGATCAATCCGGTCGTGCACATCGAGACGGATACTTCGGCCCTGTTCATCGAGCGTGCGGACAGCATCGCCGGATACAAGAGCATCGCCGCCGACCTCTCTAGGATTGCCCTGAACGAGGGACACTCCCGAGCCTGGCTTGCCAAGGTGGCAAGTGAGCTGGGAGCGCGAGAGGATCACGATGCCAAGCGTCCGGCCGGAATCTTCGAGCTGGAGGAAGAGTAGTTACAGCAACGTCAACGACTGTGTCGAGCTGGCCTGGCCGGCTGAGGGCGGGGCCGTGCGTGACTCCAAGAACGTGACCGGCCCCACCCTCACTGTTGCCCGCGCCGGCCTGACCGGTCTCATCGCCGCCACGAGGTCCGGCGCGCTGGGTCGCTGATCCCCACTGATCGGATCAATCCGGAGTCGTCGACCGAACGGGACTGGACGGCTCTGGATTCTGCGCGCCCGGTCAGGTATACATCGGATGTCTGTGATGACGTCTGTTGATGACGACGGGAAGGGGGACGGCGCACTCATGGCGCGCATCGTCGGTTTGGACGTGCTGGACATCCGCTTCCCGACCTCCCGGGAGCTCGACGGCTCGGACGCCATGAACCCTGACCCCGACTACTCGGCGGCCTACGTGGTCCTGCGCACCGACGAGGGGCCGGACGGGTACGGCCTCGCGTTCACCATCGGCCGCGGCAACGACGTGCAGGCGGCCGCGATCCTCGCGCTGTCCGACCTGGTCGTCGGGCGGCCAACGCCGGACACCGCGGCCCAGCTCGCCGCGCTGTCCGCGGACCTGGTCGGCGACTCGCAGCTGCGCTGGCTCGGCCCGGAGAAGGGCGTGGCGCACATGGCGATCGGCGCGGTGGTCAACGCCGCGTGGGACCTCGCCGCCCGGCGCGCGGGACGTCCACTGTGGAGGTTCCTGGCGGGGATGTCGCCCGAGGAGATCGTCGGCCTCGTCGACTTCCGCTACCTGTCCGACGCGCTCACCGAGCGGGAGGCGCTCGACATCCTGCGGGCCGCGGAACCCGGTCGGGCCGAGCGCGTCGCCCACATCGAGGCCGCCGGCTACCGCGCCTACAGCACGGGCGCGGGCTGGATCGGGTACTCCGACGAGAAGCTGGTGCGGCTGGCGAAGCAGGCCGTCGCGGACGGCTTCGACATGATCAAGCTGAAGGTCGGCGGCTCGCTGGACGACGACATCCGGCGCATGCGCCTCGCACGCGAGGCCGTCGGCGCGGACATCCGGATCGCGGTAGACGCCAACCAGCGCTGGGACGTCGGGCCGGCGATCGAGTGGATGCGCGCGCTCGCGCCGTACGACCCGTACTGGATCGAGGAGCCGACGTCGCCGGACGACGTGCTCGGCCACCGGGCGATCGCGCGGGCCATCGCGCCGATCCGGGTGGCGACCGGCGAGCACGTGCAGAACCGGGTGGTGTTCAAGCAGCTGCTGCAGGCCGGCGCGCTGTCGGTGCTGCAGCTGGACGCGGCGCGGGTCGGCGGGGTCAACGAGAACGTGGCGATCCTGTTGCTGGCGGCCAAGTTCGGCGTGCCGGTGTGCCCGCACGCGGGCGGGGTCGGGCTGTGCGAGCTGGTCCGGCATCTGGCGATGTTCGACTTCGTGGCGGTGTCCGGCACCGACGCCGACCGAGCCATCGAATGGGTCGACCACCTGCACGAGCACTTCACCGACCCGGCGGTCGTGCGCGGCGGGCGCTACCTCGCGCCGACGGAGCCGGGCTTCTCGGCCCGCATCCGTGATGAGAGCCTGGACCGGTACGCCTATCCCGACGGTCCGGAGTGGAGAGACGCATGACCGACTTCGAGGGTCTTCGCGCGGTGGTCACCGGCGGCGCGTCCGGCATCGGCCTGGCCACCGCCCGGCTGCTCGCGGCGCGCGGCGCGCGGGTGGCCGTGCTGGACCTGAAGCCCGACGTGGACGACCCGCTGACCGGCTACCGCTGCGACGTGTCCGACGACGCCGCGGTGACCGCCGCGGTGTCGGTCGCCGCCTCCTCGCTCGGCGGGATCGACGTGCTGGTGAACAACGCGGGCATCGGCGCGCAGGGCGACGTCACCGCCAACTCCGACGACGAGTGGCACCGCGTGCTGGACGTGAACGTGCTGGGCATGGCCCGGATGACCCGCGCCGCGCTGCCGCACCTGCGCCGCTCGCCGGCCGCGGCCGTGGTGAACACGTGCTCGATCGCGGCGTGGCAGGGCCTGCCCAACCGGGTCCTCTACTCGGCGAGCAAGGGTGCCGTGATGGCCATGACCCTCGCGATGGCCACCGACCACCTGGACGACGGCATCCGGATCAACTGCGTGTGCCCCGGCACGGCCGACACCCCGTGGGTGGGCCGGCTGCTCGACGCCGCCGCCGACCCGGCCGCCGAGCGCGCCGCGCTGGCCGCCCGCCAGCCGATGGGCCGCCTGGTCACCGCGGACGAGGTCGCCCACGCGATCGCGTACCTGGCGAGCCCCCTGTCCTCGTCGACGACGGGCACGGCCGTGGCGGTGGACGGCGGCATGTACGGCCTACGCCCCCGCCCGAGGCCCTGACATGCCTCGCGAGTCCAACGCTCCGGTCAGGTGAGTCCAACGCTCGCGACGTCGCGAATGTCGGACTCACGGGTCCTGGGCGCTGGACTCGCGGGTCCGGAGCGTTGGACTCGCGGTTATTGGGGGCTCGTCGGCGGAGCCCAGGGCGTTCTGCAGCCACTGCTCGACGCCGGCCACGTGCACCGTCGCCCAGGAGCGGGCCAGCTCCGGCTCGTGCGCGGCGATCGCCTCGAAGATCGCCCGGTGCTGCTCGCGGGTCTTGCCCACCGCGCCCTCCTGGGTCAGCCCGCGCCAGATCCGCGCCCGCGTCGTCGGCCCCGACAGGCTGTCGATCAGCGAGCACAGCACCGGGTTGCCCGACCCGAGCGCGATCCGGCGGTGGAACTCCAGGTCGTTGGCCACCAGTGCCTCGACGGTCGGCGACTCGTCGAGTCCTTCGAGGAGGGTGGCCAGCTCGGCGATGTCCGTCTCGGTCATGCGCAGCGCCGCCATCGCGGTGGCCGCCGGCTCCAGGATCCGCCGCACGGCGAGGAAGTCGAGCACCGTGTCGTCGCGGTGGAAGTCGACCACGAACGTCATCGCGTCCAGCAGCAGCTTCGGCTCCAGGCTGGTGACGTACGTGCCGTCACCCTGCCGCACGTCGAGCACCCTGATCAGGCACAATGCCTTGACCGCCTCGCGCAGCGAGCTGCGGGACAGGCCCAGCCGCGACGCGAGGTCGGCCTCCTTCGGCAGCCGGTCGCCGGGCGCCAGCTCGCCGGAGATGATCATGCCTTTGATCTTGTCGATCGCTTCGTCGGTGACCGGCATGGCACGACCCTTCATCACACAGACCTCGGATGTTTCCTCGCCAGAGTGCCATGAATGGAGGCCCGATGCGTGTTGCCCTGCACACTCGGCTCAAGCCGGGCAAGGAGACCGAGTACGAGCGCGTCCATGCGGAGATTCCCGCCGCGCTGGACATCGCGCTGCGGGCCGCCGGCGTTTCGTCCTGGCGGATCTGGCGCGACGACCGGGACCTGTTCCACGTCGTCGACGTCGAGGACTACGCGGCGATGCGGCACGCCCTGCGTGACCACCCCGCCAACCAGAGCTGGCAGGCCAGGATGGCCGAGCTGCTGGAGGTCGAGGACGACTACTCCGGCGCCGACACCGGCCTGAGCCTGGTCTGGGATCTGCCGTGCGAGTGACCCCGCTCGGCCTCGGCTGCGCCCAGCTCGGCAACCTCTACCGGGCGATGTCCGACGAGATCGCCGCCGCGATCGTCGACACCGCGTGGGCGCACGGCATCCGCTACTTCGACACCGCCCCGCACTACGGCCTCGGCCTGTCCGAACGCAGGCTCGGCGCCGCGCTCGCCGGCCGGCCGCGGGACGAGTACGTCCTCTCCACCAAGGTCGGCCGGCTGCTCGTCGCCAACCCCGGCGGCGCGGGGGAGCGCGACACCGAGGGCTTCGACGTGCCGCGCACGCTCGTCCGCCGCCGCGACTACAGCCGCGACGGCGTGCTGCGCTCGCTCGAGTCGAGCCTCGCGCGGCTGGGCACCGACCGGGTCGACATCGCGTTCGTGCACGACCCCGAGGACTACGTGGAGGAAGCGCTTACGGAAGCGCTGCCGACGCTGGTCGAGCTGCGCGACCAGGGCGTGCTGGGCGGCATCGGGCTCGGGATGAACTTCGACGCGGTGCTCGCCGAGCTCGTCCGCCGCGCCGACGTGGACGTCGTGATGATCGCCGGCCGGTACACCCTGCTCGAGCAGCCCGCGCTGGACGAGCTGCTGCCGCTGTGCGAGAAGCGGGGCGTCGCGGTCATGGCGGCCGGGGTGTTCAACTCCGGCATCCTCGCGTCGGCGACCCCCGGGCGGACCTACAACTACGAGGACGCGCCGGCCGAGCTCGTGGCGCGGGCGGCGCGGATCGCCGAGGTGTGCGCGCGGTACGGCGTCGAGCTGCCGCAGGCGGCGATAGCGCTTCCGAAAGCGCATCCATCGGTGGCGTCGGTCGTGCTGGGCGCGAGCTCGCCGGCCCAGGTCGTCGCCAACGCGACGCGGGCCGCGGCCCCGGTGCCGGCGGCGCTGTGGGCGTCGCTGGTCGACGAGGGGCTGCTGCGGGCGGACACGCCCCTGCCGAAGGAGGCCGTCGGATGATCGACGCGCATCACCACCTGTGGGACCCGACCCGCCGCGACTACCCCTGGATGGCCGGCGAGGCGCTCGACCCCATCCGCCACCCGTACACGCTGGCCGACCTGCGCGGGGTGGCCGGGGGGAGCGCGACGGTGCTCGTGCAGACCGTGTCGTCGGTGGCCGAGACCGAGGAGTTCCTCGCGACCGCGGCGGCGAGCGACGGCCTGATCGTCGGCGTGGTCGGCTGGGTGAACCTCATCGCGCCCGACCTCGCCGACCGGCTCGCCGAGCTGCGCGGGCTGCCGGGCGGCGAGCTGCTGGCGGGGATCCGGCACCAGGCGGAGAACGAGCCCGAGCCGGGCTGGCTGGTCCGCCCGGACGTGTTCCGCGGCCTGAAGGCGCTGGCCGCGGCCGGTCTGACCTACGACCTGCTGGTCAACCCGGCCCAGTACGGGTCGGCGGTCGAGGTGGCCGACCGGCTCCCGGACGCCCGCCTGGTCCTGGACCATGCCGGCAAGCCCCCCGTCGCCACCGGCGGCTACGACGCGTGGGCCCCGGCGATCACCGAGCTGTCCCGGCGGCCCAACGTGTTCTGCAAGCTGTCCGGCCTCGTCACCGAGGCGGACCGGGCGGGCTGGAAGCCGGCGGACCTGGCTCCGTACGCGTCGCACGTGCTGACGTCGTTCGGTCCTGACCGGGTGATGTTCGGCTCGGACTGGCCGGTGTGCGAGCTGGCCGCGACCTACGAGCAGGTCGTCGAGACCGCACAGACGCTGACCGCGCACCTGTCCGACCCCGAGCGGGCCGACGTCTTCGCCGGCACCGCCCGGCGCGCCTACCGGCTGTCCGGATGACCGTCGGCGCCACGGCCACCCTCGACGAGCTCGCGGCGGACCCGCACCCGCTGCTGGCCCGGCTGCGGGCGACCGAGCCGGTGTCGTGGGTGCCCGTGTTGAACGGCTGGCTGGTGACCCGGCACGACCTGGCGCTGCGGGTGATGCGCGACGCGGCGACGTTCACCGTGGACGACCCGCGGTTCTCGACCGCCCGGGTGGTCGGCCCGTCGATGCTGTCGCTGGACGGTCCGGCGCACGCCCGGCACCGGGCGCCGTTCGTGCCGCCGTTCCGGCCGGCGCCGGTGCGGGACCGGTTCGCGGGTTTCGTGACCGACCTCGTGTCGGACCTCGTCGACGATCTCTCGCCGGCCGGGGCGGCCGAGCTGCGGTCGGCGTTCGCGGGCCCGCTGGCGGTCGCCGTGGTCGCCGACGCACTGGGCCTGGCCGGCGCGGACGCGGCCACGATCCGGTCCTGGTACGCGGCGATCGTGGAGTCGGTCTCGTCGGTGACCGCCGGCGGTGCGCCCACCCCCGCCGGCGCCGCGGCCTTCGACGAGCTGCGTTCCGCGGTGGCGAGCACCCTGGCGGCGGGCGACGAGCACTCGGTCCTGGTGGCCGCGGGCGCCGGGCTGACTGAGCCGGAGGTGGTGTCGAACGCGGCGGTCCTGATGTTCGGCGGCATCGACACGACCGAGGCGATGATCACGAACCTGGTGCGCCACCTGCTCCTGGGCCCGGGGTTGCCGTCGCCGCCGACGCTGGCGAACGCGATGGAGGAGTCGATCCGCCTGGAGCCCGCCGCCGCGGTGGTGGACCGCTACGCGACGACCGACGTGCACCTGGCCGGTGCCCGGATCGCCGCGGGCGACCTCGTGGTGGTGTCGATCGCCGGGGCGAACCGCGACCCGGCCGTGTTCCCCGACCCGGACGAGTTCGACATCCACCGCGCGAACGCACGGCTGAACCTGGCGTTCGCCCAGGGCCCCCACTTCTGCCCGGGTGCCCGCCTGGCGCGGGCGGAGGCGTCGATCGCGGTGCGGACCCTGTTCGAGCGCCTGCCCGGCCTGCACCTGGACCCGGCGCTCCCGCACGCGCCACGCGGCCTGGTCTTCCGGAAACCGCCGGCGCTGCACGTCCGCTGGTGAGCGACCCGACGGACTGTCGGTGCCTGGCTCTACCGTGGCGCCATGACCAACAGCGACCGCCCATGGGAACCACCGCTCGCCGGCTCCGAGGTCGAGCATCTCGTCGGCGCGCTCGACCGCATGCGCACGACCTTCCGCTGGAAGGCCGACGACCTCGACGCGGCCGGGCTGCGGACCCGCGTCGGCGCGTCCTCCCTGACTCTCGGCGGCCTGCTCAAGCATCTCGCTGCCGTGGAGGACGACGTCTTCATCACCAAGCTGAGCGGGAAGCCGCTCGGCGCGCCGTGGGACACCGCCGACTGGGACGACCGTTACGAATGGCCGTTCACCTCCGCCGCCGACGACACCCCGGAACAGCTCTACGCGCTCTGGGACGCCACCGTCGAACGGTCCCGCGCGAGGCTCGCCGCGGCGTTGGCCGACGGCGGACTCGACCAGCTTGTCCACGTGTCCTGGCCGGACGGTCGCCATGCCAGCCTGCGCCGGCTCGTCTGCGACATGATCGAGGAGTACGGCCGGCACACCGGGCACGCCGACCTGCTCCGCGAGGCGGTGGACGGGCTGGTCGGCGAGGACCCCCCGGCCGGATGGCACGCGAAAGCGGGCCGGGCATAGGTCCGCCGAGATGCGCGTGCTGTTCGCCAGCCTCGCGTCGGTCGGTCACACCTACCCGCTGGTCCCGCTCGCGATCGCCACCCGAGATGCCGGGCACGAGGTGCATTTCGCCGCCGGCGAGGAGGTGCACGCGCCGCTGGCCGCGCACGGTCTGCGGCCCTTCCGGCCCGCGCCGTCGGCGCCCCGCAGCTGGTCCTGCCCCAGGGGGCCGACCAGTTCGCCAACGCCGACGCCGTCTGCGCCGCGGGCGCCGGGCTGCGCCTTCTCGCCGACGAGCTGAGCGCGGACGCCGTCGCCGAACACCTCCGGAACCTGTTGCCACACAACGGACCCACCGGCCACCGCGATGCGGCCCGCGCCATCGCGGAGGAGATCGCCCGCATGCCCTCCCCGGACGAGGTCGCCCGCCACCTGCCGGAGTACGCCGAACGCGGTTGAGCCGAGCCCGCGAGTCCCGGTCAGACCAGGCCGTTGTGGTGGGCGAACACGATCGCGGCCGCGCGGTCCCGCAGGTTCAGCTTCGTGAGGACGTGGCCCAGGTGGCTCTTCACCGTCGCCTCGGAGACGTTCAGCGCCGCGGCCGTCTCGGTGTTCGTCGCGCCGGTCGCCACCTGGCGCAGCACGTCCCGCTCACGTGGGGTCAGGGCGGCCAGCGCCGTCCGGTCGGGGGAGCGGATGCGGCGGTACGCGGCCAGCACCCGCCCGACCACCTGCGGGTCCAGCCACGAGCTGCCCCGCGCCACCGTCGTCGTCGCGCGGACGATGTCCTCGCCGGGGGCGTCCTTCAGCACGAAGCCCGCCGCCCCCGCGCCGAGGGCCGCGGCCACCGTCTCGTCGTCGTCGAACGTCGTCAGGACCAGGACCGGCGGTCCGGGGCCGCGGGCGCGCAGCAGGCGGGTCGCCTCCGCACCCGACACCCGGCGCATCCGCACGTCCATCACGACAACGTCCGGCGACAGGCGGTCGACCGCGGCCAGCACCTCGTCACCGTCGGCGCACTCGCCGACCACCGTCAGCGAGTCCTGCGGCTCCAGGATCCGGCGCAACCCCGCCCGCGCCAGCGGCTGGTCGTCCACCAGCAGCACCTTGATCACGCGGGCACCACCGCACGCACCACCCAGCTGCCGTCCCGCTCGCCGGCGTCGATCGTGCCGCCGGCCGCGCTGACCCGCTCCCGCATGCCGACCAGCCCGCTGCCCCGGCCCGGTGGCGTGGCGCCGACGGGGTTCCCGACCCGCAGCGTCACCGCACCCCCGGACACCGACAGGTCCACGGTGGCCGGTCCGCTCCCGTGCCGGGCCGCGTTCGCCAGCGCCTCCTGCAGCACCCGGTACACGGCGAGCTGCGCGGCCGTCCCCGCGTCCTCCGGCACGGTCCGCGACAGCCGCACCGGCAGGCCCGCCGCGCGGTAGCTCTCCGCGAGCGACTCGATGTCGGCGAGGCCGGGCTGCACCGGGTCGACCGCGCTCTGCCCGTCCGCCCGCAGCACCCGCACGATCCGGCGGATGTCGGCGAGACTGGCCCGACCGTGCCGCTCGGCCTCGGCGAGCGCGTCCTCGGCCTCCTCGGGCGACGAGCGGCGCACGGCCATCCGCGCGGCGGTGATGTGCAGCATCGTGATCGCCAGCGTGTGCGCCACGACGTCGTGCACGTCCCGCGCGACCTGGCGCCGCTCGTCGGCCACCGCCTGCCGCGTCCGTGCCTCGCGGGCCTCGGTCACCTTGGCGTTGACCACGTGGCTCAACCGCACCGCGTACCCGGCGACCACCCCGAACGCGATGCCGACGTGCCAGATGAGCACCGCGAGCGCCGGGTCGGCGAGCTGCCCGGTCACCGCGCCGGCCACGAGCGGCGCCCCGTAGGCGAGGTAGCCACCGGCCGCGATGCCGCCCGCCAACCGCGCCGGCGCGAAGGCCACCACGAGCACGACGAGCAGCAGTACCGGGAGCGACAGCAGCAGGTAGGCGACGTCACCGCGCAGCCCTGCTTCGGGCGCGAACCACTGGCAGAACCCCAGCACCGCGAGGGGAGTGAGCGCGAACGCCGCGAATGTCCACGTGGGACCGTCGTCGCCGACGACGAGCCAGCGCACCCATGGCAGGCTCCCCACCGCCAGGATCCCGAGGCCCACCCAGCCCTGCGCGACCGCGCCGGCGACGGCGACGGCGGCGAACATCGCGAGCGCCACGGCCGGTATGCCGACCTCGAACGCGGTGGACAGCTGGGGCATCCGGACCCCGGCGTGGCGCAGTTCCCGCTCCCAGTCGCAGGCGAACGCGTCCTCACTCATGGCCGATCACCTCGCGTCAGTCAGCGTATCCCCAGACCAGCAGCCCGACCCCGGACAGCGCGACCGCGACCAGGCTGAACACGGCGCGCCAGTGGTTCCAGCGCGTCCAGCGGGCCGAGTAGCCGGTCCACACCCGGGTGGCCTCGTCCCGGTCGGCCGGCAGAGGGCCCGCGCCGAGGGCGTTGTTCAGCGGCACGTTGACCCGCGCGGTCGGGACGATGCAGCCGAGGAGGTAGACGACCGCGGCGGCGAGGAACAACAGGCCCGCGGGCGTGCTTCCGGCGGCCATGATCAGGACACCGGCGGCCACCGCGGCGACCGGCGGGCCGACGAACGACGTCAGGAACACCGGGTTGAGGATCTTGCGGTCGATGCTGTTCATGGCCACGATCGCGTCCCCGGCGCCGATCGCGTCCAGGCCCGGCATCACCGAGGTCGAGAAGGCGAAGAACACGCCGGAGACGGCGGCGGTCAGCACCAGCGCCACGACGGCCACGACCCCGGCGAGTACGACCACGGCAACCTCCCCTAGCCCGCCGGCTCGATGGCGATGCCGACGAAACGATGACGCTGGACGACGCGTTCCACCGCGTGCACCAGGGGGCCGAGCAGGTAGCGGTTGCGCTTCTTCCGGTTGGCCCACCGGCTTTCCGCGCCCTCGAGAACCCGGGCACGGGCGGCGTAGGTGGGGCCGGTCGGGCGGCCGCGGACGGTGCACGCGCTGATCGTGACGTCCGGATTGTGCCGGATGCGCTTGACCTTGCCCAGGCCCTCGCCGGTGGAGGTGTAGACGACGCCGTCGATCACGACGTGCCACAGGGGAGTGGGGACCGGGGTCCCGTCGCGGCGGTAGGTGGTGAGAAGGATGTACCTGGCGCCGGCGAGCTCGTGGAAGTCGGTGGCTGTCCGCATACCGGCGACGCTACGGACGGCGCCCCGCCGGCACATCGGCCCCGAATCTCGACCCGTCTCCCACCCCGGGAGGAGGCGGCCTCCCACTCCCGGCCAGGTCGCCGCGAGGTCCCCCCGCGAGTCCAACGTTCCGGACCCGCGAGTCCAACGCCCAGAACCCGCGAGTCCAACATTCGGAACGTGCGCGAGTGTTGGACTCGCGGGTCGCGAACGTTGGACTCGCGATTTTGGCGGGCTACGCGGCCTCGGCGGCGGGGTTGGCGGCGGGGTTGGCGGCGGCGCGGAACAGTACCTGCTGATTCCCCTCCACCCAGCTGATGTCGTAGGTGACCGCCCGAATGCGCCAGCCCGCCGCCACCCGCACCAGGCGGAAGTCGTACGTCCCGCCCACCGTCCACAAGGGAGACCCGTGCGGGTTCGCCAGGCGGTGCACGCCCAGCACGTTGGCCGTCGCGGAGGCCGAGTCGCCGGTGACGGACACCAGGACGTTCGTGATCAGGTGCTGGGTGGCCTCCAGACCGTCCATCGTGCGGCGCCACGAGCCCTGCGCCGACGTGCTCAGCAGCTGGTCGACCCCCGCCTCCTGCGGGACACCGCCCCAGAGCGCCGTGTAGTCCGTGTACACCGTCTCGGTGAACAGGTCGCGCAGCCCGTCCCAGTCGCGGCGGTCCAGCAACCACCCCATCCGCACCACCGTGTCGGTGACGTCCAACCGGTCCGCGAGCTCAGAGGTCATGCCGCCCAGCCTGCCCACGACACAGCAACGCAGGCTCGAGAACCGGTCAGTCCTGCGGGTTCCAGTCCAGCAGCCGCACCTTGCTGACCGTCTGCACGTGCTTGCGCATCGCCGCCGCCGCGCCCCGCGGGTCGCCCGCACGGATCGCCTCGGCGATGCGCCGGTGCTGGGACAGCGACCGGCGCGGGCGGTCCGGCTGGCGCAGCGACTCCTTGCGGCTCTCGGCGATCTGCTCGGCGATCGAGCGCATGAACTCCGCCAGGATGCTGCTGTACGCGGCCGCCGTCACCGCCGCGTGGAACCGCCGGTCACCCTCCACCCCGGCCCCGCCGCCGGCGATCTCGTCGGCCATGAAGGTCAGCGCGTCGTCGATCGCGGTCAGGTCCGCGGGCGTCCGGCGCACCGCCGCGAGCTCGGCCAGCTTCGTCTCCAGCGCCTCCCGCGCCTCCAACACGTCCGGCAGCCGCTGCCGGCGCGCCATCAGCTCCTCCACCGACTCCACGTCCAGGGTGTCCCGCCGCAGGTACGTCCCGCCGCCGTGGCGCACGTCCAGGAGCCCCTGCACCTCGAGCACGACGATCGCCTGCTTCACCGACGCGCGGCTGATCCCCAGCCGCTCGGCGAGGTCGCGCTCCGACGGCAGCTTGTCGCCCGCGTGCAGGCCGGACTCGGCCACGTGCGCGCGAAGCCGGTCCACGACCTGCTCGTACAGCTTCGACCGGCTCACCGGGCCCAGTGCGTCCGACACCCTGCCACATTACGCGCGAACCCGAAGTGGCTGAGCCACTTGACCAATCCAGTCTTGACAGCGCCGCGCGCACGCGACCAAAGTGGCTCAGCCACTAGTCCACTCCAGTTAGACCCGACGTCAAGGAGGACGGTCGTGTCCGCGGAGCTGATCTCGATCCTCGCCCTCGTGGTGATCTTCGTGCTGGCCACGACGCTGTCGGTGAACATGGGCGCGCTCGCGTTCGCCGGTGCGTTCCTGGTCGGCACCCTCGCCGGCGGTCTCGACGCCGACGGCATCTTCGCCGGCTTCCCCGGCAGCATCTTCGTGGTGCTCGTGGGCGTCACGTACCTGTTCGCCATCGCCAGAGCAAACGGCACCATCGACTGGCTCGTCGCCGCCGCGGTGCGGCTGGTCGGCGGCCGGATCGCGCTGGTCCCGTGGGTGATGTTCGTGGTCACCGGCGTGCTCACCGCGATCGGCGCGGTGAGCCCCGCGGCGTGCGCGATCGTGGCGCCGATCGCCCTGGGCTTCGCCGCCCGCTACAACATCAGTCCGCTGCTGATGGGCGCGATGGTCGTGCACGGCGCGCAGGGCGGCGGTTTCTCGCCGATCAGCGTGTACGGCTCGATCGTCAACGGCATCGTCGACAGCAACAAGCTCGAGGGCAGCCCGGTCTTCCTGTTCATCGCGAGCCTCGTGATGAACACCGCGATCGCCGCGGTCCTCTACGTCGTGCTCGGCGGCACCCGGCTCAGCCGCACCCGCCAACTCGTCCCGGTCGGTGCAGGTGCCGGCGCGGCAGGCGGCGGGGCTGACGGCGTGGCCGACGATCCGGAGCCGCCCGCCGAGGAGAAGGCGCGCGAACCACTGCCGCACGAGCAGCAGGTCCCGCTCGACGCACCCAAGATCGCGACCCTGCTCGGCCTCGTCGCCCTGGTGGTCGCCACCCTGGTGTTCGACCTCGACGCCGGTCTCACCGCGATCACCGTCGCCGTGATCCTCTCCGTCGCGTGGCCGTCGAGCAGCCGCAAGGCGGTCACCGAGATCACCTGGCCGACCGTGCTGCTGATCTGCGGCGTGCTCACCTACATCGCCGTGCTCCAGGAGATCGGCACCGTCGACTACGTGGGCAACGCGGTCAGCAACGTGGGTGTGCCGCTGGTCGCCGCACTGCTGCTGTGCTACATCGGCGGGATCGTGTCCGCGTTCGCGTCCTCGACCGGCCTGATGGGCGCGCTCATCCCGCTGGCCGTGCCGTTCCTGGCCCAGGGCACGATCGGCCCGATCGGCATGGTCGCCGCGCTCGCCGTGTCCGCGACGATGGTCGACGTCAGCCCGTTCTCCACCAACGGCGCGCTCGTGCTCGCCAACGCCAACGCCAGGGACTTCGATCGGGAGCGGTTCTTCCGCCAGCTCATGATGTACGGAGGGATCGTGGTGGCGGTCGCGCCACTCGCGTCCTGGCTCGTGTTCGTCGTCCCCAACTGGGGCTAGTGTCCCCCGCCGGAAGTTCGTCACGTGATTCGCCGGCCCAGCTTCCTGCTGGCGGCGTTGCCGGTCCGCCCGAGTACAACCCGGTACGAGGACCAACCGGCGCCTTGCCAGCAGAAACCTGGACTCGCCGACGCACGCAACAGACTCCCGGCGCGGGACACTAGCTCGCGAAGGAGACCAATGCTGCTTCCCGAACTGGTCACCGGCGGCGACCGGACCGCGCTGCGCTTCGGCGACGCGGACCTGACCTACCGCGAGCTCGCCCTGCTCACCGGCCACCTGGCCGGCAAGCTCCGCGGCCGCGACCGGGTGGCGGTATGGGCGACGCCGACCATCGAGACCTGCGTCGCGGTGGTCGGCGCGCTGGTCGCCGGGGTGGCGGTGGTGCCGGTGAACCCCAAGATCGGCGAGCGGGAGCTCGACCACATCGTGGCGGACAGCGCACCGGACGTGGTGCTGGCCGCGCCGGGCGTCGAGCTGCCGGCGCGCCTGGCCGAGCTGCCCCGGCTGCCCGTCACGCTCGCCCCGCTCGACACGCCGCCGCCGCCGGCACCCGAGGAGCCGGACGGCGAGGCACCCGCGTTCGTCGTCTACACCTCGGGTACCACCGGGCCGCCGAAGGGCGTGGTGCTGCCCCGCAGGGCGGTCGCGACGAACCTGGACGCGCTCGCCGAGATGTGGCAGTGGACCGCAGCCGACGTGCTGGTGCACGGGCTGCCGCTGTTCCACGTGCACGGCCTGATTCTCGGCGTCATCGGGCCGCTGCGCCGTGGCGGCACCCTGCACCACCTGGGCCGCTTCTCCTCCGGCGGCGTCGCCGCGGAGCTCGCGCGGGACGCCACGATGCTCTTCGGCGTGCCGACCATGTACCACCGGCTGGCCGCCGACTGCCAGGCCGATCCCGCGCTCGCCGCCGCGGTCGGCAGCGCTCGGCTGCTCGTGTCCGGGTCGGCCGCGCTGCCGGCCACCGACCACCAGCGGATCACCGAGGCCACCGGCCAGCGGGTCGTGGAGCGGTACGGGATGACCGAGACGCTCATGAACTGCGGCGTGCGCGCGGACGGCGACCGGCGTCCGGGGACCGTCGGGCCGCCGCTGCCCGGGGTCGAGCTCCGGCTGGTCGACGACGCGGGCGTCGCGTTGGACGTCGCCGACGGCGAGACGGTCGGCGAGATCGAGGTCCGCGGGCCGAACCTGTTCCTGGGCTACCTGAACCGGCCGGACGCCACCGCGCAGGCCATGCGCGCCGGCTGGTTCCGCACCGGCGACATGGCCGTGCGCGAGCAGGACGACTACGTGCGGATCGTCGGCCGGCGCGCGACGGACCTCATCAAGAGCGGCGGCTACAAGATCGGCGCGGGCGAGATCGAGAACGCGCTGCTCGAGCACCCGGGGGTCGCCGAGGCCGCGGTCACCGGCGAACCGGACGAGGACCTGGGGGAGCGGATCGTGGCCTGGGTCGTGCCGGCCGGCGACCCGCCTGTGCCCGACGAGCTGGCCGGTGAGCTCGTCGACCACGTCGCCCGGCTGCTCTCGCCGCACAAGCGGCCGCGCGTCGTGCGGTTCCTGGAGTCGTTGCCGCGCAACGAGATGGGCAAGGTCACGAAACGGGCGCTGCATGGTTGACGGCGCTCGGCAGGTCATCGCCCGGCTGGTCGACGACTTCGTCGAGTTCGATGTCGTCGGCCCGGCGTACGGGCCGGACGGGCCGCTGGACTGGGCCGGCTACGGGGTGTCCCGCAAGGCGGCGGCCGCCCGGTCCGGGACGGCGGAGTCGGTGGTCTGCGGGCGCGGCACGCTCGACGGGATGCCGGTGGTGCTCGTCGCGTTCGACTTCCGGTTCCTCGGCGGGTCGGTCGGCACGGGCACCGGGGCGCGGATCTCGAGCGCGTTCACCCGGGCGCGGGTGTCGGGCCTGCCGGTGGTGTCGCTGATCGCGACCGGCGGGACCCGCATGCAGGAGGGCGTGCTGTCGCTGCGCCAGCTCCAGCTGGTCACGCGCGAGGCGGTGCGGCTACCGACACCGCACCTCGCGGTGCTGCGCGACCCGACGACCGGCGGGGTGTGGGCGTCGCTGGGCGCCGGGGCGGACGTGGTGCTGGCCGAGCGGGGCGCGCAGGTCGGGTTCGCCGGGCGGCGGGTTCGCCCCGCCGCCACCGCCGACGATCCGGCCTACACCGCGGAGAGCCAGTTCGCGGCGGGAAACGTCGACGAGGTGGTCGACGATCCGGCCGGCCCGCTGGCCGAGTGGCTGCGCCTGCTGACCGACCCGAGCGGCGAGCCGGCGGAGGTCCCGCGCGCGCTGGGCGCGCCGACCCCCGCCGCGAGTGGCCGGCAGGCCGTCGAACGGGCCCGGTCCGCCGCGCGGCCGCGGGCCGGTGCCTACCTCGACGACTACTTCGAGAGCCGGCGGGAGATCCGCGGCGACCGGGCGGGCGGCGTCGACGACGGGATGTCGTGCGGCGTCGGCCGGCGCGGTGGCCGGTCGATCGCCTTCGCGGCGCAGACCGGCACCGCGACGACGCCCGCCGGCTACCGCACCGCGGCGCGGCTGGTCCGGCTGGCCGACCGGCTCGGCCTGCCGGTGCTCACCCTGGTCGACACGCCCGGCGCGGCGGCCGACCCGGCGGCGGAGCTGGCCGGCGCCGGCCCGGCGATCGCCGGGCTGTTCGCCACGATCGCGGCCGCGCGGGTGCCGGTGACGACGCTGGTGGTCGGCGAGGGCGGCTCGGGCGGCGCGCTCGCCCTGTGCTCGCCGGACCGGCTGTGGATCGCGCCGGACGCCTACTTCTCCGTCATCGCCCCGGAGCTGGCCGCCGCGATCCTCAAACGCGACCCCGCGGAGATCCCCGCGCTGGCCGACCAGCTCAAGCTGCGCCCGCGGGACCTGCTCGAGCTCGGTGTGGTGCAAGGGATCGCAGCGCGTCAGTAGCCATGGTCACCTGATCAGCGGTTGTCCGCCGCCGGTTGCCGGATGACGGTGATCAATATGAGGCGGTTACTTGTTTTCGGGACAGCGGTGGTGGTGGCGTTCAGCGCGGTGACCGCGTCGGGCGCCGCCGACGAGGTGCGGACGCCGGACGGGTGGGTGGGCACCTGGGCGGCCGCACCGGCGAACGGGGTGGCCAGTGCGCCGGACGGCTATCCGAACTACTCGATCCGCAACGTCGTACACACCAGCGTCGGCGGGAGCCAGGCCCGGGTCCGCTTGTCGAACGCGTTCGGCGGGTCGCCGCTGACGCTCGGCCGGGTGACCGTGGCGGTGGCGGCCGAGGCGGGCAGCGCGCGTGCGGTGGCCGGGTCGATGCGGACGCTGACCTTCGGCGGCGCCGAGTCCGTGATCGTCCCGGTGGGTGCCGAAGTGGTGAGCGACCCGGCGCGGCTGCGCGTGCCGACGGACGCGGACCTGCTGGTCACGACGTTCGTGCCGACCCCGTCCGGCCCGGTGACCTTCCACCCGGCCGCGACCCAGACCTCGTTCTTCACCCGCGACGGGGACTTCGCCGCGCAGGAGTCCGGCGAGGCGTTCACCGAGCGGACCTCGGTGTGGCACTACGTGAGCGGCGTGGACGTGCGGAGCCCGGCCGCCGGGACGGTGGTGACGCTGGGCGACTCGATCACCGACGGCGTCGGCTCGGCCTCGGGCGCGAACCACCGTTGGCCGGACCTGCTGAGCGACCGGCTGCGTGGCCGGCTTGGCGTGCTCAACGCGGGCATCAGCGGCAACCGCCTGCTGCTCGACGGCGGCGACTTCGGGCGCAACGCCTTGGCCAGGTTCGACTCCGACGTGCTGAGCGTGGGCGGCGTGCGGACGCTGATCATGCTGGAGGGCATCAACGACATCCAGCAGCAGCCGCACCAGACCGACCCTGCGCGGCTGGTCTCGGCGTACCGGCAGCTGGTCGCGCAGGCGCACGCGCGAGGGATCCGGGTGGTCGGCGGCACGATCACCCCGTTCAAGGGCTGGCAGGTCTACGACGAGACGCTGGAGGCGACCCGGCTGGCCGCCAACGAGTTCATCCGCGACGGCGGCGAGTTCGACGCGGTGGTCGACTTCGACGCCGCGCTCCGCGACCCGGCCGACCCGCTGCGCATGCTGGCGGCCTACGACAGCGGCGACCACCTGCACCCGAACGACGCCGGCTACCAGGCCATGGCCGACGCCGTGGACCTTTCCCTCCTGTAGCCAGGAACGACGCGGTCACTCGCGCCGGTCCGGCCGGGGGCGCGAGCGACCGCTGTCGTCAGCTCCGGTGTCCCAGCACGAACGCGACGTTGCTCCGGCTCGTCCCGATCGGCACCCCGGCAGGGGACATCGCGCGGCGCACGGACCAGCCGCTCGACTCGAGCGTCGTCCCGATGTCGTCGGCGGCGACGCTCGCGTGCAGCGGCTCGCCGCGTTCGCTCACCGCCTCGCGCAGGCGGGCGCGGCGGGCTCGGTCCTCGTCGCCGCGGGGGACCAGCGGCAGCTCGAGCACGAGCGTGCTGCCGGCCGCCGCCCGCGCCGCCAGGTCGGTGAGCAGCCCGGCGAGCACCTCCGGCGGCAGGTACGGCGCCAGCCCCTCGCACACGATGACCGTGGGCCGGGTCGCGTCGTGGCCCGCCCCGGCCAGCGCCGCCGGCACGTCGGCCACGCCGATCTCGGCCGGCACGAACGTCACGTGCTCCCCGGAGATGCCGAGCCTGGCCAGCCGCGCACGCTTGTCGGCCTGCGTGTCCGGGTGGTCGAGCTCGAACCACGCCACGTCCGGCCGCCGTACCGCAGCGACCGGCCGTCGTAGCCCGCGCCGAGGATCAGGGCCTGTGGCGTGCCCGCGTCGAGCGCCCGCACGACGGACCGGTCGACGAACGCCGTCCGCGCGGCCAGGTACCGGGTCATCCCGAAGTCGCCGCGCTCCACGCCCTCGGCCACGTCGGCCTGCAGGCGCTGCTCGTCCTCGGGGCGGCCGTGGTCGGCGGGCACCCGCCGGAACTCCAGCCGCTGGGCCGCCACCCGGCGCGCGGTCCACGACGCCTGCCCGCTCCTCACACGTCGCTCCGCTCGATCGGGTGGACCTCACGCGCCGAGTCGAGCAGGTGCCCGTCGGCGCAACGGAGCGTGACGCCTACCGGGGCGCCGCAGCCGGCGTGCGTCAGCCGGACGGGAGGCCCGGCCGGGTCGGCCACGTAACGGTCGCCCCACTGCATGAGCGACACCAGCACCGGGTAGAGGTCCATGCCCTTGCGGGTCAGCTTGTACTCCTGCCGCGCCCGCTGGCCCAGCACCTGGTAGGGCTCGCGGCGCAGGATCTCGTGCTCGACGAGGACCGCCAGCCGCGCGCTCAGCACCTGGCGCGGGGCGCCGGTGTTGTCCCTGATGTCGTCGAACCGGCGGACGCCGCGGAACGCCTCGCGGAGTACGAGCATGGTCCAGCGTTCGCCGACCAGCGCGAGCGTGCGCCCGATCGAGCAGTCCGCCGGCAGGTAGTGCACCTCGGTCACATCCACATGCTAGGCCCCGCCGTGACCTGCGTGATCGGCCGCGCGGTCCCGGTCCCTTCCGGGACGCGGCTGAGCCGTGGGGAGTAGCCGCCCGGATGTCCGGTACGTCCCTCGGCGTCCGCACGCCGGCTCGCCACCCGCCCCCGGCGTAGCCGTCCGCACCCCGGCTCACCCCTGTTGAGCAGCGCGAATGCCCTCCGCCAACGGACGCGGCGGACCCCTCCGGCGCGCGAACCTTGTTACCGAGCGAGAGGAGATCCCAGATGACCACGACCCAGCAGCGCCCCACCTACCAGGCGCCGCAGACCGAGACCCGACCCAACCCGATCGACCGCGCCGAGACCGCGCTGATCGGCCTCGCCGGCCGCATCGGCCTGCCCGCGCTGCGGGTGAGCCTGGCGGTCACGTTCCTCTGGTTCGGCGCCCTGAAGATCACCAACGACACCCCGGTCGCGGAGTTCGTGGCCAACACGGTCAACTGGATCCCTGGTGTCGAGGGGTCCTGGTTCGTACCGTTCCTCGGCGTCGTCGAGGTGCTGCTGGGGGCGGCGCTCCTGTTCGGCAAGGGGCTGCGCGTCGTGTTCCCGCTGCTCTTCGCGCACCTGACCGGCACGTTCCTCGCACTTTTCACTCAGCCGGACGTCACCTTCCAGGGAGGCAACCCGGTCATGCTGACCACCGAGGGTGAGTTCGTCATCAAGAACCTGATCCTCCTGGGCGCCATCCTGGTGCTCTACGGGCTGCAGGGCCGCCGCAAGGCCTGACCGTCCGTAGCGAACGCCGCACCCCGCAGCCAGGGGTGCGGCGTTTCTCAGGTCGTCCTCAGCAAATCGGAGGCACTATCGAAAGTGGACTTCGAGAGGGGATCGACATGCGGGTAGCTCAGTTGGCCCGGCGCTCGGCGCTGCTGGTGCCGGTCGCCGGGGCGGCGCTGGTGCGGGCGGGCTGGCAGGTGCCGGCCGCCATCGGTGGCAGGCCGGAGGGCGAGCGGCTGGCGCGGATGATGCGCTCGCCGCACTACCGGGACGGCGCGTTCCACAACACGGTGCCGGCCGGCATCGCGCCGGCGTCGAGCGGGCCGGGCGTCATGCGCGAGCTGCTGTTCGGCAAGGAACAACGCAAGCCGACCGGCACGGTGCCGTTGGTTGTGCCGTCCTTGGACACGCCTCCGCCGGACGGGTTACGGGTCACCTGGCTGGGCCACGCGACGGTGCTGGTCGAGCTGGAAGGCCGGCGCATCCTGTTCGACCCGGTGTGGAGCGAACGGGTCTCACCGTCCACAGTGCTCGGTCCACGCCGCCTGCACCCGGTGCCGGTTCCCTTGGCGGACCTGCCACCGGTGGACGCGGTGGTGATCTCCCACGACCACTACGACCATCTGGACATGGCCACGATCCGCCGGATCGCCGCCCTGTGGCCGCAGACCCGGTTCGTCGTGCCGCTGGGTGTCGGTGCCCACCTGGAGCGCTGGCGGATCCCATCGTCGCGCATAGAGGAGCTGGACTGGACCGAGTCGGCCACGGTGTCGGGCATCTCGCTCACCGCCACCGCGGCCCGCCACTTCTCGGGCCGCTTGCGCCCCGGCGGCAACGGCACGCTGTGGGCGTCGTGGGTGGTGGCCGGCTCGGCACACAAGATCTTCTACACCGGCGACTCGGGCTACTTCGACGGCTACCGCGACATCGGCGCCGAGTACGGACCGTTCGACCTCACGTTCATCCAGATCGGCGCGTACTCCCCGTACTGGCCGGACATCCACATGACTCCCGAGGAGGGCGTGGCAACCCACCTGGCGGTGCGCGGCGACCTGCTGGTGCCGGTGCACTGGGGCACCTTCAACCTCGCGTTGCACTCCTGGTCCGAGCCCATCGAGCGCTTACTCACCGACGCCGCCGACCACGACGTGCGGGTGGCGGTCCCGAGACCGGGCCAATCGCTGGACGTGTCGTCGCCGGAACCCGTGGACGGCTGGTGGCGCGAGGTGGCCTGACCGGTCAGCCAGCCGGCTCGTCAGGGGTTGGGAGTGTCCACGTCGGACTCGCCGGTTCGGCGGCGGTCGGCCTCGGGGATGTCGGCGTACCTGGCGGGATGGCGTTCGGAGAGGAGGTACATCGCGTGCGCGAACGACAGCACCACCAGGCAGCAGGCGATAGCCACGCCGGCGGTGCCCGTGTCGGCCAGGGGCGGTGACGGGTCGCCCGTGCCGGGGCGGAGAAGGAGCATCAGCGCGATCAGGGCGGCCACGACGGTGATCCACGTGGCGAGGACGACCGTCGCCTGGCGGAAGGTCGCGATCACGAGCAGCGTCACCAACACCGCCAGCAGAATCACCCCGATCACCGCCGGTCCGCCGCCGTCGCGTCCCGCCATGTGCCACAGGGAGCCATAGGTGGTGGTCATCTCGCCCCAGTCCTCGGTCACCCGCACGTCGTCGTACAGCGGAAGGAACGACAGCACGACGAACAACGTCGCCAGCGGACCGTAGAGCCGTGCGAACCCCGTCTCAACCATGTGTGCCCCCTTCGGTCGCCCGGCGACCGCGCAGCCTCAGGTAGGCGCCGACCGCGAGCACGGGCGACGCTACCGCCACCCCACCGGCCGCCACGACCAGAACGGTGAGACCGCCCCTGCCGGGCCGCGCCGTCCTCCTCGCACGACACCACTCGCGCGGTCGTCGCCTCGCCGCGCACGTAGGTGAGCGACTCGCCGAGGTAGGCGAAGCCGAACACGACCGCGGTCAGCAGCAGGCCGACACCGAGGAACGCCAGCGTCACCAGCACGCGGCCCGGCTGGTGCTCGACGACCGCACCGACCACCGCGAGCACCACCAGAACGACCGCGGCCAGCGCGGTGAGCAGGCCGAAAACCAGCTCGACGATGCCCTCGCCGAACAGCCACAGCGTGAGCGCCACAGTGTGAGCGCCACGACGAAGACAGTGCCGGCCAGCACGGTCAGCCGGCCCGTGGCGTTCACTTCCGGGCAGCGTCCAGGTGCCCGCGGGCGGCCTGCTCCAGGTGCGCGAGGTCCGACGCGATCGACACGAACGTGAAGCCCTCACCCAGCCGCCGGGCGGCGACCTCCCCGCTGGGTGTGTGGATCCCGGCGGCGATCCCCGCGACCCGGGCAGCCTCGCGGACCCTCGTCACGGCCTGCTCGAACTCCTCCGCGACGGCCGGGTCCATCGGGAACGCCCCACCTACCGCCAGGCTCAGGTCCGACGGCCCGACGTACGCCCCGTCCAGCCCGGGGGTGGCACAGATCGCGTCCACTTCGGACAGTGCGGTCGGCGTCTCGATCATCGCGATGACCACGTTCACCGCGTTGGCCTCGGCCGGTTTCGTGCCCACCCGCAGCGCGGCCCGGCTCGGCGCGAACGACCGCCTGCCCTCCGGTGGGTACCGCACGGACGCCACCGCGTCGGCCGCGTCGGCGGCGGTCTCGATCAGCGGCACGATCACCCCGCACGCCCCGGCGTCCAGCGCGCGGCCGATCGGCGTGATGTCGTTGGCCTCCACCCGGACGATCCCCGCGGCGACCCCGGCCGCGTCGACGGCCATCAGCGAGTGGAGCAGCCCTGAGTACCCGAGATACCCGTGCTGCCCGTCGAGGCATACGTAGTCGTACCCGAGCCCCGCGATCCGCTCGGTGGCCGGCGGCGCGTCGAGCGCGGACCAGTACCCGACAACGGTCTCCCGCCCACGCAGCTTGGCAGCGAACTCGACAGCGGTCATGGATGCGTGCTCCTCGTGTCCGTCTCGGCTACTCCGATGCCCGCTATCTTTCCGGTGTCACACCGGGCGTGCCCACCGCGACGCTCGGTTCAGGAGGTTCGGATGAGGCACGCGTGGGCCCAGTGGGTCGCCGCCGGTGCGATCGCTCGCCGCGGCGGCCACGCTGCTCAAGCCGCTCGGCTGGGACTGGCCGTGGCTCCTGGCCGGGCTCGCGCTCGCCGGCGCGGTGCTCGCGGTGCCGAACAAGCTGCTGCTGGGCCGTCTGGAGCGGCCCTGGCCACCCGCGCGAACCTCGCCAGCGTGCTCGCCGACCTGGGCCGGACGGACGAGGCCCTCGCCGAGCACCGCGCGACTCTGGCGGCCTGCGTCAGGGTGCTGGGCCCGGAGGACCCCGGAACCCTGACGGTGCGCAACCACATCGGGTTGGAGCTGGACGCGCTCGGCCGCCACGACGAGGCCCTCGCCGAGCATCGGGAGCACACCCTCGTCAGCCGCAACAACCTTGCTCTCTCGCTCGGCAACCTCGGCCGCTACGAGGAGTCCTCCGCAGAGCTCCGCGGCGTGCTGCCGTTCCTCGTCGAGGCGTTCGGGCCCGAGCATCCCTTCGTTCGGGTCGCCAGGAAGAACCTCGCCGAGGTGTCAGTTCGCCTCGCCGGTGAGGGCGAAGCTGCGCAGCTTCGCGGTGGCGCCGACGGTTCCGGCGATGATGAAGACGATCGCCACGACCACTGAGGTGGTCAGCGAGACCGACGGCGCCAGCATCGGGCTCTCGGCGATCGCGTCCGCGACCGCGGTGGCGTGCTGCTGCACGCTGAACACCCGGGCCCCGCTCACGAAGTTGACCAGCAGGTTCTCCCACAACATGATGTACACGAGGCCCACCGCCACCGGGCGCTTGGTCACCAGGCTCAACGCCAGGAACAGCGCGCAGTAGGCCAGCGAGCCGAGCGCCGCGCCGACCACCAGGCCGACCGCCAGCGGCGCGGAGCCCGCGATCAGGGCCCCCGCGGCGAGCGGGACGGCGGTGGCGACCGTCGTCACCGCCCAGGCCACGAACAGCTTCGAGAGCACGATCTCGCCGCGGGGCAACGGCTTGGTCAGCAGGTGGGTGATCGTGCCGTCGTCGATCTCCAGACCGAGCACGCTGCTGCCGACGATCAGCGCCGTCAGCGGCAGGATGACGCTGAGGCCCAGCGTCGCGAACACCGGCGGGCCCCAGTCCGCGTCGGGGACGCCGGAGGTGATGCCCATGATGGTCAGGCCGATCAGCACCAACGGCATCGGGAGCAGCATCAGGACCCGGCGCCTGCCCAGCAGGGCGCGCGCGGTGAGGCCGATAATCGTCGCGTTCATCAGGTTGCCACCAGGTAGGAGAAGACCTTCTCGAGGGACTCGTCGGCCGGCAGGATGCCCGTCAGCCGGATGTCCGACGCCTTGGCCAGCTTCGCCAGGGCGCGGGTGAAGGTGCCGTAGTCCGAGGCGTGCACCTGCAGGGTGCCGTCGTCCAGGGACACCCCGGAGACGGAGTCCTGTCCCATCAGGACTGTCGCAAGCAGACGGTCGTCCGAGGACTGGATCGTGAACACGTGCGGCCGGGTGGTCATCAGGCGCCGGATGTGCCGGTAGTCGCCGGAAGCGGCGAGGCGGCCGGCCACGATCACCTGCACCGTGCCGGACAGCTGCTCGACCTCCTCCAGGATGTGCGAGGAGAAGAGGATCGTCCGACCCTCCTCCTCGGCCATCCGGTGCAGCAGCTCCATCATGTGCAGCCGCTGCCGCGGGTCCATGCCGTTGAACGGCTCGTCGAGCAGGAGCACCCGCGGGTCGTGCACCAGGGCCGCCGCCACGCGGGTGCGCTGGCGCATTCCCTTGGAGTACGTGGAGATCCGCCGGTCCTGCGCGTCCTGCATCTCCACGATGCCCAGCGCCGTGCGGGCCGCCGCGGCCGGGTCGGGGAGCTTGTGCAGCTTCGCCGACGCCAGTACGAACTCCCACGCCGTGAGGAAACCCGGCACGCTCTCCCGCTCGGTGACCAGGCCCAGCGTCCGGTACATCTCCGGGTTCCGCCACGCCGAGTCCCCGCCGACGAGCACGCTGCCCTGCGACGGCGCGAGCAGCCCCGCCATCAGGTGCAGCACGGTCGTCTTCCCCGCGCCGTTGGGGCCGAGGAGCCCCGTGAGCCCCGGTCCGACGGTGAGCGTCACGTCGTTGACGGCGACCACGTTGCCGTACCAGCGCGACACCGCGGACAGTTCCACAGTGGTCGAGTGCACCGTGGCCGATTGCACTACGGTCATGACCTCACCTTCCGATACCGCCACACCGTGCATGCCGTCCCGACCGCGAACACCGCGAGTGACACCAGGCCGTAGACCGGGCCGTAGGAGCCGATGTCGAACGTCCCGCCGTCGAACAGCCACCGGTCGACGCCGTTGAGCAGGTTCACCGGGTTGATCAGCCCCGCGAGGTACGCGCCGTCGCCGGAGCTGAACGCCAGCAGCGCGCCGGAGACCGGGGCCGTCAGCAGGAAGACGCCGATGATCATGCCCGAGGCGAACACCCGCCGGCCGGTCAGCGCCGCGAACGGCAGCGCGAGCGCGGCCAGCACCGCGGCGTGGATCGCCGCGACCACGAAGCCCTCGAGCAGCCCGCCGACCTCGGAGAGGACCCCGGCGATGCCGTCGTCGGTGCTGAACGCCATGCCCAGGAACAGGATCACCATCGGCGCGGCCAGCATCACGAACGCCGCGGCGGTGAGCGACGCCAGCTTCGTCAGCGCGTAGTCGGTGCGCCGCAGCGGCCGGGACAGGTACAGCGAGAGCAGGTTGCTGCGCAGGTCGACCGACACGAGCTCGGGCGCCACCACCGCCACGAACACCGTCGCGGCGTAGGTGAAGGTGGACCCGATGCCCACGTAGTCGATCACCTGTACGGGCAGCTGGGTGTTGACCACCACCAGCACGAGCGCCGCGATGCACGCGAGCGAGAGGAGCCCGATCGGCAGCACCTTCGCCCACGCGCTTCGCCCCAGGCCGTAGGCGCCGCGCACGCTGTGCACGAACAGCGACCGGGACGCGTACCCGCGCCCCAGCCGTGGTCCCTCGTAACGTTGGTAGCCGATGTCATGGATGACACCGGTGACACCGCTCCTGGCGACACTGTCAGGCATAGCTGGCCTCCACGGCGGGCAGGTCCCGGAACAGGTCGGCGACCTGGTGGCGGTGCCGCTCGAGCCGGTGCAGCGACAGGTCGAGGTCGGCGACCGCGTCGCGGATCAGGTCGTAGGTCTCCTCGGCCTTCTCCGCGCCCAGCCGTACCAGCAGCGCCCGGCCCTCGACGCGCACGTCGAGCTCGGCCGCGACCAGCAGCGAGAGCAACGCGGCGGGGTCCTCGTCGATCTCCACCATCAGCAGGTCGCTGTGCTGGGTCATCGACGACAGCGACGCCGAGCGCAGCAGCCTGCCGGCGTCGATCGCGACCAGCGACGTGCAGATCCGCTCGATCTCGCCGAGCAGGTGCGAGCACACCACGACCGAGATGCCGAACTCGGTGCCGATCCGGTGGACCAGGTCGAGCATGGCCCGCCGGCCCGCCGGCCCTCCGGGTCGAGGCCGTTGGTCGGCTCGTCGAGCAGCAGCAGCTCCGGGTCGTGCACGAGCGCCTGGGCGAGCTTGACCCGCTGCTTCATGCCCGTGGAGTAGCCGCCGATGCGCCGGTACCGCTCCTCGTAGAGCCCGACGTGGCGCAACGTCTCGGACGCGCGCTCGCGGGCCATCGCCGCGGGCAGCCCGCTGACTCTCGCCATGTGCGTGACGAACTCGGCCGCGATCACGTCGGGCGGCAGGCAGTCGTGCTCGGGCATGTACCCGACCCGGCCGCGCACCGCTTCCCCCTCGGCGATCGGGTCGAGCCCCAGCACCCGGATCTTCCCCCCGGTCGGGGCGAGCAGGCCGAGCGCGAGCTTGATCAGCGTGCTCTTGCCGGCGCCGTTCACCCCCACGAGCCCGACGACCCCCGGCTCGATGGCGACCGTCAGGTCCGCGAGCGCGGTCACCTGTTGTCGTAGCGCTTCTCCAGCGCCTCAGTCTCGATGAGAACCACGGGCCGAACACTATTGCCCCGGGCTGACGCCGACATCCGGCCCGACCCTGGAAAATACCCTTAGGGGATTCGGTACCCCGGGCGGTAGCGATCACCCGAGTGGTTCTTGAGCGAACCGCGACATGACCATGGTCGACCTTGGCAGGGTGGTCGCATGCGGATCAGCCTGAACGTGACCAACTACTCCTGGCCCTCGGAGATCGGCTCGAGCCTGGGGGCGGTGGCCCGCGCCGCGGACGAGGCGGGCGTGGACACCGTATGGGTCTCCGACCACCTCCTGCAGGCCGATCCGACGAGCTCGCCGGAGAAGGAGATGCTCGAGGCGTACACGACGCTGGGCTACCTCGCCGCGTCCACTCGGCGGGTGCGGCTGGGCACCATGGTCACCGCGACGACCTACCGGGCGCCCGCACTGCTGGTCAAGGCGGTCACGACGGTCGACGTGCTCTCCGGCGGCCGGGCCTGGCTCGGTATCGGCAGCGGATACCACGAGAAGGAGGCCGCGGACTTCGGTCTCGACCTGCCCGAGTCGAAGTCCGTGCGGTTCGAGCGGCTCGACGAGACGCTGCGGTTGGCGCTGCGGATGTGGGCGGGCGACGACAGCGCGTTCGCCGAGCGGCACTACCGGCTCGCGCAGCCGGTCAACAACCCGAGCTCGGTGCGCAGGCCGCACCCGCCGATCCTCATCGGCGGCATGGGGGAGAAGAAGACGCTGCGGCTGGTCGCACGGTACGGCGACGCCTGCAACCTGCCGGACATCCCGGACGGCGGCGCGACCGTCACGCGCAAGCTCGAGGTGCTCGCCCGGCATTGCGCGGACGTCGGCCGCCCGTACGAGGAGATCGAGAAGACGCTCAGCACGCGCTGGCTGCCGGACGAGCCCGCCGCCTCCTTCGCCGAGCGCTGCGCCCGGTATGCGGAGTGGGGGATCGGGCACGTCGTGCTGATCACGAGCGGCCCGTGGACGGCGGAGTCGGTCGGCACGCTCGGGACGGCGATCGCCGCGCTGTGACTTGCGCTGGAGTGTGCTCCAGCTCCTAGGCTTTCGTCGTGCACCTCGGAATTCACGTCATCGCGTTCACGGTTCCCGACGGCACCCCCGGCATCGCGCCCGAGCTGGCCAGGGTGGGCCAGGCGGCCGAGGCCGCCGGGGTGACCCATTTGTCCGTCATGGACCACTACTTCCAGATGGAACAGCTCATGCCGGCCACCGATCCCATGCTGGAGGGCTACGCCACGCTGGGCTTCCTGGCCGCGCACACGTCGACCACCCGGCTGGGCCTGCTGGTCACCGGCGTCACCTACCGGCACCCCGGACTGCTCGCCAAGATCGTGGCCACTGTGGACGTTCTGTCCGGCGGCCGGGCCGAGCTGGGCATCGGCGCCGCCTGGTACGAGCGGGAGCACAAGGGTCTCGGGGTGGCGTACCCGCCCGTCGCGGAGCGGTTCGAGCGCCTTGAGGAGACGCTGCGGATCTGCAAGCAGATGTGGGACCCGGAGGACACCGGCCCGTTCGAGGGCGAGCACTACCGGCTGGCCGAGACGCTGTGCTCGCCGCTGCCGATCGGCAAGCCGCCGATCCTCATCGGCGGCGGTGGCGAGAAGAAGACGCTGCGCCTGGTGGCCCGGTATGCCGACGCGTGCAACCTGTTCACCACGAGCGTCGCGGACGTCGCGCACAAGCTGGACGTGCTGCGCCGCCACTGCGACGAGGTCGGTCGCGACTACGACACGATCCAGAAGACGATCAGCGTCAACGACCGGCCGACGGACGTCGGCGCCTTCGTCAAGGAGATGGCCGAGTACCACGCGCTGGGCGTCGACACCGCGATCGTCATGCCTCCGGGCGACGCCCCCGCGGCGTGGGTCGACACCCTGGGCGCCCCGATCGCGACCCGCCTCGCCGACCTCTGACCCGCGAGTCCAACGCCCAGGACCCGCGAGTCCAACGCTCAGAACCCGCGAGTCCAACGCTCAGAACCCGCGAGTCCAACCCCCAGAACCCGCGAGTCCCCCGGTCAGGCGCGGTGGACGGGGACGTGGGCGCCGCTGATCGGGGACGCCTCGTCGCCGGACAGGAACAGGATCGTGCGGGCGATGTCGGCCGGGGCCACCCAGTCCTCGCGGTCCGAGTCCGGCATCGCCGCGCGGTTGGCCGGGGTGTCGATGACGCCGGGCAGCACGGCGTTGACCCGCACCCCGGCGCCCGCGTACTCCAGGTCCAGCACGTCGACCAGCGCGAGCACGGCGGCCTTCGAGGTCACGTAGCCCGCCGCGCCCACGAACGGGTGCCGCGCCGCCCGGCTGGACATGCACACGATCGACCCGCCGCCGGCCGCGGTCAGGTGGGGCAGCGTCTGCTGGCAGGTCAGGTACGTGGCCCGCAGGTTCAGCCGCAGCTGGGTCTCGAACTCCTCGACCGGCGTCTCGTGCACGCGCCCGCCCGCCGCGAAGCCGCCGACCAGGTTCACCACGGCCCGCAGCGGCGCGTCCGGCGAGGCCGCCGCGGCGGCGGCGCAGGCCCGCACCGACTCCTCGTCGAACAGGTCGGCCTCGACCAGCTCCAGCGCGGCGTGGGACGGCATCCGAGCCAGCTCCCGCTCGGCGACCCACGGCACCACCACCCGCCAGCCCGCGTCCAGGAACGCCGTGGTGACGGCGCTGCCCAGCCCGCCCGTGCCCCCGGTGACCAGCACCGACCGTGCCATTCAGACCTCCAGCAGCTCGGCTCGCAACAGCGTGACATCCTCCGCGCCGAAACCGTGCGCCGCCAGCCAGCCGAGCACGCCGCCGTGGTCGGCGTCGAGCCGGTCGAGGAAGGCGTCCATCGTCTCCGCGCGCGGCCGGTGCTCCTCGGCCGGCACCCGGTCGATGTCGTCGGCGTAGGTCGGCGTGGACCGCAGCCGGTCGAGGACCAGCTCGATCCGCTCGCCGGTGGCCGCGTAGTCGGCCACCACCAGGTCGCGCGGCACGCCCGCCACGGTCAGCGCCATCGCCACGACGACACCGGTCCGGTCCTTGCCGGCCGCGCAGTGCACGAGCGCGGCGCCGGGTGCGCCGGCGATCGCGCGCAGCGCCCCGACGATGTTCTCCGGCCGGTCCTCGAGGTAGCCGAGGTAGAACGACAGCAGCAGGTCGGACGGGTCGCGCTCGATGGCCCGCTGCCTGTTCGTCGCGAGTGCCTCGGCGGCCGCGTCGGTCATGCCGAGGCTCTCCGGCAGCACCGACAGGTGCACGTGTGCCACGGCGTCCACCGCGGCGAGCGGGCCGGGGCCCTCGGACGTGACCTCGTTGGTGCTGCGGAGGTCGATCACGGTGGTCAGGCCGAGCTCGTCGACCAGCCGGGTGATGTCGGCGGGCGAGAGGTCCTGCAGGTTGTCGGCCCGGAGCAGCCGCCCGGGCCGGGTCCGCCCGCCTCCCTCGGTCGGCAGTGCGCCGAGGTCGCGGGCGTTGACGGCGTTCTCCAGCTCGATCCAGGTCACGGGGCCATCTCACCAGATCGGGTGATCGACGGTAGCGTCGGCCGCATGGGCCTGTTCAGCCGCCGCCGCAAGGACACCCCGACCGACTACTACCCCGCGCCGCGGGAGACACCGGTGCCGTCGGACCCGGGGTTCCAGCTGACCGTCGAGGACGTGTTCGTCATCACCGGCCGCGGCACGGTCGTGACCGGGCGGGTGACCTACGGCGAGATCGGCGTCGGTGGCCAGGTCGACCTGATGCGGAACAACGAGCCGATGACGACCACCACGGTCAAGGGCATCGAGCAGTTCCGCAAGAAGACCGACGTCGCGCGGGCGGGGGACAACGTCGGCCTCGTGCTGGCCGGCCTGCGCCGCGAGGACGTCCGGCGGGGAGACGTGCTGAAGGCCTGATGGTTTGCCCGGCCCGGCACGGGTGTGACACCTTGGCAGCGTGACGGTCGTGAGGACTGCTAAGGACCAGCGGCTGCGCCGCCGGGTGCTGCTGATCGTCGGCTTCCTGTTGATCGCGGCCAACCTGCGCGCGGCGCTGACCTCTGTCGGGCCGGTGCTGGAGATGATCCGCCGGGACATCGGCCTTACTGCGGGCGAGGCCGGGTTCATCGGGACGCTGCCGCTGCTCACGTTCTCCGCGGTGTCGCCGCAGGTGCCGCGGTTGGCCAGGCGGTTCGGCACCGACCGGATGCTCTGGGGCGCGATGGTCGCGCTCATGGCCGGCATCGTGCTGCGCTCGCTGCCCGTCACCGGCCTGCTGTGGGTCGGCACGGTCCTGCTGGGCGCGGCGATCGCGGTCGGCAACGTGCTGATCCCGAGCATGATCAAGCGCGACTTCCCCGACCACGTCGGCGCGGCCACCGGCGTCTACACCGCGGTGATCGGCGTCATCGCGTCCACCGCGGCCGGCATCGCGGTGCCGCTGGCCGGCGTGCTGCCCGGCGGCTGGCGTGCGTCGCTTGGCTGCTGGGCCGGGCTCGCGCTGGTGGCGGTGGCCGTGTGGGCCCCGCAGCTGCGCCGCGATGCCAGCGGTGGCCGCGATCCCGAGCCGGTGACCGTCAAGCCCAAGGCGCCGTGGCGCTCGCCGCTCGCGTGGGAGGTCTCGGCGTTCATGGCGCTGTCCGCGTGCGGCTTCTACACGATGCTCGCGTGGTTCCCGTCGATCGTGGTGAGCACCGGTGCGAGCGAGGACTACGCGGGCTGGATGCTGTTCCTGTACCAGATCATCGGTGTGGTGATGAGCATCGTCGTCCCGCTGGTGCTCGTCCGGCTGCCCGACCAGCGGCTGATCGCCGCGGGCGGCTCGACGCTCGCGATGCTCGGCTATCTCGGCCTGCTGTTCGCACCCGACCTCGCGGTGCTGTGGGCGCTGGTCACCGGTACCGGTGCGGGCACGCTGTTCTTCCTCGCGCTCGCGTTCTTCAGCCTGCGTGCGGCCGACCCGCGCTCGTCGGCGTCGCTGTCCGGGATGGGTCAGTCGATCGGTTACCTGTTCGCGGCGATCGGGCCGGTGGCGATCGGCGCGCTGCACGACGCGACCGGCGGATGGAAAGTGCCGCTCGCGGTTCTCGTCGGGGTCGCGGCCGTGCACACTGTGGTGGGGTTGCGCGCCGGAAGGGACGTGCACGTCCAGGTCTGAGGGGGCTGGCATGCGCTTGCTGGTGGTCGGTGGCTGCGGGTCGGTCGGGTCGATGGTGGTGCCGCATCTCGCGGCGACGCACGAGATCCGGGTGCTCGACCTCGCCGGGCCCGCCGCACCTGTGTCCGATGTGGAGTATCACGCCGGCGACCTGCACGACGTCGACCTGGTCGCCAGGCTCGCCGAGGGCGTCGACTCGCTGGTGTTCATGGCGATGGGGCCCAGCGCCGGCTGGGGGAGCCCGGCCAACGCGCGGGCGCACCTCGACGTCGCCGTGCCCGGGATGTACGCGACGCTCACCGGCGTGCACCGGGCCGGGGTCCGGCACATGGTCTACACGAGCAGCATGTCGGTGTTCCGCTACCCGATGGTGGGCGAGGCGGAGCCGGCGCCGGGCGAGGTGCGCGTGGACGGCCGCCTCGGCTGGTATCCCGACGAGTCGACGCCGCCGGACGCGCGTGACTTCTACGGTCTCGCCAAGCGGCTGGGCGAGGAGGTCTGCCGCACCGCGACCGCGTGGGGCATGGACGCGGTCTGCCTGCGGCTGTGCTTCCCGACCGCCGACGACACGTGGCCGAAGAAGGGCACCGCGTTCCAGCGCGCGATCTCGACCTCGGCCCGCGACGTCGCGGCCGCGCTCGAGGCGGCGCTCGCCCGGCGGGGCAAGGGTTTCGACGTGTACTCGATCAGCGGCGACGGCGGCGAGCGCACGATGAGCCTGGCCAAGGCGAGAAGCGAGCTCGGCTGGGTGCCGCGGGACAACACCGCCACCGCATGACGCCCGTCCCCGGCCTGGTGTCGGTCACCTTCCGGCACCTGGGTGTCGCGGAGATCGTCCCGCTCGTCGCCGGCGCGGGCCTGCGGGCGATCGAGTGGGGTGGCGACGTGCACGTGCCCACCCCGGTGGCGGCCCGCGACGCCGCCGCGCGGTGTGCCGCCGCGGGCGTCGAGATCGCCGCGTACGGGTCCTACTACCGTTGTGCCGGCGACGGTTTCGCGGACGTGCTGGCGACCGCGGTCGCGCTCGGGGCGGCGCGGATCCGGGTCTGGGCCGGGCGGCACGGCTCGGCCGCGGAGCCCGACCGGGCCGCGGTGGTCGCCGACCTCGCCCGGGTCGCGGCGATGGCCGCCGGCGAGGGCGTGGAGATCTGCGTGGAGTACCACGCGAACACGCTCACCGACACCCTCGAGTCCACTGTGGACCTGTTGGCCGCGGTGCCGGCGGTGCGGCCGTACTGGCAGCCGCCGATCGGCGACCGGCCGGCCGGCGCGCTGGCGGCGGTCCGGGCGCTGCGGCCGGTCACCGCGCACGTCTTCACCTGGGACGACGCCGGCCGCCGGCTCCCGCTGGCGGCGGGCGAGACGTTGTGGCGCCCGGTCCTGGCCGCGCTGCCGGCCACCCGGTACGCCCTGCTGGAGTTCGTCCGCGACGACGACCCGGCCGCGTTCGCCGAGGACGCGGCCACCCTGCTCGCCTGGCTGCGCGAGACGGGGGCCCGCGGGACGTGAGCTTCGTCGAGAGCGTCGTCGCGGAACCGGACGAGCTGGCCGAGCCGCGGGTAGACCGGCACCGCGCGCTGCCGCCGCGGCAGACGGTGCTGCCGGCGAGCCTGCCGTGGGAGCGGGTGCTCGCCCGGGGAACCGATGTCCGTGTCACGCTCGGGCCGGCGCTTTGCTGGCCGGAGCACCTGACCATCGAGGTCGGTGTCTACGCCTCGCGGCCACCGCGCGGGCGCGAGGAGTTCCTCCCGATGCCCGGTGGCGTGCTCGGCGAGGTCGACCGTGCGCATGGTGGGCTGCGGCTCGCCGCACTGTTCTCGGACGGGCGGTACGCGACGAACCTCCGCGGCCGGGGATATCACCGGCCCGCGGGGCGGGGGCTGTCGGCGGAGTTTCCCGTGCTCTCGCCACGTGCTCGACGGCGGCGAGTCGTCGGGGCGTCGGGGCGGGCGGTGGACGGCTGGCGATCTGAGCGGAGGACTCGCGGATCAGTGGGTGGCGGGTAGGCCGACCAGCCGGGCGCTCTCGTCCCACAGCCGGTCCTGGCGGGTGACGTCCGTCGTGTGCGGCGCGGTCGTGACCTCCTTGCGTCGCACGAAGTAGCGGCCGGTCACACCCTCCACTTCGGACGCCGTGGCGAGCCATGCCGGGTTGTCGGCGCCGTGGTCGACGCCGGGCACGAACGGGTTCAGCAGGTTGGTGAACACCTTCAGCCCGCCCCGCGCGTGCCGGCCGAGGCCGGTCTGCTTGACGATCCCCGGATGGCCGCCGTTGACCGTGATCCCGGTGCCGGCGAGCCGGCGGGCCAGCGCGTAGCCGAACATCGCGTTCATGTTCTTGGTGCGGCCGTAGGCGGCGAACGGCCGGAAGCTCGGCAGCGGACCCAGCGTGCGGGCGTTGCGGCACTGGAGGTCGTCGAGGTCCACCGGCACCCTGGCCAGCGCACGCGGCGCGGCGCCGACGATCACGAACCGCGCCGGGCCCGCGCCGATCCGCTCGGCCAGCGTGCGCAGCAGCAGATACGGCGCCAGGTGGTTGGTGGCGAAGGTCAGCTGGAGCCCTTCCCCGGTGACCGCGTCGATGGGCGCGACGACCGCCGCGTTGCTGATCGCGATGTCCGGCAACGGGTCCAGCCGGGTCGCGAGGTCCCGGACGTCGGCCAGCAGCGACAGGTCCGCGACCTCGCCGTGGAGGTCCGCGTCCGGCACGGCCGCGGCGATCCGCCGTTGTGCCGCCGCGATCCGCTCCCTGCTCCGTCCGATGAGGACGACCGAGTGACCCGCGGTCGCGAGCCGCCGCGCGATCGCCTCCCCGATGCCACCCGTCGCCCCGGTGACCACCGCTCGCATGTCCACTCCTCTCATTGGTTGACACTGTCAACCTAACGCCTCAGGTTGACAGTGTCAACCACGGTTACGATGGCGCGATGGGAACCCGGGAGTCGCTGGTCGACGCGGCCACCGCGCTGCTCGACGAGGGCGGGGTGGCGGCGGTGACGCTGCGCGAGGTGGGCCGGCAGGTCGGCGTGTCGCACAACGCCCCGTACAAGCACTTCGCCAGCAAGGAGCTGCTGCTGGCCGCGGTGCGGCGGCGGAGCTGGCGCGCCGGGCCGTCGAGATCGCCGCGACCGTCCGGCGCAAACGCTCACCGGAGGCGGTGCTGCGGGCGGTCCTGCACCACTACATCGCCTGGGCGCTCGAGCGCCCGGCCCGGTTCCGGCTGGTGTTCGGCCCGTGGAACGTCGAGTCCGACGAGCTGACCAAGGCGGCGCACGCGGCGCAGACCGCACTCGTCGACCTCGTGGCCGCCACCCAGGCCGCCGGTGCGCTGCCGGCCGGCGACCCGGTGCGGCTGGCGTCGCTGCTGCGCGCGACCGCGCACGGCGCCGCGGACCTGGCCGCCGCCGGGCACCTGGCCGAGGGCGGCAAGGGGAACGCGAGCCCGGAGCAGCTCGTCGACGACCTGCTGGCACACCTGGGCGAAAGGGTGGGCGGATGATCGACGAGCTGCGCGCGGCCGGCGTGACGATGGTGGAGCTGTCGTTCGTGGACAACGCCGGCATCACCCGGGTGAAGACCGTGCCGCTGGACCGGCTCGACGCGGTGGCCGTGACCGGCGTCGGCGCGTCGCCGTGCTTCGAGGCGTTCGGCTCCGACGACGTCATGGTCGCCGGCGAGTACCTCGGCGGGCCGGACGGCGACCTGCGGCTGGTGCCGGACCTGGCGCGGGCGGTCGCGTTGTCCGCGCTGCCGGGCTGGGCGTGGGCACCGGCCAACAAGATGACGAAGGCGGGCGCGCCGTTCGTCGCGTGCCAGCGCGCGTTCGCGGCCCGGCAGGTCGCGGCGGCCGCCGAGCGGGGGCTGGCGCTGCGGATGGCGTTCGAGCACGAGTGGATCCTCGGCCGCGCGGACGCCGACGGGTTCGTCCCGGCGTTCACCGGGCCGGCGTACGGGCAGATCCGGCTGGAGCAGGTGGCCGGCTACGCCGCGGAGCTGGTCGGCGACCTGTCCGCGCAGGGGCTCGCGGTGCAGCAGTTCCACCCGGAGTACGCGCAGGCGCAGCTGGAGGTGTCGGTGGCGCCCCGCGATCCGGTGGCGGCCGCCGACGACGCCGTGCTGGTCCGGCACACCGTGCGATCGCGCAGCCTCGCGCACGGCTGGCGGGCGACGTTCGCGCCGAGCGTCGACCCGGACGGCGCCGGGTCGGGTGGTCACCTGCACCTGTCCGTGCACGACGCGTCGGGGAACCTGCTGGCCGGCATGCGCCCCGCGGGCGACGCGTTCCTCGCCGGGGTGCTGCGGGAGCTGCCGGCGCTGGTGGCGGTCGGGGCCGGGCATCCGGCGAGCTTCCTGCGGCTGCAGCCGTCCCGGTGGGCGGGCATCTGGCGGTGCTGGGGCGAGGAGACCCGGGAGACCGCGCTGCGGATGATCTCCGGTACCGAGGAGTCGGCGAACGCGGAGCTGAAGTGCTTCGACGCGACCGCGAACCCGTACCTGCTGGTGGGCTGCGTGGTGGCGGCGGGCCTGGCCGGGGTGGCTGCGGAGCTGCGGCTGCCGGCCCCGGTGACCGGCGACCCGGCCCTGCTTTCCGACGCCGACCGCACCGCCGCCGGCATCACCCGCCTGCCGGCCTCCGCCCCCGACGCGGCGGACGCCTTGGCCGCGTCGACCGTGCTCGCCGAGGCCCTGGGCCCGGAGCTGCACGACGCGATCCTGACCGTCCGCCGCGAGGAGTCGAAGCGCTGCACCGAGCTCGACGCCCACCGCCTGTCGGCCGCCGTCCGCTGGCGCTGGTGACCCCGTGACGGTGACGGACGACGTGCCGTTGATCGACCAGCACTGCCACGCGGTGCTGGCCCGGGACCCCGAGCCGGCGGAGTTCGCCGGGGGGCTCACCGAGGCGGCCACCGCCGGCACCCGGGACCGGTGGCACTCGTCGCTGGGCCTTGCCGTGCGGCGGTGGTGCGCGCCGGTGCTCGACCTGCCGGCGCACGCGTCGCCGGAGGACTACCTGGAGCGCCGCGCCGAGCTCGGCTGGTGGGAGGCGACCCAGCGGCTGCTGCGCGCGGCCGGGGTCGAGCACTGGCTCGTCGACACCGGGCACGCGCCGTCGCCCGGGCTCGGGCCGGGGGAGGTGTGCGGCGCCGGGCACGAGGTGGTGCGTATCGAGCAGGTGGCGGAAACGCTTGCGTCCCGGGTGGAGTCGCCCGCCGGGCTCCTCGACGGGTTCCGGGAGGGACTCCGGGAGCGGGCCGCGGGCGCGGTCGCGCTCAAGACCGTCGTGGCCTACCGGTCCGGGCTCGACGTTCCCGGCGAGTGCCCGCCGGACCGCGACGCCGCCGCGGCCGCCGAGGGCTGGCTGCGCTCCGGCGGCACCCGCCTGAACGACCCGGTGCTGCACGCGTGGGTCGTGCACGAGGCCACCCGGATCGGGGCCGAGCTGGGGCTGCCGCTGCAGTTCCACACCGGCTTCGGCGACGACGACCTGCACCTGCGTGAGGTCGACCCGCTGCTGCTGACCGACTTCCTGCGGGCCACCCGGGACAGCGGCGTCGCGGTGGTGCTGCTGCACTGCTGGCCGTTCCACCGCAACGCCGCCTACCTGGCGCACGTGTTCGACCACGTGTCCGTCGACATAGGACTCACGCTGCCGTTCGTCGGGGTGCGGGCGGACGACGTGCTCGCCGAGGCGCTCGAGCTCGCGCCGTTCGACTCGGTGCTCTACTCCTCGGACGGGAGCGTCCTGCCCGAGCTCCACCACCTCGGCGCCGTGCTGTGGCGGCACCACTTCGGTCGGCTGCTCGACTCGTGGCTCGCCGACGACATGGTCGACATCGGCACCGCCGAGCGGCTCGCCTTCGGCGTCGGGGCGGGGAACGCCGCCCGCCTGCACCCGCGGCTCGGGTGAGCCGTCAGCCGGCCGCCGCCCGGCCGCCGGTCGTGCCCGCGTTGCCCGCCGTCACGAAGCCGACCGCCCGCGCGACCGTGGCCGGGTCGCGCAGCAACCGCCAGTGCCCCAGGTCCTGCACGGTCACCAGCTCCGCGTCCGGCCATGCCTTGGCGAGGGCGACGCTGTCCGCGTACCGGGTCTCCCGGTCGTTCGGGTCGTGCACGGTCAGCAGCGGTGGCGGCGCGATGTCGGGGACCTGGCTGGGAATGTCGAACGCCGACCACGGGACGCCGGCGCGCCGGGCGACCCGCTCGAGCATGCGGGCGCGGACCCGGTGGTCGAACCCGAGCGTGGCGGCGAAGATCGCGGTGTAGGGCATCGGCTGGGTCATGGGGGCGAGGAACACGAGCCGGCCGGCGCGCAGCCCGCGCCGCAGGGCGAAGAACACCGCGTTGCCGCCGAGCGAGTGGGCGATGATCGCGTGCGCGGGGCCGTGCTTCTCGGCGACGGCTTCCAACGCCGCGGCCATCTCGGTGACCGTCGTCCGGCGCGGGCCGAGGGCGCCCGGGTCGGAGTCGCCGTGGCTCAGCGCGTCGAACGTGACCACCCGGTGGCCCGCGGCGAGCAGCGGGTCGAGGAAGGCGCGCAGCTGCGCGCTCTGCCCGCCCCAGCCGTGCACCAGGTAGACGACCGGTCCGCTGCCCCAGGTGCGCCCGGCCACCCGCCGGCCGTCGACGGTGACGGTGAACGGCTCGCCCGGTGGGATGACGTCCGCGCGTCTTCCCCGGTAGGGCGGGACGGTCAGCCACAGCCGTTCGGCCCAGCGGCCACCGAGACCCGGGGCGAGCCGCTCGAGCGTGCCGAACGCGGTGCGGACGGCGGTCATTTTCGCCGTTTCCTTGAAACGAACGATCGTGCTTTTTTGCGTCGACATATCTGCCTTTCCCATGGGTGTGCGGATGTCAGGCCCTGGCGGTGGCCAGGAGCGCTTCGAACGCTCGCCGGGCGCGGCCCTCGGCCGTGTGGTCGCCGAGCAGCCGGTTGCTCATGTGGCAGGAGAGCATGACGCCGTCGAGGTCGAAGGCGAACTGCTCGGGGTCGGCGTCGGCCTGGAAGTGCCCCTCGGCGAGGCCGGTGCGGAACACCGCGGCGAGGGTGTCGAGCCAGTCGCGCTGGTCGCGAACGAGCCGGTCGCGCACGGGTCCGGGCTGGTCGTCGAGCTCGCTGGACGCCGCGACGAACAGGCAGCCGCCGGGCTGGGCGTCCCACGCGAGCCAGTTCTCGAACATGGCGCGCACCCGCGGCTCCCCACGGGCCACGGTGAGCGCGGGCGCGACGACCTCGGCCACGAACCGGGCCCGAGTGTGCTCGAGCACCTGGACCTGCAGCGACTCCTTGGACCTGAAGTGGGCGTAGAGCCCGCTCTTGGACAGCCGCGTGCTGGCCGCGAGGGTGCCGATGGTCATGCCGCCCAGCCCGACGGTGCCGGCGAGCGTGCTGGCAGCGTCGAGAATGGTCTCGCGGGTGGCCTCCCCCTTGCTCATGCGGCCAGGTTAGCACGACCGTTCGGTTCTGCTTGCACATTTACCCGCGATGCCCAAGGCTGAGCGCGCGCCTTGTGCCGATCAAGCCGCGGACGTGGCGGAGCCATGCCGACATCGCGGCCGTCTTCCAGGGCGATCCCGATCCGGACTGGGAACGTGACCGTGACCAGATCGACCAGAGCTTGCGCGACCCCTGAGACGAAGAATGAAGGCGGTGTTGGACACCAGCGTCGTGATCGCCACCGACATCCCGCTGCTCGCGGGGGAGCTGGCGATCAGCGCGGCCACCGTGGCCGAGCTCCACCTCGGTGTGCTCGTTGCCACGGATGCCAAGGCGAGGGCCAACCGCTTGCGCAGGCTCAGCGCTCTTCTGCAGCACTTCGACGCGCTTCCCGTGGACGATGCCGTCGCCGTGAGCTACGGGCAGCTCGCGGCGGCGGTCGCCGAAGCGGGTCGACGACCGCGCGCACGCACGATGGATCTGCTGGTCGCCGCGACCGCCCACGCGCACGGCGCGCGGCTCTACACCCGCAACGCGAGCGATCTCGTCGGCGTGACCGATCTGGTCGAGGTCGTCCCGGTGTGAGTCAGTCGCCCCACACCTCGGCGGCGATCTCGACGATCAGCGACAGCTTCGCGACCTGCTCGTCGTAGCTGAGCGCGTTCCCGTCCACAGTGGAGGAGAAGCCGCACTGCGGGGACAGGCACAGCTGCTCCAGCGGGACGTACTTCGCGGCCTCGTCGATGCGGCGCTTGATGTCGTCCTTCGACTCGAGGGCGCCGCGCTTCGTCGTGACCAGGCCCAGCACCACCTGCTTGCCCGGCGGCACGAAGCGCAGCGGGGCGAACGAGCCCGAGCGCGGGTCGTCGTACTCCAGGAAGAAGCCGTCCACCGCGAGCTCGGAGAACAGCGCCTCCGCCACGAAGTCGTAGCCGCCCTCGGCCGCCCACGAGGACTTGAAGTTGCCGCGGCACATGTGCGTCGTCACCCGCAGCCCGTCCGGGCGGCCGGCCAGCGCGGTGTTGATCTGCTTGATGTAGCGCAGGTGCTGGTGCTCGGCGTCGTCGCCGCGGGCGGTGAGCTCCGCGCGCTGGTTCGGGTCGTTGAGGTAGGCCAGGCTCGTGTCGTCCAGCTGCAGGTAGCGGCAGCCGAGCTGGGCCACCGCGGCGACCTGCCGCGCGTAGGCCTCGGACAGGTCCGCCCAGAACTGGTCCTCGTCCGGGTACACCGCCGGGTCCAGCGCCGCCGGGCCGCCCCGGTAGTGGACCATGCTCGGCGACGGGATGGTCAGCTTCGGCGTCACCGCGTCGCCGGCCACCTCGCGGAGGAAGGTGAAGTCGTCGGCGAAGATCGTCTTCTGCAGCCGAACCGGCGAGTCCACGTGCAAGGCCGCGGTGCTGAACTCGATCAGCCCGTCGGCGTTCTGGAACCGGACCTTGATCGACTCGTCGGACTGGCCGATGCCGCCGAGCTGGTAGATGAAGTCCATGTGCCAGGACGTCCGCCGGAACTCGCCGTCGGTCGCCGTCCTCAGGCCGACCTCGGCCTGCATCGCCACCACGGACCGGATCGCGTCGTCCTCGGCCGCGCGCAGCTCCTCGGGGGAGATCCGGCCGGCCGAACGGTCCTCGCGCGCCCGCAGCAACGCCGCCGGCCGAAGCAGGCTGCCGACGTGGTCGGCGCGGAACGGGGGCACGGTGTTGAGTGTCATTGAAAGCTCCAATCCGGGAACGGCAGGCCGACGTAGTTCTCCGCGAAGGACGTCGCGGCGGCGGCCGAGCTGGTCAGGTAGCGCAGCTGGGACAGCTGCAGCCGGCGGGTGAACGGGTCCGCGTCCGGCGCGCGGTGCAGCATCGAGGTCATCCACCACGAGAAGTGCTGTACCCGCCACACCCGCGACAGACATGTGTCCGAATAGGACTCGAGACCGGCGGGGTCGCCGTCGGCGAACCAGCGGCCCAGCGCGGACGCCAGCACCGCCACGTCCACGACCGCCAGGTTCAGCCCCTTCGCACCGGTGGCCGGCACGATGTGCGCGGCGTCGCCCGCGAGGAACAGCCGCCGGTAGCGCATCGGCTCGACCACGAAGCTGCGCAGCGCGGCGACGGCCTTGTCGACGATCGGGCCCTCGGTCAGCGCGAAGCCGGTCGTGCGGTCGAGCCGGGTGGCCAGCTCCGACCAGACCCGCTCGTCCGGCCACGCCGACACCTGCTCGTCCGGCGCCACCTGCAGGTAGAGCCGGGTGAGGGTGGGGGAGCGCATGCTGTGCAGCGCGAACCCTCGGTCGTGCGAGGCGTAGATCAGCTCCTCGGACGACGGGGCGACCTCGGCCAGCACGCCGAGCCACGCGTACGGGTACACGTGCTCGTAGGTCGTGAGCCCGCGAGCCGCCGGCCGGCTCGCCCCGTGGAAGCCGTCGCAGCCCGCGACGACGTCGCAGTGCAGCTCCACCGTCTGTCCGTTGTGGACGTAGCGGACCACGGGCGAGTCGGTGTCCAGGCCGTCGATGCCGACCGCGGGCGTGTCGAACAGCAGCGGTCGCCCGGTCTCCAGCCGCGCCGCCACGAGGTCCTTCACCAGCTCGTGCTGACCGTAGATCGTCAGCTCCCGGCCGGCCAGCTCGGTGAGCGGCAGGTGGTGGCCTACGCCGTCGAACAGCAGCTCCAGCCCGTGGTGCACCAGGCGCTCCCGGTGCAGCCGGTCGGCCAGGCCCACCTTCGTCAGCAGGTCGACGCTGCCCTGCTCGAGCACGCCGGCCCTGATCCGCGCCTCGACGTAGGGGCGGGTGTGCCGCTCCAGCACGACCGAGTCGATGCCGCGCAGGTGCAGCAGGTGGGCGAGCAGCAGGCCGGCCGGACCGGCGCCGAGGATCGCTACCTGGGTGCGGGGCATCTAGAAAGGGTATTCCGGGATCTGGCCGCGCATGGTGATCCAGCGCGAGTCGGTGAACGCGTCGAGGTTCGCCGAGCCGCCGAACCGGGCGCCGGTGCCGGAGTCCAGCACGCCGCCGAAGGGCGCGACGGCCTCGTCGTTCACGGTCTGGTCGTTGATGTGCACGATGCCGGTCGGGATCCGCTCGGCGAGCGCGAGGCCGCGCATCGCGTCGCCGGTGAGGATCGAGAGCGACAGGCCGTACTCGCTCTCCGCCGCGAGCCGCACCGCCTCCTCGGCGTCGGCGAACCGGACGATCGGCGCGACCGGGCCGAACACCTCGTTGGCGTAGGCCGGCATGTCGGTGCGCACGCCGTCGAGCACGGTCGGCCGGTAGAACAGGCCGTCGTAGCTGCCGCCGGCCGCGAGCCGGGCTCCGGCGTCCACAGTGGACGTCACGAGCGAGTGCACCTTGTCCCGCTGGCCGGCGTCGATCAGCGGGCCGAGCGCGACCTCGCCGGTGGGGTCGCCGACCGGCAGCGCGTTGGCGTGCGCGGACAGCGCCTCCACATAGGAGTCGGCGACGCTCTCGTGCACCAGGTGCCGGCCGACGGTCATGCAGATCTGGCCCTGGTGCAGGTAGGAGCCCCAGGCGGCGGCGGACACCGCGCGGTCGATGTCCGCGTCGTCCAGCACGACCAGCGCCGAGTTGCCGCCGAGCTCCAGGTGCACCCGCTTGAGGTGGCGGGCGGCCAGTTCGGCGACCGCGCGGCCGGTCCGGCTGGACCCGGTGAACGACACGACCCGCACCCGAGGGTCGGCCACGAGCGCGATGCCGGCCTCGGCGCCGCCGGGCAGCACGTGCAGCACGCCGTCGGGCAGGCCCGCCTCGGCGAGCACGCCGGCGATCGCGAACCCGCCGCTCACCGGCGTGCGCAGGTCGGGCTTGAGCACCACCGCGTTGCCGAGTGCGAGCGCGGGCGCGACCGAGCGGATCGACAGGATCAGCGGCACGTTGAACGGCGAGATCACGCCGACGACGCCGACCGGGACCCGGCGCAGCAGCGACAGTCGCGGCTCGGCGGTGGGCAGGATCTCGCCCGGCGGCCGGGACGCGAGCGCGGCGGCCTCGTAGCACTCCTGCGCGGCGACGCCGACCGCGAACCCGGCGAGGCCGGCGACCGCGCCGGTCTCCCGGGTGACCCAGCCGCGCAGCTCGTCGGCGTGCTCCTCGATCAGCGCGCCGGCGCGGCGCAGCACGGCGGCGCGGTCGGCGAAGCTCGCCGCGGCCCAGTCGCGCTGCGCGGCGGCGGCCGCGGCGCAGGCCGCGGTGACGTCCTCGGCGTCGGCGACGCCGGTGCTGCCGAGCTCGGCGCCGGTGGCCGGCTCGACGATGGGGGCGGCACCGCCGTGCGCGGCGACCCACCCTCCACTGTAGACACTGCCGGCGAAGGTGCCGGGGTCGAGTACGGCCGTCATCGCGTCTTCCCTTCCTGCTTGGCCTTCTGGATCTGGGCGTACACCCGGCCGCGCAGCTCGGTGAACCGGGCGTCGCCGCGGGTGGTGAGCTGGTCGCGCTCGGCCGGCAGGTCGATGACGAGGTCCTCGGCCACGTGGGTCGGCGAGGAGGACAGCATGATCACCCGCTCGCCGAGGTACACCGCCTCGTCGATGTCGTGGGTGACGAACAGCATCGTGATGCCCAGCTGCTGGTGCACCGAGCGGATCAGGTCCTCGAGGTCGGCCCGGGTCTGCGCGTCGACCGCGGCGAACGGCTCGTCCATCAGCAGCACCCGCGGCTGGTAGGCGACCGCGCGGGCGATCGCGACCCGCTGCTGCATGCCGCCGGACAGCTGCCACGGGTACGCCTGGTGCGCGTCGCCGAGCCCGACCGCGTGCAGCGCCTCGTCGACCATCCGCCGTCGCTTGTCCTTGGCCGTGCCGGCGGCCCGCAGCGGCAGCTCGACGTTGTCCGCGACCCGCAGCCACGGGAAGAGGCTGCGGCCGTACTCCTGGAACACCACGGCGAGCCCGTCCGGCGGGCCGGTGACGCGGGCGCCGTCGACCTCGACCTCGCCGCTCGTCGGCGGCAGCAGGCCCGCGATGCAGCGCAGCAAGGTGGTCTTGCCGCAGCCCGACGGGCCGACGACGCAGACGAAGCTGCCCTCCTCGACGGCGAAGCTGACCTCGCCGATGGCCTCGACCCGGCGGCCGCGACCGCCCGGGCCGCCTCCGTAGACCTTGTGGAGCTCCTTGACGGCGAGCATCATCGCTCCTTCTGTTGGGCCCGGCTGCCGTGGTACCAGCCGAGCACCTGGTGCTCGGCGATCCGGAACAGCACCGACAGCAGCACACCCAGCAGGCCGAGCAGGATCACGCCGCTCCACATCTGGGGGATCTGGAAGCCGTCCTTGAACTGGATGACGGTGAAGCCGATACCGCTGCTCGCGGCGAACATCTCGCTGATGACCATGAGGATGATCCCGACCGACAGCGCCTGCCGCGCGCCGGCGACGATCTGCGGGCTCGCCGAGCGCAGCACCAGGTGCCACCAGCGCAGCCGGCCGCGGATCCGGTAGGAGCGACACGTGTCGGCGAGGACCTCGTCGACCGCACGCACGCCCTCGACGGCGTTGAGCAGGACCGGCCAGAGGCAGCCCGAGATGATGACGAGGATCTTCATCGTGTTCCCGATGCCGGCGATGAGCACCAGGATCGGGACCAGCACGGGCGGCGGGATCGCGCGGAGGAACTCCAGCAGCGGCTCGACGAGCGCGCGCAGCCACCGGCTCGACCCGATCGCCATGCCGATGCCGATGCCGAGCACGAGCGCGGCGGCGTACCCGACCCCGAGCCGGCCGAGGCTGGGCAGCACGTCGTCGTACATGCGCGCGCCGAACCAGGTGTCCGGGAAGACCTCGAGGATCTTCCTCAGCGGCGGGAAGTAGAAGTCGGTGGAGCTGGCACTGGTGAACCACCACGCGACGACGAGCACGATCGGCAGCCCGAGCGCGAGCCCGACCCGCCTGAGCACCCCGGCGGTCACGAGCCCACCCCCACCCGCGAGTCCAACACTCGGAACCCGCGAGTCCAACGCTCAGAACCCGCGAGTCCAACGCTCAGAACCCGCGAGTCCAACGTTTCGTGCGCCGGCCTCGGGTCGCGAACGGCGAACTCAGGGGTCCCGAGCGTTGGACACGCGGGTCGGGAACGTTGGACTCGCGGGTTTGGTGTGGTCATGCCGGCACCTCCACCCGCATCGCCGGGTGCCAGTGCAGCGCGCGCCGTTCGGCCGCGCGGGTCAGGAGGTTCGCCGCCACGCCGAACACGCCGGTCACCACGATCAGGGCGTACATCGCCGGCACCGCGCCGCTCGACCGGGCCGTGGCGATCTCCTGGCCGAGGCCCGGCGAGCCGATGACCAGCTCGCCGGTGATCGCGAGGATCAACGCCACCGTCGCGGCCAGCCGGACACCCGTCACGACGTAGGGGAGCGCGGTCGGCCAGACCAGGTAGCGCACCTGGTCCCAGCGGCCGAGCCGGTAGGAGCGGGCGGTGTCGCGGGCGACCGGGTCGATGTCGGCGACCCCGTGCAGCACCTGGATGAGCACCTGCCAGAACGCGGCGTAGACGACCAGCACGAGCGTCGAGGTGATCGTCGAGCCGTACAGCACCACCACGAGCGGGATCAGCGCCACCGACGGGATCGGCCGCAGGAACTCGATGGTGGACGACGTCGCCGCACGCAGGATCGGGATGGTGCCGACGAGAACACCGACGACCACCCCGAGTGCCACCGCGATGGCCAGACCCAAGAGCCACGTGCGGACCGTGTCCCACACGGCGAGCCAGAACTGTTGTTCCGCCGCCTGCTCGGCGAGCGTGGCGAGGATCCGGCTGGTGGGCGGGGCGTACCGCTCGGACACGAGCCCGATCCGCGGCACCACCTCCAGCAGGAGGCCGAAGCCGACCAGCCCCGCCACACCCAGAAAGACCCTCGACCCTCTCACGACAGCAGTGCGTCCACATCCGCCGCCTCGGACAGCAGGCCGTCCTCGAGCGCCAGGTCGGCCAGCGTCTGCACGGACTCCTTGTTCACGTCGGCGGGCCACTTCGGCAGCGTGACCTTGGCGATCACGTCGGGCGCGATGTCGGTGTAGCTGCCGATGATCTCCCGCGCCTCCTCCGGGTGGGAGTCCGCATAGGACAGTGCCTCCTGCATGGCCTCGCCGAACCGCTTGACCAGGTCCGGGTTGTCACCGATCAGCTGCTGCGAGGCGAAGTACGCGGCCACGGTGAGGTTCGGCGCCGCGTCGACGTAGCTGGAGGCGATCTTGCGGCCACCTTCGGCCAGCACCGCCTGCTGGAACGGCTCGACCACGAACACCGCGTCGACCCGGCCGGACGCGAGCGCGCCCGGCTGGTCGGGGAACGGCAGCGCGGCGAACTTCACCTTGGCCGGGTCGGCGCCCGCCTTGCGCACCGACGCGCGGACGCTGGTGTCCACGATGTTCTTCAGCGTGTTCGCCGCGACCGTCTTGCCCTCGAGGTCGGCCGGGCTCTCGATGGGACTGTCGCCCTTGACCATCAGCGCGGCGAAGTCCTCGTCCTCCACCCCGGTGGAGTTGACCCCGTTGGACACCACCTTGAGCGGCAGGCCCTGGGAGTGCGCCAGCAGCAACGAGATCATGTTGCTGAAGCCGAACTGGTACTGGCCCGCGACCACCGCCGGCACGATCGCCGCGCCGCCCTCGGCCTGTTCGAGCGTGATGTCGATGTTGCGCTTCTCGAAGAAGCCCTTCTCCACGCCGAGGTAGATCGGCGCGACGTCCAGGATGGGGATCACCCCGACGGTGACCTTGTCCGGCTGGCCGGAGTCACCGGAGGCTTCGCCCCCGCCGTCGTCCGAGCCGCACGCGGCCGTGAGGAGCAGTGTTGTCGCCAAGAGAACAGCGAGGTGTCGGCGCATCGGCGGGACTCCATCCACCCGGGAAGAGGATTGAAACGGCATTGTTCGGAGATCGCACGCTCGTTCTCAGGGAGAACGTAGAGGTACGCCACCCGACCGTCAATACATTGACGTGCGACGACGTGGTTACCTATTGTGCGACAAGAGAACAGTCGTTCGTTATGCGTACAACACGGGAGGCCCGCTCGTGGCCGAGGTGGTGGGACTGGCCGACGGGATCGCCGAGCTGGTGCGGGACGGGGACACGGTGGCGCTGGAAGGCTTCACCCACCTCATTCCGGTGCGGGCGGGGCAGGAGATCATCCGCCAGCGGAGACGCAACCTCACGCTGGTCCGGATGACCCCGGACATCGTCTACGACCAGTTGATCGGGGCCGGCTGCGCGCGCCGGCTGGTGTTCGCGTGGGGCGGCAACCCCGGCGTCGGCTCGTTGCACCGCTTCCGGGACGCGGTGGAGAACGGCTGGCCAGCGCCGCTTGAGCTGGACGAGCACAGTCACGCGGGCATGGCGAACCGGTACGTGGCCGGCGCCTCCGACCTGCCGTTCGCGGTGCTGCGTGGCTACCAGGGCACCGACCTCGCCGAGCACACCGACACGATCAGGACCGTCATCTGCCCGTTCACCGGTGAGGAGCTCGCCGCGGTGCCGGCGATCCGGCCGGACGTCGCGGTGATCCACGCGCAGCGCGCCGACCGGCGCGGCAACGTGCAGCTGTGGGGCCTCGCGGGGGTGCAGAAGGAGGCGGTGCTCGCGTCGACGCGGTCGCTCGTGACCGTCGAGGAGATCGTCGAGGAGCTGGAGCCGCGGCCGGACGCGGTGGTGCTGCCGACCTGGGTGGTGTCCGCGGTGGCCGAGGTGCCGGGCGGCGCGCGGCCGTCCTACGCACAGGACTACTACGAGCGCGACAACGACGCCTACCGCGCGTGGGACGAGGTGAGCCGGGACCGGGAGACGTTCAACGCCTGGCTCGCCGACACCATCTACGAGACCGCGGAGTCGGCATGACGGACCGCGCCATCACATGGACCGCCGAGGAGATGATGTCGGTAGAGGCCGCGCGGGCGCTCGCCGGCCACACGTCGTGCTTCGTCGGCATCGGGCTGCCGAGCACCGCGGCCAACCTGGCCCGCCGGGTGCACGCGCCGGACCTGGTGCTGGTCTACGAGTCCGGCGCGATCGGCGCCAAGCCGTCCGTGCTGCCACTGTCCATCGGGGACGGTGAGCTGGCGCTGACCGCGGACGCCGTGGTGAGCGTGCCGGAGGTGTTCAACTACTGGCTGCAGCCCGGCCGGATCGGCGTCGGGTTCCTCTCCGCCGCGCAGCTGGACCGCTTCGGCAACCTGAACACGACGGTGATCGGCGGCGACTACAAGCACCCGCGGGTGCGGCTGCCGGGTTCCGGTGGCGCTCCGGAGATCGCGGCGTCCTGCCGCGAGGTGTTCATCATGGTCCGGCAGAGCCTGCGGACGTTCGTGGACCGGGTCGACTTCATCACCTCGGTCGGCTACGGCGACGGCCACGGCTCGCGGGAGCGGCTCGGCCTGCGCGGCAAGGGGCCGGTGCGGGTGGTCACCGACATCGCGGTGCTCGAACCCGACCCGGTCACGCGTGAGCTCACGCTGACCCGGGTACATCCTGGGGTGGCGGTGGCCGATGTCCTCGCCGCGACCGGTTGGGGCCTCAAGGTGGCCGACGAGGTGGCGGTGACCGAGCCGCCGACCGACGAGGAGCTGGCGGTGCTGCGCCGGCTCGTGGAGGGGAGTCCATCATGACGGATCTGGTGGTGCCCGGCTACCGGCGCGACCCCGGCGGGACACACCCGCCGCTCGCCTCGCCGGGGTACGGCTCGACCGTGCTGCGTGCGCCGAGCCAGGAGCCCGTGCCGCTGCCGCATACGCTGACCGAGATCACCGGCCCGGCGTTGGGGGAGGGGCGGGTGCTGCCGACCGACCACGACCTGACCAGGCAGCACGAGGGCGAGCCGCTCGGCGAGCGCATCATCGTGCACGGCCGGGTGCTCGACAGCGACGGCCGCGCGGTGCCGGACACGCTCGTGGAGCTGTGGCAGGCCAACTCGGCCGGCCGCTACTCGCACTCGCGCGACCAACACCCGGCGCCGCTAGACCCGAACTTCACCGGCGTCGGGCGCTGCATGACCGACTCGACCGGGCACTTCCGGTTCGTCACGCTCAAGCCCGGCGCGTACCCGTGGCGCAACCACGAGAACGCCTGGCGCGCGCAGCACATCCACTTCTCCCTGTTCGGCCGGGCGTTCGTGCAGCGCCTGGTGACCCAGATGTACTTCCCGGGCGACCCGCTGTTCTACCAGGACCCGATCTACAACGCGGTTCCCGCGGCGGCCCGGGGACGGATGATCTCGTCGTTCGACCTGTCCGAGACGGTGCCGGAATGGGCGCTGGCGTACAAGTTCGACATCGTCCTGCGTGGCCGGGACCAGACGCCGATGGAGTCGCAGTGAGCTACGGGTTGACCCCTTCGCAGACCCTGGGCCCGTTCTTCTCGCACGCACTGACCTGGTTGGACGGTCCGGATGTGGTCGCCGAGGGCGCCCCGGGCGCCTTCTGGTTGCGCGGCATGGTTTTCGACGGCGCAGGCGAGCCCGTGCCGGACGCGTTGATCGAGAGCTGGCAGGCCTCGCCCGACGGCCGGTTCGACCACCCGGACGACCCCCGCGGCCCGGTGCCGGGCTTCCGCGGTTTTGGCCGCTCCCTCACCGACGACGGCGGCCGGTGGGGGGTCCGGACGGTCAAGCCCGGTCGGGTGCCCGGCGCGGACGGCCGGCTGCAGGCGCCGCACATCGACCTGTCGGTGTTCGCCCGCGGTCTGCTGGACCGCGTGGTGACCCGGGTGTACCTGCCGGACGAGCCGTCCAATGTGGACGATCCGGTGCTGGCCACGGTGCCGGAGCCGGGGCGCAGCACGCTGGTGGCGAGGCTCACCGATGACGGGTACGCGTTCGACATTCGGCTCCAGGGCGAGCGTGAGACAGTCTTCTTCAGCATCTAGTTCTTGGTCGGGGTGTGTCATGGCCGGACGTGGGTCCGATTTCGTGCAGTCGCTGGAACGTGGGCTGGCGGTGATCCGCGCGTTCGACCACGAGCACCCGGAGCTGACGCTGAGCGAGGTCGCCGCGGTGACCGGCGTGACCCGCGCCGTCGCGCGGCGGTTCCTGCTGACGCTGGCGGAGCTGGGTTACGTGCGGTCGGACGGCCGGTTCTTCTCGCTGACCGCGAAGGTGCTGGAGCTCGGGTACGCGTACCTGTCGAGCCTCTCGTTGCCGGAGGTGGCGGAGCCGCACCTCGAAGCCTTGGTCGGCGAGGTGAACGAGTCGTCGTCGGTGTCCGTGTTGGACGGTCATGATGTCGTGTACGTCGCGCGCGTCCCGGTGAGCCGCATCATGACGGTGTCGATCAGCGTGGGCACCCGCTTCCCGGCGTACGTGACGTCGATGGGCCGGGTGCTGCTGGCCGGCCTGCCCGACCCCGAGCTCACCGACTACCTGTCCGCCGTGCGGCTGGAGCGCCTGACCGCCCGGACGGTGTCGTCGGTGGCGGCGCTGCGCGGGGAGATCGCGCGGGTGCGGACCCAGGGGTGGGCGCTGGTGAACCAGGAGCTCGAGGAGGGCCTGCGTGCCCTGGCCGTCCCGATCCGCGACCGGACCGGCAAGGTGGTGGCGGCGCTGAACGTCTCCGCGCACGCGAGCCGCACGAGCCTGGAAGCCATGCGCCGAGACCTGCTGCCACCGTTGCTGAAGGCCGCCGCCCGAGTGGAAGCCGACCTCCCAGGCACCCGCAACCGCCGCTAACCCGCGAGTCCAACGCCCAGAACCCGCGAGTCCAACATTCCGGAGTGTTGGACTCGCGGGGGTTATGGGTCGGGGGTGGCGCGGCGGACGGTCCAGTCGGCGGTGTGGCCCAGTAGGCCGGGGATGTCCTCGGTCAGCCGGGCGAAGTCGATGGCCTGGGAGATCAGGCCGGTGGGGTTGTCCTCGATCGCGGCCCAGGCCCGGGCCCGTTCCTTCTCACTGGCGAAGCGGCCGTGGTCGAAGGACTTGCGGGCCGCCGCCCTGAGCGCGTCCAGGTCGTGGACGACGATCGTGATCTCGGCGGTCAGCTCGAAGCGGCGCGTCGGATCGTCCTTCAGGTGCGCGATGGCCATCAGGTCTGCGCTGCTCAGCTCGTGACTCATACCCTTATGGTCACCCCGATTTCCACCCCTCTGCCAGCGGTGACGCCATAGATGGGGGAGGATTCCGGGTCGCCCCCTAGTGGGGCGGCGCGTGGTGGTCGAGCAACCGGCCGAGCAGTGCCGTGAGCTGGCGGCGCTCGGCGGCCGACAGCGGCGCCAGCAGCTCGTCCTGCACGCCGTCCACCGCCTCGTCCAGCCGGGCCGCCTGCCGCTCGCCGGCCGGGGTGATCTCGACGATGTTGCGCCGCCGGTCCACCGGGTCGGGGGACCGCGACACGTACCCCGCCGCGGCCAGCTCGTTGATCGCCGCCACGACGTCGCTGCGGTCGATGGCACACCACCGCCCCAGCTCGGCCTGGCTCGTCGGGCCGAACTCGCGCAGCGCCGCAAGCAGCCGGTAGTGGTACCCGCGCGCCCCGGCCCCCGCGAAGCCCGCGGAAACCAGCCGCTGCGCGTGCCTGGCCAGCTGGGTGAGCAGCCAGCTCGGCAACGAGGACAACCGCGACGGGGGAGACATGGCGCCCATATTAGTTGGTCGGGCCAACGATCGTGTACTGTTGGTCGTGCCAACATTGGTATGGCCAACGAATTGAGGAACCATGATCGAGGACCGACTGGAGCTCACGGACCTGGTGGTGAAGCTCGGCCGCTGGCTCGACGACCCGCGCGAGGACGACGGGCTGCGCACCGTCTTCGCCAAGGACGCCGTCGTGCACGCCCCGCGCGGCATGTCGACCGGCTTCGACGAGGTGCTCGTCAGCGCCCGAACCAGCAGCACCGTCGACGGCGGGCGAACCCAGCACCTCTCCACCGACGTCCTGGTCGATGTGGCCGGCGACCGGGCCGACGTCTCCGCCAACCTGCTCAACATCTTCTTCCGCGACGGCCAGCCACCGCACCGGCAGGCCGGCACCCGCTACGACTTCACCGCCAGGCGAACCGAGGAGGGCTGGCGCTTCGACGGCGCCCGGATCACCCCGGTGTGGTCGGACCCGGTGCCGCCGGGCTTCCCGCCGGCAGCGGCGTAGGCACGATGTCGAGCCGGCGCAGCGCGGCCGTGAGCCGCTCCAGCACCACGGCCGGGGCCACGTAGAACGACGACGCGCGGATGCGGAAGAACCGCCACCCGCACCGCTCCAGGTCCCGCTGCCTGGCCAGGTCCCGTTCGTACGCGGCCGCGCCGCGCCACTCGTCGCCCTCGCACAGCACCGCGAGCCGGGCCCGGGCGCCGACGACCACGAGGTCCAGCACGTAGGAGTCCACTGTGTACCGTGGCACGACCGAGTAGCCCAGTGCCACCAACCGGTTCGCCACGTGCTGGGTGAACAGCGACGGGAACGGCTCGACCAGCGTGTCCTCCGGCGCCACCATCCGCAGGGACTCGTCCGGCGGCGACGCGAGCACCCCGTAGCAGTGGTCGAGCAGCTGGAACCGCATGTCCTCGGCGTTGTCCAGGGCACCCGGCGGGATCGAGTGGAACAGCCACATCTGGTCCTTCGCCCGCGACGCGGCGACGTTGTACCGCTGCACGTAGAGGTCCCGGGTCAGCGGCACCTGCGCCGGCCCGGCGGCCACCATCGACAGGAACATCACGTCCCGCTCGGCACCTTGGAAGTCCGCCGAGTCACCGCACTGGATCCGCCGCGCCGCCCAGTCCTCCGGCGCGATCCGCTCCAGCAGCCGCCGCTCGATCGCCTTGGCCTGCGCGGAGCCGAGCAGCGAGATGACGCCGAAGGTCATGCCGTCGTAGCGCGGGTCGGCGACACACTTCTCCAGCTGCTCGACCAGCGCCTCGACCTCGACGGGGTTGACCTTGTCGGTCGTCCCGACGACGTGCCCGTCCGGCAGGTACACCGCGCGCACGGGCTCGAGCCGGTCCGCGCCGTACTGGCGCACCGGCACCAGCCGGATCCCGTCCGGTTCGTAGGCCACCCGGTTGGAGAACCCGATGATCTCCGGCACGCACCGCCGGTGCTCGGTGAGGGTGAGCAGCCCGCGGTAGCGCATCTTGGCCTCGTCGAAGAGGCTGCGCTGCGGGTCCTGCCACGCCGACCGGTACGGGTCGTCCGCGAGGTACTGGCCGGCGAGGTCGCGCAGCTGCTGCTGGTCGACCCCGACCGCGGACGGCGACACCTGCTTGTCGTCGCCGATCACGACCATCCGCGGCGCCAGGTACTGCAGGAACGTCGCCTCGAGCCCGGCTTGCGACGCCTCGTCGACGATCACCACGTCGAACATGTCCGCACGGATCGCCAGCTGCTCGGCGATCCGGTACACCGGCATGATCCACACCGGCACGGCCGGCCGGCACCGGTCCATCGCCTGGCGCACCTCGACCCGCCGCTGCGCCGCGTACCGCCCGGTGCCCTTGCCCAGCCGGCGCACGAGGTACGCGTAGTGCTCCAGGTTCGCCCGCGCCTGGCCGGTCAGCCGGTCCGGCGACACCGCGTGCCCCCACGCCTTGGTGGCGGCCAGCGTCTCGACCTCGCGCCGGATCCGGTGCTCGGTCAGCCCGATCTCGGCCTGCAGCGCGTTGACGTCCGCCGTGCCCTGGTCGAGCACCCACGCGCCGGTCGACGCCCACACCCACGCGTCGGCGAACCCGGCGAGCCGATCGTCCCAAGTGGACTCGGCGGCGGTGGACTCGACGGCGGTGCGCAGTCGGGGAGGGATCCGGCTCGCGAGGCCGTCGCGGCGCAGAACGAGACGGCGCACCTCGTGCAGCCGTTCCAGCCGCTTGTGCGCGACCGCGTACTCGTCGGGATCGCGCTGCTTTGCCGCTTGCCGCAACGCCCGCACGCACGGCGCCGCGTCGGCGTGCCCGGCCGCGACCGACAGCGTCGCCTCGATCCGGCGCAGCGGCACGGTTGCCGCCGCGTGCGCGTCCGCCGCCGCGGCCACGTCGACGAGGTTCGCGTAGAGGCGCACCGCGTCGAGGTCTGCCCAGTCCGGCCTCGGCAGGCCGGCGTCGTGCAGCAGCCGCTGCTCGGTCTCCAGCGCCTCGGACAGCCGCAGCACCCGGTGCAGCTGGTCCAGCTCCGTGCTGTGCCACTGAACCCGCTCGTGCGCGGACCCGGCCGGCGGCACGGCACCGGCGGGCCACGCCCGGTCCAGCGCGGTGAGAATCTTGGTCAGGTCGGCCCACACCAGGAACGCGGTCAGCTGGCCGGTGTTCGTGGGCGGCAGCCCGTCCACCCGCACCTGGGCGAACAGCACCTGCGCCTGCTTGACCGGCCGCGGCGCCAGCGCGCCGACCTTGGGCATACCGTCCGGCCCTGTCCTCAGCGCGCCGCCCGCGAGGTGCGCGTGCAACTGCCGCGCCACCGGCAGCAGCAGCTGTATCTGACCGTCCACTTCGACCGTCGTGAGTGGACCCAACCGGGCGACCAGCTGATCGGCCTGGGCCACCAGCGCGGTGATCTGCTGCGCGCGACCGTGCCAGGCCCGGCCGCGCCCGGACCGGATGTCGGCGAGCGCGTCGTTCATCCACGTCTCGCGGCGCCGGGCCAGGTCGTCGGCCTCGTCGGCCAGCTCGCGCAGCCGCCTGCGCAGCTGCTCCCGCGCGGCGCCGTCGACCCGGCGGACCGCGTCGAAGGCCAGGTGTGCCTTCTCGACGTCGTGCCGCTGGTCGTCGGCGGCCGCCGCGCCCTCGGCGAGGACCAGGTCGGCGAACCCGGGCGGCGGGGGCACCGTGGTGAGGTCGACGAGCCGGCCGCCGGCCTCGAGCTCGTCGTCCGCGAGTGCGCGGTCCAGGAGCAGCGCCCGCCACTCGACGATCTCGACGGTGGTCAGTGGCGGTTCCTCGTCGGCCCGGACGTCGGCCGGCGACGTGAGCCAGCCGAACCGCGGCCGCCACGCTTCCAGCGACCGGGCGATCGCGGCGAGCGTGCCGGTGTAGCCGGCGTGCGAGTGCTCCCGCACCTCGTCCTCGCGCGCCGCGACCAGCCGCGCGTGCAGCTCCGCCCGGCGCAGCCGGAGCCGCTCGACCGCGTCGAGGCACCCGCGGATCGTCTCCTTCGCGGCCTCCGGGTCGTGCTCGGTGGCCGCCGCGGCGATCCGCTCGACGGCCACCTTCAGGTCGGACATGTCCTCGCGCGAGGTGCCGACCACGGCCACCGACAGCGGCTTGATCTCCGCCGGCAGCTTGTCCCGCACCTCGCGCAGCGCGCGGTCGGTGTGCGCGGTGACCAGTACCCGCTTGCCCTGCGCCAGCAGGTGCGACAGCAGCGCGGCGGCGGTGTGCGTCTTGCCGGTGCCCGGCGGGCCCTGCACGAGGGTCTGCGCCTGGGTGTCGACCTGCCGGACGATCCGCAGCTGGGTGTCGTTGACCGGCAGCGGGAGGAACTCGTCGTCGTCGACCGCGACCAGCGCGCCGGCCTCGGGCGGCGTGGTCCGCGGGCGCGGCCGGTGGTCCGGGTCGACGAGCGGCCGCAGCCCGTCGGGGACCTCGCCGGACTCGGTGAGCTGGTCGACGATCGTGCCGAAGATCTCGACGAGGCCTTGCTGCGAGCGCCTGCGCAGGATCACCGCGGGGGCGAACACGGCCACCGCGTGCCCGGCCGGCGCGGGCACGGTGTCGGCGTCGCGGTACTCGCCGCCCGCGTCGAGCGTGTGCACCGTGCGGCGGACCAGCGCGCCTGTTCCGGCCCGGTCGAGCGGGTGGCCGGCGAGCTCGCGGGCCTGCGCGCGGATGTCGTTGACGTGCCGCGGGTTCGGGATCAGGCCGGGGTCGAGCATGTCCAGCTCGACGTCCGCCGCGTCGACCGACTCGACCCGCCGCACCGCGAGGCGCCCGGTGTCGTCGTCGAGCGTGATGCCCACCGGCGCGGTGACGAGGTGCCGGCGGACCGCGGGGTGCCCGGGCGGCGCCCACGCGAGGCATCCGAGGCCGACGACCAGCTCCAGCTCCTCGGGGTTGCCGGTGGCGGCGACATAGGTGGCGAAGAGCCGGCCGTACCAGGCACGCACCGGCTGGTCCCGCAGCTCCTGCGCCGCCCACTCCCGCCAGCCGGCGAGCCACTCGTCGTACCGCGCGCGCAGCACCGCGTCCTCCGGCGGCGGTGGCGGCAGCTCCGGGTCGTCCCAGCGGTCGAGGGTGAACCCGTCCGGCGCGGGCGGCTCGACCCGGGCGACCCGGTCGACGGTGAGCAACGGGTCGTCCAGCCCCGGCTCGCCGCGGTGCGCGGCGGTGACCGCCGGGTGTTCGGGCAGGTCGTGGAGCCAGAGCACCGAGCGGTAGCCGTCGACGGTGGGTGGCGGGAGGTTGCGCAGCTGTTGGGTCCGGCCGAGGAACTCGAACAGCCGGACGGCTCGGCCGACCAGCGGGTCCTGGCCGGCCGCCTGCGTACTGGCCTCGGTCACCTGAGCTCCCCTGCGGCCGTGGGCGTCGGTCGGGTCCAGTGTCCCTTGTCCGGGATCGGTTCGTCGGCCGGTTTCGCTTCCGGCGTTCAGGCCAGGCAGGTCAGGGGCTTTCCGCCGTTGTAGGCCACCATGTCCCGCAGCGCGGCCACCGCGTCGATCTGCCCGCCCGGCTCGGTGCCGTCGAGCTCGGCGTACGCGCGGTGCAGGTTGCCGACGATCCGCTCCTGGTCCCGCAGCGCCGCGAAGTCGCCGAGGTCGGTCTCGCGGGCGACCTCCAGCGGCGTGAGCCCCGCGGCCTTCCCGTCCCGCGCGGTGGTCTGCACGAACCGCAGGTAGCCGAGCACGTCGTCGATCAGCTCCGGGCCGGCGACCGGGCCGTGGCCGGGCACGATCGTCACCGCGTCCAGCGGCCGCACCACCTCGGTGAGCACCTCGATCGCGCCGGCGACCGAGCCCTGCAGCAGGAACGGGGTGCCCCCGTTGAACAGCAGGTCGCCGCAGAACAGCAGGCGGCGCTCGGGGACCCACAGGATCGAGTCGTTCGTGGTGTGCGCGGGGGTGCCGGTGTGCCGGACCTCGCAGCGCAGGTCGTCCACCCAGACGGTGACGCCCTCGGTGTAGGTCAGGAACGGCGGCTCGATCCGCACCTCGCCCCAGTCGACCTTGGTCCAGAACGGCTCGTCGAACGGCTTGCCCCACGCGAGTACCGAGTCGCGGGTCGCCTCGTGCGCCACGATCGTCGCACCCTCGAACAGGAAGTTGCCGAACGTGTGGTCGCCGTGGTGGTGGGTGTTGACCAGGGTGCGCACCGGCCGCGGCGTCACCGCCGCGATGGCCTCGAGGTAGGCGCGGGTGCGGCGCACGGTCGCGCACGCGTCGACGCTCAGCACGCCGCGCGCACCCACCAGGAAGCCGGTGTTGTTGATCCACCAAGTGCCGTCCGGTTGCAGGTAGGCGAAGACGCCGTCGCTCACCTCCTCGACACGCGGCGGGGCGGGGGAGGTGATGTCGTGGGCCGTGGAGGTCATCCGCCCACCTTAGGAGTGGACGAAATTTGGTCTAGACCTTGACGGGGCGCCGCCGGATATACCACTTTGGTGCATGAGAGCGCTCTCACCTCTCTCACCCCTGCTGAGAAACGAGAGCACCATGAAGCGAGCAAGGTTGCTCGGGTCGGTGGGCGCGTGTGCGCTCGCGGCACTGAGCACGATCGTCGCCGGCGGCACGTCGTCGGCCGCGGAGGTGGACAGCGCGATCGCGTCTTCCGGCGTGGTCGCGGCGATGCAGCGTGACCTCGGCCTGTCCGAAGCGCAGGCGGTCACCCGCCTCGCGCAGGAGTCGGTGGCGATCGAGATCGAGCCGGCCGCGCGCGACGCGGCCGGTGCGGCCTACGGCGGCTCCTGGTTCGACCCGGCCAGCGGTTCCCTCGTGGTCGGGCTGGCCACGCCGGACCCCGCGGCCGCGGCGGCCGTGCGCGCGACCGGGGCCGGCGTGGCCACGGTGGCGCACACCCAGGCCGAGCTGGACGCGGTCAAGGCGAAGCTGGACGCGGTCAAGGCGCCCGCGGACGTCGCCGGCTGGCGCGTCGACCCGCGCAGCGGCAGCGTGGTCGTCACGATCCGGCGCGGCGCCGCCGCCGGGCCGGTGCGGGCCGATGCCGGAACCGAGGTCGCCGACTTCCTCGACCTGGCGCGGAAAGCCGGGCCGGTGACGGTCGAGGAGACCGACCAGCTGCCGCGACCGTTCTCGGCCGGCACGGTCGGTGGCGACTCGTACTACATCAACGGCAACACCCGCTGCTCGATCGGCTTCTCCGTGCACGGCGGCTTCGTGAGCGCCGGGCACTGCGGCGGGGTCGGCAGCTCGGTGGTCGGTTGGGACGGCTCGTGGATGGGCACCTTCGCCGGCTCGTCCTTCCCGGGCAACGACTACTCCTTCATCCGGATCGGCAACGGCTGGTGGGGCGCGCCGGTCGTGCTGGGCTGGGGCACGGTGCCGGACCGGCTGGTGCGCGGCTCCGGTGAGGCGCCGGTCGGCTCGTCGATCTGCCGCTCGGGCTCCACGACGCACTGGCACTGCGGCACGGTGCTGGCCAAGAACGAGACGGTCAACTACGCGCAGGGCGCGGTGTACCAGATGACGAAGACCAGCGTGTGCGCCGAGCCCGGCGACTCCGGCGGCTCGTTCATCACCGGCGACCAGGCCCAGGGCATGACCTCCGGCGGGTGGGGCAACTGCTCCAGTGGCGGGCAGACCTGGTTCCAGCCGGTCAACGAGGTGCTGGGGGTGTACGGCCTCTCGCTGGTGACGGCATAAGTAAGGTGCGCACCGCCGCGCCCACCCAGGGCGCGGCGGTGTTGACCCTGACACCGTGTCAGCTCGTAGAACTGACCCGTCATGTTCGGTATCGGAGACTTCGCCAGGCACGGCCAGGTGTCGGTGCGCATGCTGCGCCACTACGACGCCCTCGGCCTGCTGCGGCCCGCGCACGTCGACCACGCCACCGGATACCGCCTCTACCAGGCGCGCCAGCTGGCCCGGCTCAACCGGATCATCGCGCTGAAGGGCCTGGGGTTCACCCTCGGCCAGGTCGGCGAGCTGCTCGACGAGCCGGTCGGCGGGGAGCGGCTGCGCGGCATGCTGCAGCTCCGGCAGGCCGAGGTCCAGGCCAGGATCGCGGAGGAGACCGACCGGCTGCGCCGGGTCGAGGCGAGGCTCCGGCTCATCGAGAGTGAGGGTCACATGCCGACCGAGGACGTCGTGCTCAAGAGCATCCCGGCGCAACGCGTCGCCGAGCTGACCGCCATCGCGGCGAGCTGGGCGCCGGAGGACATCGGGCCGGTCATCCAGCCGCTGTACCGCGACCTGTGCGACCAGCTGGACAAGGCCGGCGTCACGCCGACCGGGCCCGCGGTCGCCCGGTACGAGGACGTGCCGGACGGCGGCGGCAAGGTCGTCGTGCACGCGACGCTGCCGGTGGACCGCCCGCTGGGCGCCGACGGCGCCGGGTTCGGCGTGGTCGACCTGCCGCCGCTGGCGAAGGCGACCACGATCGTGCACCGCGGCGAGATGGAGAACATCCTGCCGACCGAGCAGGCGCTGGCCGCCTGGGTCGAGCGGCACGGGTACCGGTCGTTGGGCTATCCGCGTGAAGTCGACCTGGAGTGCCCGCGGGGGGAATTCGACCGCTGGGTCACTGAGCTGCAGCTACCGGTCGGCTGACGCGTTTTCCGCCGCCGTTCGCCGGGTGCGTTCGACCTGGCGAACGGCGGTGCGACTTCCCGGCACGACCCTCGAACACGTACTCTGAGTTGTCCGATGGTGACGCGAAGATCGAGAGCTGGGGAGGCGGAGATGGCCGCGGACGACCCTCGCGGTGCCGCCGAGTCTGCCACGCTCGCCGGTGGCGAGGGCAGCGGAGCGCCGACGGCCCGCCGAATCGTGCTGGGCGCCCAGCTGCGGCGGCTGCGTGAGGCCGCCGACATCTCCCGGGCCGACGCCGGCTACGCCATCCGAGGCTCCGACTCCAAGATCAGCCGGATGGAGCTCGGCCGGGTCGGCTTCAAGGAGCGCGACGTCGCCGACCTGCTCACCATGTACGGCGTCGAGGACGAGAACGAGCGTGCCTTCTATCTGGACCTCGTGAGCAAGTCCAACGAGCGCGGCTGGTGGCACCGCTACAACGACCTCATGCCCGACTGGTTCTCCAACTTCGTCGGCCTGGAGGAGTCCGCGTCGCTCATCCAGAACTACGAGCTGCTGTTCGTGCCGGGCCTGCTGCAGACCGAGGAGTACATCCGCGCGGTCGCGAGCCACGGCCAGCCGGCTCGCATCGACGACGAGACCGAGCGCCGGGTGAACCTGCGCGTGCAGCGGCAGCGGGTGCTGTTCCGCCAGGGCGCGCCCCGCATGTGGGCGGTCATCGACGAGTCGGTGCTGCACCGCCCGCTCGGCGGCATCGCGACCCTGCGGCGGCAGATCGAGCACCTGCTCGAGGTCACCAAGCAGCCGAACGTCACGCTGCAGGTCGTGCCGTACTCGCTGAGCGGCTACTCGGCCGAGGGCTCGTTCAGCATGCTGCGGTTCGCCGAGCCGACCCTGCCGGACGTGGTCTACATCGAGCACCTCAACGGCGCCCTGTACCTCGACCGCCCGAACGAGATCGAGGTCTACGGCCGCGTGATCGACCGCCTCGCCGTCGACGCCGAGACCCCGGACCGCAGTCGCCAGACGCTGTCCAAGCTCCGCGCCGAACTCGGCTAGTCCACGCGGTTTCCTCACCCGTGGGTGTCACCTGATCAGGTGGTCACGATAAGTGCCTGGTCCTCGTGATGACCGGTCCATGAGGCTCTACCTGGGCGAACACAACTGGTAGCCGATCAATCCCCCGCGTCCCTGCGCATTCATCTGCACGTGCATTTACCGCTGCACTAGCACATGTTATCTTGAGTGTATGCAACTGCACGTGCAGGTGCACCCACTGTAGTAGTCGGAATTGAGGTGGGGATCATGGCAGGCAAAGTTCGTAACGGCATGTCCGCGGATCGGCTCGAGAACGCCAGGTGGCGCAAGAGCAGCCGCAGCGGCGCGGTCGGCAACTGCGTCGAGCTGACCTGGCCGGGACGCGAGGTCGTCGCGGTACGGAACTCGCGCAACCCGGGCGGTCCGGTGCTCGTGTACTCCCGCACCGACCTGGTCGCCTTCCTGGGCGACGTGCGGAAGCGGGGGGTTTGATGGCCGCCAGTGCCGCGTCGTCGGCCCGCGCCGCGACCAGCACCGATGCCCAGCTCCGTGCGCTCGTGGCGCGCGGTTTCCGGTTCGTCGACCCCAGAGACGAGAACGGCGACATCGTGGCGGTCGTCGGCGTGCGGGCCCACCACAACGTCGTCGACGTGGTGCAGCTGCACGGCGAGGACGAGGTCGTCGCCGCCCGAGTGCCCCCCGACCAGGACATCTTGGCGCCCAGCCGGGTGTTCTGGCGGGAGGTCGGACCGGTGGACGCGGTCCTCGGCGCCATGCTCGCGCTGCCGGACGACCGTACGCCCGGTCTGGTGCTGACTCCCAACCGCGCGAGCGCCTAGTACAGCTCCGAGTAGGTCGCCCGGCCTCCGCTGATGTCGTAGACCGCGTCAGTGGAGAAGCTGCAACGATCCGAACCGAGCCAGCCGGCCCATTGGGATCAGGCTCGCCATCACCGCCGGATCGGCGGTCGCGCTCATGGGTGTCTCGATCACCGCTGGCGCGACCGCGTTCACCAGCACCCCGGTCATCGCGAGCTCCTTGCCCAGCGCCTTGGTCAGCCCGGTCACGTTGACCGCGAACGTCGCCGCCCACTCCGCGTCGGTCACCTCGGCGAGGGGCTCGGCCGGGGCCGGCCACGCCGGCGCTGTTCACCGCACGTCGACCCGGCCCACCCGCTCGACGGCGCCGGCCACCGCGGCCGTGTCGGTGGCCCGCAGGTCGGCGCCGGTCGCGAGGTCCATGGTGACCACGTCGAGCCCGCCACCCGCGAGCCGGGCGGCACAGGCGCGCCCGATGCCGCTCGCGCCGCCGGCGACCCGCGCCCCGCGTGCCAGCCGCCGCCTCGACTAGAACACGTTCTAGTCGAGGTTACCTGGTCAGCCGGGACACGGTCGGCAGGTCGGCCTCGTGCCATGCGGCGAACCCGCCGATCACGTCGGTGACGTTGGTCAGCCCGAGCTGGGTCATCACCTGGTGCGCGGCGAGGCTGGAGGTGTAGCCCTCGTTGCACATGAGGACGATCTCCTGGTCACGGTCGCCGGCGCGCAACTCCTTGAGCCGGTGCTCGCTGGTGACGTCGAGCCGCCACTCCAGCACGTGCCGGGACACCGCGATCGCACCGGGCACCTCGCCGAACCGCCACCGGAACTCGGTGGGGCGCAGGTCGACCAGGATCGCGCCGCGCCGCATGGCCTCCGCCGCCTCGGCCGGCGCGTACCGGGTGATCCGCGACCGCGCGTGCTCCAGGAGCCCGCTCACGATGTCGGTCACGACGCCGCCTTCCGGAGCCCCACGGCCTCGGCCTCGAGCGCGGTGACCTCCGGCTCCGGGGTGTCGCACCGGATCTCGCGCAGATGGTGCATCCCGGTCGGCAGCCAGCAGTAGAAGTTCATCGCGCTCAGTGGGGGGGAGTAGGCGTGGATGGACACCGTCGGCTCGGTGCCGACGTTCACCAGGTTGTGCAGGTAGTCGACGCCGAAACCGACCGAGTCCCCGGCCGCGTGCCGGCGGGTGCGCAACCCCGTTCGGTGCACCGCGCCGAAATCCTCCAGCAGCGAGCCGCTGGCCACGGTGAACGCGCCGACGCTGCCGCCGTGGTCGTGCAGGAGCGTGTCCTGCCCGATGTCCCAGCAGATCAGCCACACCTCGACGGCCTCGTCGACGTGCAGCCGGGAGTAGAAGCGTTCGGTCAGGTCGAATCGCACGGAGTTCGTCCAATGAATGGGCGAGCCGGCAATTTCGGTGACCATCGCGCATAGTTCCTGCGGTGAATAATGTGGATCCGAACTCGTCGGAAAAGAAGGCGCGACGGATTGGCGATGCATTTCCACGAGACAAGCCCTTTCGCTTGGCACCCGCGGTGTCCTCGCTCGCCGGTCGCTGTTCACGACCTTCGGTCGAGGCCATCACGAGTGGTGTCTCGCTCGAGTCGTCCCGCCGCGCGGCCCGCCCGCGTTCGACGGGCGCACTGCGGCACAGCCCGATCAGCCACTATGGTTTCCCGGTGGGGTGAGCGATGCGCTCACCAGGGAGAGTATCCGGCGGGGGAGTGCGGGCACAATGGGCCCGGCAGCCGGCGAAGGGAATGGCGCCATGCGGATAACCAGGGCGCAACGCAACGCGGTAGCCGAGCGGATCACCAGCCTCGAGCGGACGTTCTACGGCCGCGGCCCGCGCAACGTCCAGGTTTCGGTGAGCGACGACGACCCCGTCAGCCTCGTCGTGCTGTCCATCGACAGCCTCACCGTCGCCGACGCCGTGCTCGGCGAGCGCGGCCACCGGGAGGCGGTGATCCGCCACCACGAGGCACTGCACGAGGCCACCCGCGCCGACTTCCTCGAGGCCGTCGAGGGCATCGTGGGCAGGCCGGCCACCGCCTACCTCGCCCAGGTCCACCCGGACACCGGCAGCGCCATCCGGGTGTTCGTGTTCTCCGACCAGATGCACGACGACGACGGCTCCGGCGGCTCCGGCGGATAAGGAACAGGCGGACTGTCGGTGGGTTTGCCTACTATCGAGCCCGCCCAGATCCCCCAGATCCTCCCAGAGGCGGCGAACCGGACATGGCTACAGCTGAGCTCATCGGCCGCGACCACCCCGCCGGGGTGCTGCGCGCCGAGATCGGCCGCGCCGCGGGCAGCCACGGTGGGCTCGTGCTGGTCACCGGGGAGGCCGGCATCGGCAAGACCACGCTGGTCACCGCCGGCATGGAGACCGCGCGGCGGGACGGCGCGCTGGTGCTGTCCGGGTCGTGCTGGGACTCCACCGCGGCGCCCGGCTACTGGCCGTGGGTGCAGGTGGTCCGGGGGCTGCGCCGCCAGGCCACGGCCGAGGAGTGGATGGCGGTGCAGGAGGCGGCGGGCCCGCCGCTCGCGTTCCTGCTCGGCGACACCCGGGGCGAGCAGGCCGACGGGTTCCAGATGTACGACGCGGTCACCAGCGCGCTGGTGGCGGTCGCGCAGCGCCGGCCGGTCGTGGTCGTGCTCGACGACCTGCACTGGGCCGACCCGGAGTCGGTGCGGCTGCTGGAGTTCGTCGCACAGCACACCTGGTTCGAGCGGCTGCTGCTCGTCGGCACCTACCGCGACGTCGAGGTGGAGGCCGCCGATCACCCGCTGGCCCCGCTCATGCTGCCGCTCCTGGCCAGGGCCACCACGGTCACGCTCACCGGGCTCGGCGAGGCCGAGGTCGGCGCGCTCATCGCGCGCACCACGGGCGCGGAGCCGGCCGCGGACCTCGTCACCGAGGTGCACCTGCGCACGGGCGGCAACCCGTTCTTCGTCGAGCAGACCGCCCGGCTGTGGCACAGCGGCAGCGCGCTCACCACGGTCGCGCCCGGCGTGCGCGACGCGGTGCGCCGCCGGCTGTCGCTGCTGCCGACGATGGTGTCGACGCTGCTCACCGACGCGGCCGTGCTCGGCCGGGAGTTCCACCGCCAGGTGCTGGCCGCGGTCGTGGCCGCGCCGGTGCCGCACGTCGACCGGCTGCTGGCCGAGTCGATCGCGGCTCGCCTGGTGGTCGCGCTCGGCGACGGCCGGTTCGCGTTCGCCCACGACCTGGTCCGGGAGACGCTGTACGAGGCACTCGACGAGGCCGAGGCGCGGAGCCGGCACGCCGCGGTCGTCGGCGCGCTCGGCCGGTCACCGGCGCTCTCCGAACGGATCTTCCCCGCCGACCGCGCCCGGCACGCCTACCTGGCGGGTGCCGAGATCGAGCCGGACGTGGTCGTGGAGCTCCTCACCGCCGCCGCCCGCGACGCGCGCAAGCGGATGGCGGTCGAGGAGTCGGCGGCGCACTACCGTCGGGCGCTCGCGCTGGTAGGCCGGGACGACCCGCGGCGGGCCAGGCTCAGCCTCGACCTCGGCAGCCAGCTGTACCACTTCGGCCCGGTCGGGGAGGCGTGGAACTGGCTGGGGGAGGCGGCCGAGGTCGCGCTGCGGCTGGACGACACCGAGATGCTGCCCCGGGTCGCGCTCACGCTCCATGGCGTGGGCAGCCCGGACGGCCGGGCGGAGCTCAAGGCCCGCCTGCTGCGTGCGGCGCACCGCAGGATGGTCGGCACCGACCAGGACGGCAAGTCGCCCGACCAGCTGGTGGGCGAGGTGATCCTGCAGGTCGTCGCCATGGCCCGGAGCGGCAACGACGACGACGCGCTGGGCTTCTCGCTGTGGACCATGCACGACACGCTGTGGGAGCCGGGGCACGGGGCCGAGCGGCTCGAGCTGTGCGACGAGCTGGCGGCCATCGGCCGACGCCTCGACGACGCCGAGATGGAGCAGTGGGCCACGTCGCTGAGCTGGGTGGCGTTGCTCGAGCTGGGCGACCCGCGCTACCACGACAGGTTCATCCGGTTCGTCGCGCTGACCGAGCAGAGGCCGGAAGGCTCGATGGTGGTCGGCGCCGACATCGACCAGAGCATCATCGCGGCCATGTGCGGGCGGTTCGCCGAGTCCGACGCCATGTTCGCCAAGGCGATGTCGGTGCCGCAGGAGACGGACCACCCACACATGCGGCACGCGGTGCATCACCTGCGCTGGGCGTCGTTGCAGCTGCAGGGCAGGTGGGACGACCTCGACGAGCTGCGCCTGCGCGCGCTCGACGTGCGCTACCCGTTCCCGGAGCTGCTCGAGGGCATCACGGCCGCCGCGCGCGGCCACCGCGAGACGGCTCTGCGGTGCGTGGCCGAGGCCGACGCGCGGGACCGGCCGGTGCCGGGGCCGTTCCGCGCGCTGTGGCTGCGGCTGCTCGCCCAGGCCGCCTCGCTCACCGGCGACCCGTCGCTGGGCGACCGCGCGCGGTCGGCGCTGGCGCCGCACGCGGGGGAGTGGCTGGTCGCGTTGTACGGCTGCGACATCGGCGGTCCGGCCGACCTGTGGCTCGCCGCGGTCGAGTCGGCGCTGGGCAACCGGGACGCGGCGGAGTCGAGCTACGCCGAGGCCCTCCGCTCGGCCGAGACCCTGGGTGCCCGCCCGTGGGTCGTCGAGGCCAAGGTTGGCCTCGCCGGCGTGCTGTCCGCCGCGGGGGACGAGGCGCGGGCCGCGGTCCTGCGGGACGAGGCGTCCCGCGAGGCGGCCGAGCTGGACATCCGCCATCGCGCGGGCCTCGTGCCGGCGCTTTCCGCGCCCCGCAACGAGTTCCACTACACGGGTGAGACCTGGTCGCTGACCATGGCCGGCCGCACCGTGCACGTCCCGGATGCCAAGGGCCTGAGAGACCTGCACGTGTTGTTGTCCTCTCCCGGCACCGAGGTCTCGGCGACCCGCCTGCTGAACCCGGAAGGCGGCCAGGAGGTCGTGGCCGCGGCCCGGCTGAGCGGCGACGACGTCCTCGACGCCGGGGCCCGCGCGGCCTACCGGCGCCGACTGTCCACACTGGACGAGATGATCGATGCCGCCACCCTCCGCGGCGACGACGAGAAGGCAGCGGCCCACGACCAGGAACGCGAGGCCCTGCTGGACGAGCTCCGCAAGGCGACGGGCTTGGGCGTCCGCCAACGCCGCCTGGGCGACGAGGCCGAACGCGCACGAAAGACGGTGACCGCGAGAATCCGCGACACCCTCCGCAAACTGGACGACCGCCACCCCGAGCTGGCCACCCACCTCCGCGACTCGGTATCGACCGGCGCCACGTGCTGCTACCAGCCGCCGAGCCCGACCCGCTGGACGCTCTAGTGTCGCGTGACCCTGAAACCTTTACGCCGCTGCGGCCAACAGCGGCCCTGTCTGTGTTACAGCGTTGGAGAGAAGCCCAAGTACATCCAGTACGAGCGACTTTCCTCCGCCTTGCCAGGAACCACGTTGATCCACAGCGGACGCAAAGGAACAGGATCACGCGACACTAGCTGAGTGATTCCTGATCGGCCGGAGAACCACGCGCCGATCGCGGTGACAGACCGGGCACCAGCACGGACCGCGGCCGCGGCGACGAGCAGGATCGACCCAAGGTGTGCCGCACTCCACGACACGAAGAGCACGGGGATCCGGCACCGCGGCGAGATGTTCTCGCAGGTCACCCACCTGTCCCGAACTGCCCTCCACCACCCCGGGTAAGTCACCAGGACGGGCCAGTTGGTGCGGAGCGACAGGGCACGAAGGACCCGCACGATCAGCGGATGTTGCCCGGCGCTGAAAATGCGATGGAGCGGGCGTTAGCCGTGCCGACCGGGATTCGGTCAAAGTGGACGGTGTCATCGGCACGTGCCGGTGTTCGTCGGCATGGTGCCGGATTCATGGGTGAGCAGGACCGCCGGTCGCGTCGACGAGTCGCGGGTTCGTCGTGCGTGGACGAAAGAAGGCAGGGCGCGGCCAGGACCGATGCCGGTGGCTCAGCCGGTCGAGGCCAGAGCGAGGAGCCGTCCGCGGGTCAGGACGGTGATCGTCGACCAGGGCTCGCCGAAGGCGGGGCCGAACCGGCTCCGCATGGCGAACGCCGCGGCTGCCAGGGCGTCCAGGGCGGCGGCGAGCAGGTCCGAGCACTCACGGGTGGGCAACGCGTCGTGGTCGAGCGCGACTACGGCCTGAACTCCGAGAGTCCACTTCATCCCACCCCCATGGATCGACCCCACCCAAACACCCCAACGCAACACCCTCCACCACCCCCACACCCACGCAGCCTGAGCCACCGACTGAGGTTTCCTGGCGTAATCATGCGGACTGCGCAAGGCGCCTCGGCGGGGCCTCCTCGCGCTGAGAAGGCCCCGCCGCTACCGCCCCCCGGGTCACTTCCTGTTGTAGAGCCGCATCGTCAGGGTGCCGAAGATCGCGATGATCACCACGGCGGCCACCAGGACCCAGGTGATCTCACCGGCGTCCGGGGTGCCCTGCATCAAGCCGCGGACAGCGGCCACCAGGTGGGTGATCGGGTTGACCTCGACGAACGTGCGCAGCCAGCCCGGCATCGTTTCCGGCTCGACGAAGACGTTCGACAGGAAGGTCAGCGGGAACAGCACCATCATACTGACGCCCATCACCGACTTCTCCGACCGCAGGAACAGACCGAACATCGTCCAGATCCAGGAGAACGCGAACGAGAAGCCGACCAGCAGCACGATCCCGAGCAGTACCCCGAGCACCCCGCCGCCCGGGCGGAAGCCGAGGATCAGGCCGACCACGAGGATGACCGCCGCGGCCGTGATGTAGCGGAACACGTCGCCGAACAGGGCGCCGACCAGTGCCGACGGGCGCCACACCGGCAGCGTGCGGAAGCGGTCGAACACGCCCTTCTCGATGTCGATGTTCACGCCCATACCGGTGTACATCGTGATCATGACGACGCTCGTGACCATGATGCCCGGCAGCAGGAACTGCAGGTACTCGGTGACCGACCCGGCCAGCGCGCCGCCGAACAGGTAGGTGAACATCAACGTCATCATGATCGGGAACGCGGTGACGTCGAACATCTGCTCGGGCACGTGCTTGATCTTGAGCATGGCCCGCCAGCCGAAGGTCAGCGACGCCGACCAGGCACTCGGTCTCGGCGGCTGCTCGCCGGCGGCGAGCACGGCGTTCAGGCTCTCCGCCGCGGGCGTGTAGGTGCTGACAGCGGGCTCGGTGGTTGTGGTGCTCATGCTGTGACACCTGCCTCGCTCCGCTCGGCGTGGGCGGCATTCGCGCGAAGCACGGTGGTTGGGTTGGTTGGTTTGCTCATGCTGTGGCACCTGCCTCGCTCCGCTCGGCGTGGGCGGCATTCGCGCGAAGCACGGTGGTTGCGTTGGTTGGTTTGCTCATGCTGTGGCACCTGCCTCGCTCCGCTCGGCGTGGGCGGCATTCGCGCGAAGCACGGTGGTTGGTTTGCTCATGCCGCGGCCTCCTCGGACTCGGTGGCGAGGTGGTCGGTGAGGGCCAGGAACACCTCGTCGAGGGTCGGCTGGCCCAAGGAGAAGTTGTCGACGGTGATGCCGGCCGCGGCCAGCTCGGCGAGCGCCCGCGACGCCTGCTCGGCGGCCTCCCGGTCGGAGTCCTCGCCGGACAGCTGCGCGGTGAGTGCCACCGGGTCGGGGTCGAGATGCACCGCGGGGCCGAGCACCGTGGTCAGCACCCGCAGCGCCTCCTCGCGCCGCGCCGCGTCGCGCAGCCGCACGTGGATGGAGCCTGCGCCGACCGACGCCTTCAGCTGGCCGGGCGTGCCCTCGGCGATCACCTTGCCGTGGTCGATGACCGCGATCCGGGACGCGAGCTGGTCGGCCTCGTCCAGGTACTGTGTGGTGAGCATGACCGTGGTGCCCTGCGCGACGATGATCCGGATGATGTCCCAGACCTGGTTGCGGCTGCGGGGATCGAGACCGGTGGTCGGCTCGTCGAGGAACAGCACGTCCGGCGTCTTGAGGATGCTCGCCGCGATGTCGATACGCCGCCGCATGCCGCCGGAGTAGTTCTTGACCTGCTTGCCGGCGGCGTCGGTGAGCCCGAACGCCTCCAGCAGCTGCGCCGACCGCTCCCGGGCCCTGGGCTTGCGATGGCCGAGCAGCCTGCCGATCAGCACGAGGTTCTCGGTGCCCGTCAGGTCCTCGTCGACCGAGGCGTACTGGCCGGTGAGGCTGACGAGGCTGCGCACCTTGTCCGCCTCGCGGATCACGTCGTGGCCGAACACCCGCGCCTCCCCGCCGTCCGGGCGCAGCAGCGTGGCGAGCATCCTCACCGCGGTCGTCTTGCCGGCACCGTTCGGGCCGAGGACGCCGTACACGGTGCCGGCGGGCACCGCGAGGTCGACGCCGTCCACCGCGCGTGTGGTGCCGAATGTCTTGACGAGACCTGATGTCTCGATGGCCAGGTCGGGCATGGTTCCTTCCCCTCGTGTCAAGCGGTGTGTCAAGCGGTGTGTCAAGCGGTGTGTCGAGCGAGATGTCGAGCGTGGGTCAGGCGATGTAGGGGCGGGCCGCGCGCGCCTCCCGCAGCGCGAGGGCCCACCACGTCAGCTGGTCGAGCATGGTCGTGACGGCGACCTCGAGAACCGCCTTGTCCCGCGGGGTGCCGTCGCCGCGCACGGCCATCAGGTCGATGGCGACCTCGTCGCGCACGGCCACCGTGTGCAGCTCGGTGAACACGACCCGCAGCGACTCCACCGCGTAGTGGCCGCGGCTGCGGCACCCGTAGGACACGAAGCCGACGGGCTTGGCGTGCCACTCGTCGTAGGCGAAGTCGATGGCCTGCTTGAGCGACGCCGGGAAGCTGCGGTTGTACTCGGGGGTGACCACCACATATCCGTCGGCGCGGTCGATCGCCGAGGTGAACGTCGTCATCCGCGGGGTCGCCTCCTCCGGGTAGTGGTGGGGAAAGTCGAAATCGGCCAGGTCGAGCAGGTCGAGCTCGACGTCGCCGCGCTGCTTCACGAGATCGACGAACCACCGGGCGATCGCGTCGCCGACGCGGCCCTCCCGAGTGCTGCCGACGATCACCGCGATCCGCAGCCGTGCGTTCATCGGTCCTCCTCGTGCCTCACCATCCAGGCGCGAGACGGGGTGCTAGATCGGATCTAGCGGCGGCTGGCTCACGTTCGTGAACCCTCCACATTCAACTTGTCGGTTAATTAACCGCAAAGTTTAGTTGGGCAGACAGGGTTCGCGGGGCTGGGCTGCGTCGAGCTCCTCGTGCACGGCGAGGACATCGCCCGTGGTCTGGGGCTGGCCCTCGACCCGTCGCGGGACGTGTGCGCGCGTACTCGCACGGATGTTTCCCCAGGTGACGGTCGAGGAGCCGTGGGCGTCGCTGCTGTGGGCGACGGGCCGGGTCGACGGCGAGCCGCGGCGGACGGGCCGGCGCTGGCGCGGCGCCCCGCTGGACGAATGAGGCGCGCCCCGGACGGGTCTCGTCCGGGGCGCGCCCTGCCGTGGAGCTGCCGGGCGGTCAGCCCGGGGTCGGTGGGGTCAGCCGGGGCACCGTCGCCACCTGCTCGTTCAGGAGGTCGGCCAGCGCGCTGACCACCCGCACCGTCGGCGCCTCCGCCCCCGTCAGGTCGGCGAGCTCGACGACCGCCTTCAGGATCACGTCGAGCTCCAGCGGCTTGCCTTTCTCCAGGTCCTGCAGGGTCGACGTCTTGTGCTCACCGGCCCGCTCGGCCCCGGCCATGCGGCGTTCGATGGAGATCTCGGGGTGGGCGTCCAGCCGGGCGGCCACGTCGAGGGTCTCCCTCATCATCCGGACCACCAGCTCGCGGGTGGTCAGATGGCGGCAGATCCCGGCCATCGTGGCCCGGGTCAGCGCGCTGATCGGGTTGAACGCGATGTTCCCCATCAGCTTGAGCCAGATGTCCTTGCGCAGGTCCGGCTCGACCGGGCACTTCAGCCCGCCGGCGACCATCGCCTCGGCGAAGGAGGTGCAGCGCGCGGAGATCTCACCGCTCGGCTCTCCGATGGAGAAGCGGGTGCCCTCCAGATGGCGGATCACCCCCGGGGAGACGATCTCGGTGGCCGCGTAGACGACGCAGCCGATCGCCCGTTCCACCGGCAACGCCGCGGACACCGCACCGCCGGGGTCCACGCTGTCGATCCGGTAGCCCTCGTACTTGGAGGGGACACCGTGGAAGTACCACCACGGGATCCCGTTCTGCGCGGCGATGATCGTCGTGTCGTCATGCAGCAGCGGCCTGATCATCGGACCGGCGTCGGCGTATCGGTTTGCTTTCAGGCCAAGGAAAATGTGGTCGACCGTCCCTACCTCGGTCGGATCGTCGGTTGCGTGTGGACGGGCCTGGAAATCGCCGCGCGGGCTCTCGACCCGTACACCCGACTCGCGGATCTTCTCCAGGTGGGGACCTCTGGCAATGAGATGCACCTCGACTCCGGCTCGGTGCAGGGCGGCACCGACATACGCGCCGATGGCGCCGGCCCCAAGAACAGCAACTTTCACCGCAAGCTCCGTTCTTGTGTTCATTTGGTATGCAGCATACAGTATGAGATGTTCGGCAAAACTAGAAGAGACGAGCATGGATCGGCTGCTCAGAGGCGTGCGGCGGCCGGTGGGCAGGCCGGCGGGCCAGTTCGACAGGGACCAGGTAACGCCTTCGGCAGGCGCGAGTGACAAAACGTAGACCGGGGGGCCTGGCCCTCACTAAGGTCATACGGTATGCAGTATGCGCCACACCTCGACACACGGATGACATGAGGAGATGACAAGTCACATGGCTTCAACGGTCCGGGAGACACCGGGCAGCGACGGTCAGGAGAACCCGGAGATGATCTCCGGCGGTCATCTGGTGGCCAAGGCGCTGAAGGCCGAGGGCGTGGACGTGATCTTCACGCTGTGCGGTGGGCACATCATCGACATCTACGACGGCTGCGTCGACGAGGGCATCGACGTCATCGACGTACGCCACGAGCAGGTCGCCGCGCACGCCGCCGACGGCTACGCCCGCATCACCGGGAAGCCGGGCGTAGCGGTCGTCACCGCGGGCCCCGGCACCACCGACGCGGTCACCGGCGTGGCCAACGCGCTCCGGGCGGAGAGCCCGATGCTGCTGATCGGCGGCCAGGGGGCGCTGTCCCAGCACAAGATGGGCTCGCTGCAGGACCTCCCGCACGTCGACATGATGAACCCGATCACCAAGTTCGCCGCCACGGTGCCGAGCACCGAGCGGGCCGCGGACTGGTGTCGATGGCGTTCCGCGAGTGCTTCCTCGGCGCTCCCGGGCCGTCCTTCCTGGAGATCCCGCGCGACGTGCTGGACGCCAAGGTCCCGCTGGAGAAGGCACGCATCCCCAAGACGGGCGCCTACCGCGCGTCGACCAGGTCCGCGGGCGACCCGGCGGCCGTCGAGCGGCTCGCCGACCTCGTCGTGGGCGCCGAGAAGCCCTGCGTGCTGCTCGGCAGCCAGGTATGGACCACCCGCGGCACGGACGCGGCCACCGAGTTCGTCCGCACGCTGAACGTGCCGGCCTTCATGAACGGCTCCGGTCGCGGCACACTGCCCCCCGGCGACCCGCACCACCTGCAGCTCGCCCGCCGCTACGCGTTCCAGAACGCCGACCTGATCATCATCGTCGGCACCCCGTTCGACTTCCGGATGGGCTACGGCAAGCGACTCTCCCAGCAGGCCACGGTCGTCCAGATCGACCTGGACTACCGCACGGTCGGCAAGAACCGCGACATCGACCTGGGCATCGTCGGCGACGCGGGCGCCGTGCTCGCCGCGGTCACGCAGGCCGCCTCCGGCCGGGTCGACAACGGCTCTGTCGCCCGCAAGACGTGGCTCGAGGAGCTGCGCGCGGTCGAGCTGGCGGCGTATGAGAAGCGGCTGCCCCGCCAGCTCTCCGACGCGTCCCCGATCGACCCGTACCGGCTGGTGCACGAGATCAACGAGTTCCTCACCGAGGACTCGATCTACATCGGCGACGGCGGCGACATCGTCACCTTCTCCGGCCAGGTCGTGCAGCCCAAGTCGCCCGGCCACTGGATGGACCCGGGTCCACTCGGGACACTCGGGGTCGGTGTGCCGTTCGTGATGGCGGCCAAGTACGCGCGGCCGGACAAGGAGGTCGTCGCCCTGTTCGGGGACGGCGCGTTCAGCCTCACCGGCTTCGACTTCGAGACGCTGGTCCGGTTCAACCTGCCCTTCGTCGGCGTCGTCGGCAACAACTCGTCGATGAACCAGATCCGCTACGGCCAGATCCAGAAGTACGGCGCGGACCGCGGCCGGGTCGGCAACACGCTCGGCGACGTCCGCTACGACGAGTTCGCCAGGCTGCTCGGTGGGTACGGCGAGGAGGTCCGCGACCCGAAGGACATCCGTCCCGCGCTCGAACGCGCGCGGGAGAGCGGCCTGCCCTCGCTGATCAACGTGTGGGTCGACCCGGAGGTGTACGCACCCGGGACGATGAACCAGACCATGTACAAGTAAGGGGACTTTTCATGGGAAAGGCTCTCGAGGGTGTTCGCGTCCTCGACATGACCCACGTCCAAAGTGGACCGTCGTGCACGCAGATCCTGGCGTGGCTCGGTGCGGACGTGGT
>NZ_WHTD01000009.1 GCF_009379765.1 Actinophytocola sp. | reverse complement strand
GTGGCAACCAGTCAGTGGCACCTGAACTCACGACCGACAGCCACCACACGCACCCGACCAAGTGGATGAATCACTCACAACACGACTGACCTCGCAAAACGACTTTGCGCATCGCCCTGCCGCCGCAGCGACATCCTCGCTCAGGGGCGTGGGTCGGCGGCGAACTCGGCGGTCTGCTACGCGCTGGGGATCACCAACGCGGACCCGGTGAAGTGGGGGTTGTTGTTCGAGCGGTTCCTGGCACCGGAGCGGGACGGGCCGCCCGATATTGATGTGGACATCGAGTCCGACCGCCGGGAGGAGGCCATCCAGTACGTCTACGCCAAGCACGGCCGCCGCCACGCCGCGCAGGTCGCCAATGTGATCACCTACCGGGCCCGGTCGGCGGTCCGGGACATGGCCAAGGCGCTCGGGTACTCGTTGGGGCAGCAGGATGCGTGGGCGCGGCAGGTCGACCGGTGGGGCCTGGTCGCGACGGTCGCGGCCGGTGAGGAGCACCCGATTCCGCCCGATGTGGTGGAGTTGGCGCACCAGATCGGTGACGCGCCGCGGCATCTGGGGATCCATTCGGGCGGGATGGTGATCTGCGACCGGCCGCTGTCGGAGGTGGTGCCGGTGGAGCATGCGCGCATGGCGGACCGGACGGTGTTGCAGTGGGACAAGGACGACTGCGCGGCGATCGGTCTGGTGAAGTTCGACCTGCTCGGGCTCGGGATGCTGTCGGCGATCCACTACGCCGTCGACCTCGTTCGCGAGCACGAGGGTGTGGAGGTCGACATCGCGACGCTCGACCTCGCCGACCCGGCGGTGTACGACATGCTGTGCGCGGCGGACGCGGTCGGCGTGTTCCAAGTGGAGAGTCGGGCCCAGCTCGGCACGCTGCCGCGGTTGCGGCCGCGCGTGTTCTACGACCTGGTCGTCGAGGTCGCGCTGATCCGGCCGGGCCCGATCCAGGGTGGCTCGGTGCACCCCTACACTCGCCGCCGCAACGGCCAGTCCTGGCAGCACGCCCACCCCTTTGTTGGCCGGTGCGTTGGACCGCACCCTGGGGGTGCCGCTGTTCCAGGAACAGGTCATGCAGATCGCCATCGACGTCGCCGACTTCACCCCGTCCGAGGCCGACCAACTCCGCCGCGCGATGGGCGCCAAACGGTCCCGCGCGAAGATGGAACGCCTCCGCGACCGCTTCTACACCGGTGCCGCCACCAACGGGATCACCTGCCCGCTGGCGGACACGATCTACGGCCAGATCGAAGCCTTCTCCGGCTACGGCTTCCCCGAAGCCCACTCCATGAGCTTCGCCCTGCTCGTCTACGCGAGCGCCTACCTGAAGCTGTACCACCCGGCCGCGTTCTGCGCCGGCCTGCTCCGCGCCCAACCGATGGGCTTCTACTCACCCCAATCGTTGGTCGCCGACGCCCGCCGGCACGGCGTCGTAATCCACCGCCCGGACATCAACAAGAGCCTCGCCCACGCCACCCTCGAACCCGACCCGGACAGCACCGGCCGCGTCGCCGTCCGCCTGGGACTCGGCAGCGTCCGCACCCTCGGCGACGACCCCACCCAAGCCCTGGTCGAGGAACGCGAGCGCGGCGGCCCCTACCGGGACATGGTCGACATCGGCCGCCGCGTGACCCTCACCGAGCCACAGTTGGAGGCCCTCGCCACCAGCGGCGCCTTCACCGGCTTCGGCCCGGACCGCCGCCAAGCCCTGTGGACCGCGGGCGCCGTGGCCCGCGACCGGCCGCGGTTCCTGCCCGGCACGACCACCGCCGGCCACGCGCCGTCCCTGCCCGGGATGAGCGCGCTCGAGGTCGCCGTCGCCGACGTGTGGGCCACCGGCATCACCCCGGACCGGCACCCCGTCGAGTTCCTCCGCCACCACCTCGACCAGCTCGGTGCGCTGCCCACCGCCGCCGTTCCCGACGTCCCGGACGGCACCCGCATCCTGGTCGGTGGGGCCGTCACCCACCGCCAACGGCCTGCCACCGCGGGCGGCATCACGTTCCTCAACCTCGAGGACGAGACCGGCATGCTCAACGTCGTCTGCTCACCAGGCCTGTGGACCCGCTACCGGCGCCTCGCCCGCGAAGCCACCGCCCTCCTCATCCGCGGCACCCTCCAGAACAACCACGGCGTATGCAGCCTCAACGCCGACAAACTCGAACCCCTCGACCTCCACACCGCCCACAAGTCCCGCGACTTCCGCTGAACAGAAGCCAACCCCGCATCGCAGATCAGGTTGGTCTGCACCTGTCGCTCATTGAGACGACTCAGCCGGAAGTCGGTCTTGCAAGAGCTACGGAAGCGCGGTCGGTAGCAGCTTGTCCGGGCAGGTCTCGAGACCATCCGCCGTCCGCCACGACGTTCGGCAAGTGGGTCACCGGGGCGTGGCGCAACGAAACACCCCTGCGGGCGCGGGACGCATGCGGCAAAGGTTGGCGAAACCGACGCGCTGGGAACAGCCCCGCGTGAACGGGGACGATGTGATCTGCAGCTTCCGACGCAGTTGTTGACGGGTTCTGGCGGGGTCTCGCCACGTCCGGGTACGCCGGTCACCCGTTGAGGCGACAACACCGTACTCGAGCCGGATCGGCTCACTGTCGCCGTAGGACGGACATAGGACGAAGCCACCAAGGGCGTTGTCGGAATCGCTGCCATGTGCTGACCCGTGAGACAGCTATCCCATGGCGTGACGCGGAGTAATCCGCATTCGAGTGACAGCGGCCGAAAGCCTCACAGTCTGCGACTAGATATCACGATCCGTTGATACGTATGTCCACCGTCTGTGGGTGCTCCACGGATGGTCACTCCCTGTTCGGACGATTGCCGGTCCTATCCGCCGGCGTAGCGTGATTGATCAACCCCCTTTTATTTCACCGCCTCACGAGGCCGCCCACCGCATCCCGGTCAGGAGCGATCGCCGTGAGGCGATCAAGTCGTGCCTGGAGGATGGGATGACCGCTGCTGTCTGCCAACCGTTGGAGCAACCGGCTGAACATCGCCGCGGCCCGGACGTCATGATGATCACGGTGCGACGGACCCAGTGGCGGGCGCTGCTGCTGTACCGATGGGCCCACCTCGCGCAGGCGTTCGGCAGGCGGGTCACGAGTCCGGTGTGGGCGATGACGTCGCTCGCCCGGTTCACCATCCGCGCCAGAGTTCGGAAACGGCGTCGGCCCGGCCCGACCGTTGCCCGGCCGCCGGCCGGCCACAGCAGCTCGGGCCCGCGCGCCGACATGCACATCGCTCGACGACGGCCATGGACGATCCCGGCCATCGGACTGACCGCAGTCGCCGTGGCGCCCATCAGCGTCGTCAGCTCATCGCCGCGATCGCGATCGCGCTGGGTCTGGCCGCCACCGGGGGTGGCCTTGGCGAACGCCGCCAACGCCGACCTACCAGCTCGGTGAGCCGCTGTGGCCTTTCACCCCGCCCGCCGCACCGGTGCCCAACCGCGCCGCTGCACGAAGACGGAAGACAAAGGAGGTGTTCCCGGTGCCTGACACCGTGTCACCAGATGCGTCCGCTCCTCGACCCACAGCAGGCACAGCCCGGACAGCGGCCCTGCCCCGCGATGGGTATCCGCCGCCGTCAGTGCCGGGTGTCGTGCATCCGCCGGTGCCGCCGCGCCTCGCAGACCTGGCCGCCAACCTGCCCTGGGTCAACTATGTGCCGGTCGTGGATCCGGACCTGTCCGACCGCTCCCGCGCCTACGCGCGGATCCTGAAAAACCCGCTGTCCTGGTGGCCGGAGATGGGCATGCTGCTCGTCGGGCAACACCGGTTGGTGCGGGACATGCTCGCCAACCACAAGGACTTCAGCTCGCGGGAATCGGTCCCATTCAACTTCGCCGGCCGCTCGCCGGCGGTGACCGCTGAGTTGGAGAAGCTGCCGGACTACGGCGAGCTGATGATCACCGCCGACGGGGAGCGTCATCGGCAGCTGCGCAAGCCGTACGGGGACGGGTTCACCCACCGGCGGGTCACCTCCCGCGAGCCGTTGATGCGGAGCCGCTTCGCCGAGCTGATCGAGGGGTTCCGCTTGGACGGGCAGGTCGAGCTGCACGACGGCTACGCGGTGCCGGGCCTGCGGCCGGTGGTCAACAGCTTCGTCGGCTACGGCGACACCGAACGCGAGGAAAAAGTCGTCGACCGCATGTGCTGGGCCACCAACGTCATGCTCCAGCCGCCGTCTCTGGTCGACGAGTACGACCAGCTCGAGGCCGTCGGCGCATGGCGAGCCGCCCACCGCTACATCACCCGCCTCATGGCCCAGCGCCGCCGGGAGCTCCCGGCGGACAACCGTGACCTGCTCTACGACCTGGTGCACAGCTTCATGAGCGACGCGGAGGTGTTCTGGCACGCGTGCCTCACCCGCGTCGCAGGTGAGCAGACCACCCGCTACCTGCTGCTCGACGTCATCGAGGTGCTGATCACCGAGGGGCTGTGGCAGCAGGCCGTCTGTGCGGACGAGGAGCCCCGCGAGCAGCTGCTCGACGCGGTCATCGAGGAAACGCTGCGCGCGGGGTCCCCCAGCCTGCGGTCAGGATCCCAACACGCCGGGCTGGTGCGGATCACCACCGGCTGGGTCGAGTACGGCGGCCAGCGCCTACCACCGAACACACCGGTGATGTTCATGTCGGCGGTCGCCAACCTGGACGAGACGGTGTATCCGGACCCGCACGCGATCGTGCTGAACCGGCCCAATGTGCGCGAACACATGGGGTTCGGCTGGGGCATCCACCGCTGCCTCGGCGCGCTGATGGCCCGCACCGAAGTGCGGGTCGCGGTCGAGGCGCTGCTGCGTTCGCTCCCGACGCCGCGGCTCGCGCAGACCGAGCCGGACCCGGTGGCGCACCTGTTGTTCAACGGGCACAACACATTGCGGATCTCCTGGTAGCAAACCCAGCGGTCGGCGCCCCACCGGACCGGGGTGCTGGCCCGAGGTTTTCCCACCGAACCCCTACCGAGCGAACCCACGAGGGAAGGAGCCGAGATGGCACCAGCACCGACCATGGCTGTGGCGGTGTTCCGCTCGTCGACGGTGACGCGCACTGCATCGCCTGGTCAGCACGCTCGCCGAACAACCCCCGACGAGACTTGCGGCCCGCGAGCACCGCGAGCACCGCGAGCACCGGGAGCGCCGGGAGCGCCGGGAGCGCCGGCGAGAGGGCCGGGGCTGCCCTTGGGCGCCGGCGTGGACGCTGCCTTGGACATTGCCGTTGACGATGACCACAGTGTCTACTCCGACCCGGAGACCACGGCGACCGCGCAGGTGTCCCCAGCCGCGTTCGGGCGGGAGTTCGAACGGAGATACCCGCGCTGACCCGCGTGCTGACTGCTGAACCCTCCGACCTGGTGCCCCCAACGACGACATCCCCCTTTCGCGTTGGGGGCACCACCCCGGAGAGCGATACACGCTGCGCGAAATAATTCCTGGCGCGACGAGGAAACAATTCGAGAGGGCGTACAAAGGGGTCGCGGGGACGAACATCCACCCAACCTGCGCGATCTGGCAACGTCACCCAAACGCCCCTTGTTCGCCACTTGTTGTGTAAGAGATATGTTCAGCCATGTCCCCGCGGCCCACAGACGAGTGTGGCCCATCGTCGCTGGTCATGTCGATGCCTACCAGCCGCGACAGATCTACCGGATGTGACGACATTGCAGATCATCGATGTCCCTTCTGGAACAACCAGTCCCGCTGAATCGTTGCTATCCGTCTCGTGCGAATGGCAATCCGTGCCGTGCAAACTGTGGAAGGACGGTACGAACAGTGGCGGCTACGGCACGCGACGAGATCCGGTCACGGGGAAGGTCAAATTGGTTCACCGCATGGCTTACGAAGACGCGATCGGTCCCATTCCTGACGGGCACCTGATCGTTGCCCTGTGCGGGATGAGGCTGTGCCACGAGATCCGCCACCTGACAGCGATGACCACGAGCGAGCACAAGAGATGGTGGCGGAGCCGACACACGACGTGTGACCGCGGCCATGATCGCGGCGAGTCCGGCGCGTGTCTGACGTGTTACCGGGAGAAGGATCGTCGATCTCACCGGATCCGCCGGTATCGCCAACGTAAGGTTCGCCGAGCCATGGGCGAGCTGATCACCGTGCCCGAGCTGCCGCCGCAGCAGGTGTCGGCGCCGGCGGAGACCGACGCGGCGGGCGAGATCGCGGCTCCGGAACCGCCGCGGCGGCGAGGACGCTTCATGCACCCGCTGCAATGGGCCGAGACTCGACACCGCACGCTGGCGAAGATCAACGCGGGCTTCATCTCGTGCTACCCGCGCCAGGGTCGAGACGACGGAGACGTCACCTGGGAGCCCGTGGAAGACGACGGTGTCCGCATGAGCGCATGGTTGGTCGGCTGGCTGATGGACCCGGTGATCCGGCCGCTGTGGGCGCCCGACGACCGCAACGGCTCACGCACAACGCTTCGCCGGGTTCAGCTCACGCCTCACGGGCACCAGTTCCTCAACAAGTGGGATGCCAGCCGCGGGCGGGTCGCAGCGGAACCGGCGGCGCGAGCTGCACGGCCACCAGCCACACACCGCGCCGCCGCGGCGTCGGCTGGCGAGGTCTCATGATCAGCGGCATCCCAGGCGGGTCGCGATACGAGTTCCGCGTGAGATCGCAACGAGAAGGCCGTCCCGCCGACGTCGTGGTCGCGCTCGCAGCCGTAGCCGTAGCCGCCGTGACGATGAGCGCGTGCGCGCCGCTCGACAGCGGCGACGACGATGCGGCCGGGCCAGGTCGTCGACATCGAGGAACTGCTGGCCGAGCTGGTGGTCGCCGAGGAGAACATCGGCGCGCACTACGTCGATTACGACTGGCGCGGCACCGGATGGGCCCCGTTCGACGACGGGTCGGGATGTGCCACTGGCGAGTACGTGCTGATCGACCAGTCTGAGCACGAACTCGAGAACGGCGAAGAAGGCTGCTCGCTCGTGCCCGACCCGGGGTGAACCGTGCTGGACATCGCCGTACGACGGGCGAGCAATCTACGACCCGAACGACCTGCAGATTACCCACCGCGTGAGCCTCAAGGAGGCGTCGCGGTCCCGCGTGACCGGACCGGACCGCCAGGTCGGTTGGGAGCTGACCGCCGGTCCCGCCGACGGGCCGGCCAGTGCCCCGCGCCGGTGGAGCGGCGCCGGTGGATCCGGTGGAGAGGCGATGGCGCCGAACGGTTGGCCACGGGCCCAACTAGCGTGGATCTACTGGCAATCGGAGCCATGGTCAGCACGTTCGCGGGTCGGGGTCACGATGACCTTCCCCTGTCGTCTTATCCGTTCGGTTCGGGTGGATGTTCACGGCGCTCGACGCCGGCGAACAGTTGGCGCGCGGCGTTGAACTCGGGCAGGGCGGCCAGCTTCGCCGCCAAGTCGTCGTAGGCCTTCGGCTCGAGCCAGCCTTGCCGGGCCGCTTCGCCGATCTCCGCGGCAAGCATCACCTCGTCGACGGCCTCTTCCGAGCAGTACACCGCCAGCATCTGCGTGTAGGTGGTCTGCGCGGCCGTGTCGCCCCGCTCGCCGGCGTCCACGGCCAGCGTGAACAGGACAGTGCCGAGCAGCTGGTCGCGACTCAGGTGTTCGGACTCGGCGGCCATCTCGTTGACCAGTTGCTCGACGCGCGTCATGTTGCCGGTGCGGCCGGCCTCCTCGAGCGCGTCCCTCAGCTCGAGCGCCTTGACCGTCTCGTACACGTTCGGGAGCAGCATCACCGCCGGCTCCTTCCGGGCCTGGCCTGGTTCCCCGGTTCGCGGCGTCGGTGGATCAGGGCGAACATGGCCCGCGCCTGGTGGCCGGCCGGGAGCCGGTTGATGCGCTCAGCGAGCTCGTCGTAGGCGGTCGCGCCGAGCCACCCCTGTTTGGCCGCGGAACCGAGCAGGGTGCCGAGAACAGCCTGGTCGATCGCCTTGCGGCTGCAGTGTTCCCTCATCGTCTGCAGGAACGTCCGCTCGGCGACGTCCTCACCGGATTCGGCGGCGTCCATCGCGTGCTTGAACAGGACGACCGCCAGCACGTGGTCCCGGGTCAGGCCAGGTGACTGCGCGACCAGGTGCTCGACGAGCGTCCACACCGGGCCCATGTCACCGGTCCGCTCGGCCTGCTCGATCGCCGCGATCATCTCCTGAGCGTTGATGGTCTCGAAGGTGATCGGTACCAGTCCGCTCATTAGGCCCCCATCCCTGTTGCCGTCTCTTTGCTGCGGTCCTGCCGATTGCTCTGCCCGCCGCGGTGCCCAGGCTGCTCGGAAGGCGTCTCTCCGGCATGGGGCACGGCGGGCGTCACGTGGAAGCCGGCGACGATCGCGGCGACCAGCGCCGTGTACACGTTGCGGGTCGCTCGGCGCCGCTCGGTCTCGTCCAGCTCGTCCCACTGCGTGCCGAGCGGCGGGCCGAACGCGCCGTCGCTGAGGAGGTTGTGCTGTAGTTCCGCGATCTCACGCAACGGCAGCTCCTTGGTGAGGGTCTGCGCCTGCACGGTCGCGTCGAGAACGTTCGCGAACTGGCGGATCCACTCCATGTCGGCGTCGGTCGCGGGCGCGCCCAGGGCGCACACGATCTGCGGGTCGACCTCAGGTCCTTGACTGCCCACTATGTAGTCACCTCCACAGACTGGTCGTCGGGTTGTTCGACATCGGGGTACATCCAGGAACCGCCGCAGCGGCGACCGCGTTCGACACCGCCGTGCGCTGGCCGTGTTTCGTCGCCGCGGAGAGGTCGGTCCGTGCCGCACTCCGCGCATCGTCTGCGCGGGGGCGATGGTCGTTCGGCTTGGTCGAACAGTTCGTCGAGGGCCGCCGGTCGGCGCGCACGCTCGCATCCCGGCCGAGGACCGACGGCCGAGTAGCGGTGGGGCCGGACCGAGCTCACGTCGGAACGCGAGCGCAGGAGGTGAAACGGGCGAGGGCGGTGATAGCCCAGACCGCACGGTACTGTCGCGCAGCGCCACGTACAGCCTGCAAGCGAGGTGGTGCAGCACCGTCGCGGCGTGCTCCTCGTCCGCCGCGACGGTGCCGGTCACCCGCGTGCCGAACGCCTGTGCGAGACACGCCCAGCCATACAGCAGGGTCACCTGTCGCTGGGGCAGCCGCACGGTGATCGTCACGACGTCCGGGCCGCGGCGACGTGTGGCGAGTTGGTGGGCAGCAGAGGTCATCCCATCCTCCGGGCAGGGCTTGATCGCCTCGCGGCGAACGCACCGGACCAGATGAGGTGGGCGGCATGTCGTAAGGCGGCATGAGATCGGGGGGCGATTGATCACGCTACGCCGACGAATAGGCCCAGCAATCCTCCGAGCAGGGAGTGACCAACTGTAGAACACCCACAGACAGTCGCAAACAGCATCAACGGAACGTAATACCCAAACGACAATCAGTGAGATCGGCGCCGTTTGTCACCCGGACGCTGATCGCTCAGCGTTACCGCACTCAGCCGCTGGGCCGCCGACAAACCCTGGACAGACTGTGGACAACCAGACGCGAGCAGCCCGCGAACACCCCTCGTTACCTCCGAGCGAGGGGGTTGTTGGCACGCCAATCCCGATCGACGCCGCGTCGTAGACGTTGCCGATCACGCCCGTCGGTTCCTTCGAAACAGAGCCTGCCGAACAGCTTCCGACGCAGTCAGGCCCTGTTCGGATCCCGTGCGTGACCGTGCGCGACGCGGGCTGGCCTCAAGGCCACGGCGATGGGAACCGCGAGCAGCACTCGCTTGTTCGAACTCCATGCGGGCCGTCGTTGGCCGGGCCGTCACCGCAGGATCGGGGACCGGAAGGCTGAAGCGGGTCGCACACCTCGGCGCGACGTCGGTGGGCGTCAATGCGGCACACGCGCTGGTCGGTGACGGTCAAGCGGAGCCTCGGGGACTTGCGCTGGCTGACTGACAGCCGGCGCACGCTTAGGGCGTGTCGTTGGGGCGCACGCCGACAACGAGGCCGCCTTCCGCACGGACGCCGGCGGCGACGGCGGCCATCACGCCGGTACCGCCGCCGCAGATCACTGTCGCCCCCGCCTGGGCGAGCAACCCACCGACCTGGTAGGCGTTGGTCTTGTCCTGGTCGGTGCAGTGGCGGGGTCCGCAGACGGCGACCTGCACGGGCATGTTGGGTGTTTCCCCTGTCTCGTTCGGGTGATCAGTCGGTCGGGCCGTGCTCCAGCCCGGCCGGGGTGGCGGCGGGGTGGGTGCAGAACTCGGCGAGATCATCCCGCAGGGATGCCACTGTGGACGAGGTGACGTCGGGGTGCCCTGTGAGCAGGGTGTTCAGGGAACGGGCGCGGCTGATCACCGGTACGGTGCGGTGCTCGGTGACAGAGACCGTGCCGAACCTGGTGCTGGTGCCCCGCTCCACCGCCCGCATCCACACGCCACACGATCGCGAACGCATCGCCTGGGAGACCTACGGACTGCTCACCACCGCCGAACACGGCGGACACATCGCCGTGATCTCCCAGTACATGCGCCGCCACCTGCGCAGCGACTGCCACGTCCCCGACAACACGCTGGTCGAGCTGCCCGACGGTCTCAGCCCCGCCGACTGGCACCTCAGCCCACCCGCGAACGGGCATCCGCTCCCGGCGCCAGCGCACCAGGGGTTCTTACTGGCCATGGGCCGAGCACAGCCCTACAAAGGAACAAATCATCGACGGGCGCACCGGATTCGCTGCCACACCAGCGGATTCGGTGAGTCTGGCCACCGCTCTGCGGCGCGCACGCGCGCTCACCCTCACTGAACGGGACCGGATGAGGGAACACGCCCGCCACTTCGCCGGCGCCCGCTACGACCACCCCGCCGCCGTCGGGGACTTCCTGGATCAGGTCGCGCCGTGGCTCAACCGGCAGCTCGCCGGAAGCTAGTCCACATAGGAGCGGGCCAGTACCGGCGAGTCCGTCGGCAAACCCCGCCAGGTCCGCGCGATCCGGGCCGCCGCCCGGGCCTGCGCAAGGCCAGAACGCCCCCACCCCAACAGATCCGGCGATTCCTGCAGCGAGGTCAGCAAACGGCGCAACAAGCGGCCACCGTCAGGGTCCGGGTGCCGTGGACGGAACTCCCCGATCCGGCCAACCGTCCGAACCAACGCCTGCGGCACACCCGCCCGCTCCACCTGCTCATAGCCGAGATAGACCACATCCACCACGGTGACCTGCGATTCCTCCATCGCCTCCCGCACCACCGTGGCCGCCATGTCGACATCAACCGGTTCCGGTGAGCCACCCGGCAGGTTGAACCCATCCCCGGTGTCCTGCACCAACACCCGACCAGCCTTATCCAGCAGCCAGCCATACACCTGCACCACTGGCATGCCTGCCGGCACTGGCCTGGGGCACCACGCGAAGCCCACATCGACGGTCTGCGTCACGACCGCCGACCGTAGCCATCCCTGCGCTAACCCGCGCCGCGCCACGCCGCCACAATCGAAGGTTGTTTGCCGCGAGATCCGCTCTGCCCCGGCGATGCCGGTGGTCTTCACGGGTCGTCGGCCTTGCCGTTCCGGTACCGCAGCAACTGACCGTCCGGGTCGGCGGCCGCGCCGCGCGCCTCGGCGTGCTCGAGGAGCGCGGTCATGAGCGACCGGGACACTGGCTGCCAGCGGGCGGTGCCCTCCTTCTCCCGGAGGTAGATCAGGCACTGGTCGGGGTTGAGGTCGCGCGGGCGCAGGGCCAGGGCGCCCCCGGTCCGACACGCCGATTCGGTGTGCAGCCGGAGCAGCAGGGTGTCCAGTTCCGGATCATCGCCGGTGGTGCCGGCGTAGAAGTTGATCTGACTCATCTGGTCGGCCGACAAGACGTGGCGAGTTGGAGAAGAAGCTGTCCGAGCTGCTCGGCGAGCAGGCTTGGCGGGAGTCCGGGCTCGGCGCCCCGGCCGACATCGAACAGCTCCAACGCCGAATTGCCGACCTGGAACAGCAGGTGGTCGACCTTCGCGGCCAGCTAGCGGAGCGGGATGAGGAACTCGACGCCGCCCGGACAGCCAACCGCGAGCTCATCGCCAACCTGAACAAACGGAACTGATAAGCGATCGGCCTGCCTGCGCCAGGCCTTGGTGGTTCAGTGGTAGATAGAGCATTGTGGTTGAACCGTTGCGCAGCACCGCCTACCTAGGCCCGGACAAAGGCAGATGGAGCCCGGCTACCTGGGCCGATGTCGTTGAGGCGGCCGCCGGTGGGCTGATCGATGAAACCCAATGGGTTGACCTGAAGCAGGAGCTTCCCGTCGGGAAAGCCACCGTGAACACCGACGTGGCCAAGGACCTCGCGTCCCTCGCGGTCGACGGTGGTCTGCTCATCATCGGAGTGGAAGACCACCACAGCCACGCTGGCAAGGTATGTGGCGTCGAACTAGCCAAACTGGCGGATCGGGTCGACCAGATCGCTCGCGACAAGGTCCTGCCGTCGCTCGTGGTTCGCAGCCTGGAAGTCCCCGACCCTGACCGCCCGGGGCATGGTTGTCTGCTGGTGCATGTCCCACCAAGCGCGCAGGCACCGCACATGGTCGACTACGTCTACTATGGCCGCGGGGACCGCGCCAACATCAAACTCAGCGATGAACAAGTCCGCGGAATTCTCGCCGACCGGGCGCGCACGCGCAGCGACATCGCCGCCGACCTACGGCAGATGGTGCACGACGATCCGCTCCCTGATGACGAACGACAGCACAGTCACCTCTACCTTCTAGCTCAACCAGAAGTCGCCCCGGAAGAAGTGTTCGTCGGCCTTCTCGCTCGAAACAACGCCGTCACGATCATCAACGAGCTTCTCGACGAGATCGCGCGAACCTCGAACTGGCCGTCATTCGACCCTCGCTTGCAACAGCTGCCGTGGCGCAGCCCGCGAGCTGAAGGGCACGCATTCACGACCGTGAGCGGTGGCGATCGCATCTACGAACCCGGCATGCTCGACTTGCTCGTTCGCGAGGACGGCGGGATCAGGCTCATCTGTGGACGAGGCACCGACTTCGGGCCGGGCCCGAGATTCGCAGACACTCCACCGCCGCGCGCGTTGATCGCCGTGGTTGCGTTAGGCCTGACCCAAGCCTTCGCTGCACTCGCTGGGCGGCTCGCGGACCAATACGCCGCTTACCAGGGACAATGGCGGCTCGGCATCCGCATCGACCGGCTTCGCGGTGTGGTGCCGATGGACAAGCTGGCCAGCCCTGGGAACCCCCCAGGCCATCCCTACACCCGCGACGAGTACGAGCGCGTCACCTCAGCTTCCACCGAAGAACTCGTCAACGCCCCGCATGCAATCACCGAGCGGCTACTCGCCCCCCTGCTTCGAGGGCTCGGAATTGCCCCGCAATATCTACCCCTGAACCCGGGTCAAGCGGGTTCGTAGATCGTCGGGTCGGCCTGCCCGCGGCCGGCCTACATGCCACGGCTTGCGATCTCGACGACGGTGACACCGTCGTAGTCGCAGATGGCCAGCTGGGCGCCCTGCATGGCGAGTGCCCGAGGCTCTGTTCGGCGCAAAAGCGTCGCTACACGCGCGCCGGTCGCCGGATCCCACAACCGCACCGTTTTTGTCGCTGCCGCCGGAGACAGCAAGCCCCGCCCGCCGGCACCGACACCGAACGCCACCGCGGTCACGTGCGGCGGGTGATGTAATGGGTCGCCCGCTGGGGCGCCGGTCGCCGGGATCCCCACAACCGCACCTTGTCGCCTGCAGCGGAGGCCAACAGCCGCTGCCCATGTCCGTCGAGACCAAACGCCACGGCGTGCGCGGGCTCCCGTGGTGCAGCGCACCCACCGGTTCGCCGGTCGCCGGATCCCACAACCGCACCGTGCCGTCCCAGCCGCCGCCGGAGGCCAGCAGCCGCCGGCCCCGCCCGGTCGACACCGAACGCCACCGCGTCCACGCCCGCGTGATGTAGCGGACCACCCACTTGAGCGCCGGTCGCCGGATCCCACAACCGCACCTCGCCGTAGCCGACGGAGGCCAGCAAGCGCGTCCCATCGGTGTCGAACGCGATTGCCCTCATCGTGCCCTCGATACTCTTCGCCAGGCCCGTGCTCTGAAGGTTGGTTCCCCACAGCCACACCGTGTCGTCTCCGCCGGACGCCAGCAACCGTCGCCCGTCCCCGTCGACACCGAACGCCACCGCGGGGCTGGTCCCCACGGCGCGCTCGCGATCGTCCCGCTCAACCCGTCGTCCCCGCGCCCGTGGGGCTGGTCCCACCATCGACAGCAACACCGAGTGGACCCAGCAGTCGTCCCCGCGCCTGCGTGGCTGGTCCGTCCGCGTGGTTGCACAGCTCCGCTGTGCCTCAGACGGGCATTGACCGAGTGATTCTGACCATGAGAACCGACCGCACATGTCGGCCGCTTCTGACCGCACTAAACGATCACCACCATGATCAATGTCGCTCGGAAACGACCGCACCGGGCCGGACAACGGGGTGGCCGCGTCTGCGGCGGCTTCCAGCAGCGCCGGATCGCCGCCGGGCAGGGGAAGTCGTGCCCCGTCGCCGAGTGGCTTGGCATCGGTGCTGAGGTCTTCGCTGAGCTGGTCCAGCGTGGTGATCATGTCCTGGTTCAAACGGTCGGCGGGCTGACATTGCGGGTTCTTCTCGTCTTCGGCGGGCAGTCGGATGGCCGGCCGACAAGCCCGTTCAGTCCGGCGGTCCCTCGGAGTGGACCGGCTGACCGGCGGGCGGGCAACCGGCGAGCCAGGCGAGCTGCGGGCAAATTGAGGATAGGCCGATCACTCCACTGGTGCGGGAAGATCACTCTGTACAGGCGCGCCCAGGGTGAGCAAGGTCAGCAGTGTTCCAGCGATGAGGTATAGCCCGAGCGGGACGTTGGGAAGACGTTGCTTGCCGCGGAAGGCTGTGCCTGTGAGCACGGCCAAGCCGCCAATCAGCCAGCCGGCAATGAAGCCTGTCCAGGTCGCTGTCCAGCTGACCCAGCCGAGCGCGGCCGCCAGGGCGCCGACCAGCTTCAGGTCGCCCCCTCCGACCGCCCCCGCTGCGTATAGGACTCCGTGGGCGACCAGTGCGGCCATCATGCTGAGAAGCGCCCGGGTGAGTTGGTCAGGACCGTTGAGAATCGCGTCGAGGCCGAGCAGTGGCAGCACCCCAACGTAGGTCGTGCCGATGAGGATGTTCGGCAGCTTGCGCGCGATCAGGTCGAGTGCGGCAAGCGGTACGCAGGTCGTTACGAGAGCGCTGAACGCCAAGAGTTCGACCTGCGCCCCGAGGCGGTAGGCGAGGGCCGCGAACAATGCCGCGGTCAGTCCTTCGAGGACACCCAATGGGGGTAGTACGGCGCTCGGCGAAGCCTTGCTCAATGATCGAACCACCACGGGGCGGAGTGCAAGCGACAGGAACGCGCCGAGTAGCGCCCAGGCTGAGATCGCGCCGATTGGCAGCATGGCTACGCGTTGCAGCGGCTCGGCACGTCTTGCTGCGGACGCACCATGGCAAGCCCCCAATCGACATGTACAGCCTGTCATCAGGACTTACCAGAAGCGCCACATTGTGGGCTGGGCGAACTTGGCCGATTACCCCATTCGGGTGACGTTGGGATGAAATGGCCATTCCGACTTTCGGGTACGTGCTTTCACACCTTGCAGTCGGTATGGGGTGGCAGGGTAGATGTGTGATCCAGGGCACTCGGCTCCGTCTGAGTTTGAGTGAGAGGAGCAAGGGGGTGGAGTCAGTGGGCTCCCGAGGGGCAGGTCGGCATGTCGCTGTCTGGGTGGGCGTGGTTGTTGCGGCGACGCTGTCGGCGGCATGTAGTTCCGGATCGCCGTCCGATCCGGTTCCGACGTCAGATTCGGCTACCAACGCGGCACCGGTGTCACCGTCTGATCCGCCGCCGTCGTCGGCGACCCCCGCCGACGCGGCCCGTCAGCAGGCGATCGCCGCTTATCGGGGGATGTGGGAGGACTACGCGGTCGCCGCTGAGACGTCGAATTGGCAGGACCCGCGTTTGGGGCAGCATGCCACCGGCACGGCGCTGACCAACATCACGCGTGGGCTCTATACGGACAAGGCGAACGGACTGGTGAGCAAGGGCCGGCCGAAGGTCGATCCTCAAGTGTCCTCTGTGGAGCCGGCTTCGGCTCCTGTCAAGGTGATCATTGCTGACTGCGGTGACAGTACCGATTGGATCCAGTACCGCGTTGACACCGGCGAGCCCGCCGATGACATCCCTGGTGGGCGACGGGAGATCAACGCCGTCGTCGAGAAGCAGGCGGGCGGCGCCTGGCAGGTGACCGACTTCGGTGTTCAGGAGATTGGGACATGCTGAGGCGAACGTTAACGGTCACCGGCATGGTATGCGCGCTGATCATCGTCAGTGCGGCGCCCGCCTTTGCCCGTGACCCATGGGGGTCCGTGGACTGCGACCAGACGCCATCCCCTGGCTGTGACATTGGGGCCGGAAACGATGGTGGAACCGGCAATGCCGACCCCGGTCAAGGCCAAGAGCCGCAGCAGGAAGACAGCCAGAGCGGTGGTGGCACCGCGCCAACCGGTGGGGGCGAGAACTCGGTGGCGGAGTGCGACTACGAACCAAGTGACTACCGACCGCCGGGGTCTGCCGGTTCAGGCACAGCGCCAGGCTTGTGGCTAAACGGTTTGTGCTCGGCGTCGGGCGTCATTCAAACGCCCGAGTACGTGGCGGCGTTTACTCCAGCCGAGGTTGCGCGGCTGGCCCGAAGCCAGTTGCGCCTGCCCACGCCGGACATCGCGGCCAACCCGTCGAGTGATCAGTTGGTGACGTTGCCGACGTGGCTGTGGTTGTCCAGCGGATGGGAGCAGCAGTCGGCCACTGCCTCGGTGCCGGGGGTGTCCGTGACGGCGGTCGCGAGGCCGACCTCGTTGGTCTGGTTCATGGGCGACGGCTCGACCGTGATGTGCCGTAGCGGAGGCACGCCGTTCCCCGCCGGTGGTGACCCGATGGCTGTATCGCCTGACTGCGGTCATATCTACCGAACTTCCTCAGCCGGCCAGCCGAACAACGCCTATCCGGTGTCGGCCGCGGTGCATTGGTCGATCAGCTGGTCGGGTGCGGGGCAGTCCGGCACGTTCCCCGACATGATCACGACCGCTACCGCGGCTTTCCGAGTCGTGGAGAGCCAGGCGGTCAACACCGGCGGCGGCTGACCCCGCCTCGGAACACCCGGCTGCCTGGTCCCACAACCGACAACCGCAGATCTGTCCAATTTGGCCACCACGTCGTAGACGTGTCGCGGCACGGTGGTCCCATGCCAAGAACAAGGAGGCCGGGCGTGAGCACACCCGTCTCAACAAGGCCAGAGAATCCCGAGGGCGCTACCGCACCACCGGGCTCCTGGACCCAACGCGGAGTTAAGAAGGATCCGCCGGCACGGTGGAAAGCTGTCGGGCGGTCGCGTCGCATCCCATACCTGCTGCTGGGCGTCATTCTGGTGGTCGCTTGTGCTGCCGCCGCGATGGTTGTCTCGACGCAGGTTGACGACCGGCGGTCAGTTCTGGTGCTGGCACGACCAGTCTCAGTTGGACAACTTCTGTCCACGCAGGATCTTCGACAAGTAGCGATCTCCACGGATGTGGGGTTGGACGCGGTCCCGGCGGGCGATTCGGCCACAGTGCTCGGTCATCCGGTCGCTTACAGCCTGCCCACGGGGGCGTTGCTCACCCGTGGCTCGGTGGGGGCACCGGCGATCCCCGCCACAGGGCAAGCGGTGGCCGCTGTGGCATTGACCGCCGGCCAGTTTCCGCCCGCGCTTGCTCCGGGAGCTCGTGTCGCGGTGCTGGTGTCGGCAACCTCGTCGACGGCTGGCACGCCCAGTACGAACGAATCCGCGGTTGCCGCGCCGGTCGCGCAATGGGCGGCGATGGTAGTTGACGTCGGCGCATCGGGGGCGGATCAGCAAACCACGGTGGTGTCGTTGCAGCTGGCGGAGGTCGACGCCCGCCAGCTCGCTGTCGCACCCACCGGGCAGATCGACCTTGTGGTGTTGAGTGGAGGTGGTAGCTGATGTTGATCGCTCTCTGTTCGCTGAAGGGCTCACCGGGCGTTACCACCACCGCGGTCGCGCTGGCCGCGCGCTGGGCCACCGATCAGAATCCGGTGGTGGTCGAGTGCGACCCGGCTGGCGGTGATCTGGCCGCTCGGTTCCGCCTGCCCGCCACGCCCGGGTTGGTGAGTTTGGCTGCCGCCGCCCGACGCAACCGCGACGCTGGCGTGCTGTGGCAGCACTCGCAACGGCTGCCTGCTGGCCTGGCGGTGGTTCCTGGACCGGTTGGTGCCGAGCGCGCCCGCGCGGCCCTGGGCATCCTGGCGCCTCAGCGCACTTCCGTTCTGCGCGCCGCGGGCGATCAACCCGGGGTGGTGGTGCTGGCCGATTGCGGACGGGTGGGTCTGGATTCCCCCGCACTGCCGATCATCCGTGCGGCCGATGCCATGGTGCTGTTGGCCCATGCGCACGATGACGAGCTGTCGCATGTCGCCGGGAAGCTCCGGATGGCCGCGACGTGGAATCCGCGCCCAGCGTTCGTGCTCGTCGGCGCCGGCTACACCACCGCGGAGGTCGAGCATGTACTCCATATCGGCGTGTTGGGCCGGCTTCCCCACGACCCCAAGGGCGCAGCGGTGCTCTGTGGACGTAGCCGCACCGGTCCCGGTCCGAATCGTTCCGCACTGGGACGCGCCGCATCTCGGCTGCTGCTGGGCATCGCCGCCTCCGCGCGGCGAGGCGGCACATCGCCGACCGAATCACCGCCGGTGCCCGTCGGCTCGACATCGCCACACGCCGCCGGTGCTGCGGCCCGCACGCCGAGCATCGCGGGCACGGTGGTCTCGCCGCCGCCGGGACCGTTGTCGCCCAACGGGATACGGCCATGACCGCGTCGCACGCCGACCCGAGTTCCTCCTCCATCAACGGCACACCCGCACCGGGCGGCGCGATACCGCCGCGCCTGCCGGGTCCAACCGACATTCCCGGGCGCAACCCGGACCAGGCGAGCGCCGTGGAGCGGTTGCGTGCACACTTGCGTCAGGAGGTGTCGGCGCAGCTGTCCTCACGTATCCAGGCTGATGAAGATGCCGGCCGTCCCGCGTTGCAACCCGTCGAGCGGCGTCGGATGGCGCAGGCCATCCTCGCTGATGCCGCGGAGAAGCAGGCTCAGTACGAACTCGACAGTGGCGGCGCCGTTGTCGCGCAGGACGTTGAGCTCCGCGTGATAGGCGCGACGCTGGATGAGATCTTCGGCATGGCCGGGCTGGAGCCCCTGCTGGCGAACCCGGAGATTGAGAACATCAACATCAACGGCGATCGCGTGTTCGTCCGCTACGCCTCGGGCAAGCGGGAATGCCTCGCCCCGATCGTCGGGTCGGACACCGAACTGGTCGAGCTGATCCGTGACCTCGCCGCCCGTTCGGGCGTTGAGGAGCGTCGGTTTGACCGCGGCAGCCCGGTCGTGAACTTCCAGCTTCCCGGCGGGGAACGGGTCGCGGCGGTGATGGCCGTGACCATGCGGCCGTCCGTGGCGATCCGCCGCCACCGCTTCCGTCGGGTGACGCTGGCGCACCTGCGGGAGAACGGAACCCTCGACCGAGTGTTGGAGTCCTTCCTCACCGCGATGGTCCGGGGCCGCAAGAACTGTCTGGTCACCGGGGGCGTCGCAATCGGCAAGACCACCTTGCTGCGCGCGTTCGCGTCGGCGATCCCCGCCTGGGAGCGGTTGTTCACGATCGAGGACGTGTTCGAACTCGGCCTGGGCGAGGACAAGCAGGCCCACCCCGACGTGACCGAGATGCAGGCTCGCGAACCGAACATCGAGGGCCAGGGCGCGATTACCCAGTCCGACTTGGTGTGGCAGTCGCTGCGCATGTCCCCGGACCGGGTGATCGTCGGCGAGGTGCGCGGCCCGGAGGTCATCCCGATGTGCAACGCCATGTCGATGGGCAACGACGGCTCCATGGCCACGCTGCACAGCAGCACCAGCAGCGGCGCGTTCACCAAACTCGCCGCCTACGCCGTGCAAGGACCCGAACGGCTGCCACTGGAAGCCACGAACCTCCTGGTCGCCTCAGCGCTGCACTTCGTGGTGCACCTGAGCAAACCCCGCGGCGAGGACGGCAAGCGCGTCCTGTCCTCGGTCCGCGAGGTGGTCGGCGCCGACGGCCCGCAGGTCATCTCCAACGAGGTGTGGCGACCTGGCCCGGACCTGCGTGCAATCCCCGGCGTCCCGTTGCGCACCGACACCATGGACGACTTGGTCGACGCCGGCTTCGACCCGGACCTGCTCAACCGGACCGAGGGATGGTGGACGCCATGACCGCCACCACCGCCCTCATGGGTCTGCTCGGCGCCGGTGTCGGGTTGGGGTTGCTGCTGATCGTGGCCGGCTGGCGCGGAGCCCCACTGCGGGTTCCGCGATGGGCTCGACGCCCGGCCAGCCACGGCGGACCTGATCCGCATCTGGCGCGCTGGCTGCTCGCGGCTGGCGGTGTGGGCATCGTGGTCGCCGTCGCCACGGGATGGCTCGTCGGGGGCATCCTCGCGGCCATGGCGACCGCGGGCCTGCCGCGCGTGCTCGGCTCGAACACCCAGCATGTCCGCACCGTGGCGCGGATCGAGGCCATCGCATCGTGGAGCGAAATGCTGCGCGACACCCTGTCCGCCGCCGCCGGTCTGGAGCAGGCGATCGTCGCCACAGCCTCGACCGTGCCCGAAGCCATCCGACCGGAGATCAACGAACTGACCTTCCGGCTCGAACGTGGCGACCGGCTCGCACCCAGCCTGCGGCACCTGGCAGAGCAGCTTGCCGACCCCACCGCCGACCTGGTCATCAGCGCCCTGGTACTGGCCTCGGACCAACAGGCGCGCCAACTCGCCGACCTGCTCGGCGAACTCGCTGCCGAGACCCGCGAGCAGGTGTCCATGCGCCTGCGGGTGGAAGCCGGCCGTGCGCGCACCCGCACCAGCGTGCGCCTGATCGTCGGGGTGACCCTCGCCTTCGCCGCCGGGCTGGTGGTCCTCAACCGCGGCTACCTCACGCCGTTCGACAGCGCTCTCGGTCAACTGATGCTCGCCCTCGTCGGCGGACTGTTCACGATCGCGTTCTGGTGGCTCGGGCGCATGGCCCAGTACCAGAACCCTGCTCGATTCCTCACCGACCTGGACGCGCTCCACACCCGCGACAGCGACACCGGCGGCGACCCGCTGGAAGGGGTGACGACGTGATCACAGCATTGGTCCTCGGCGCGGGATTCGGCGTCGGCGTCTGGGCTCTGGTGGTGTGGGCGATTCCTCCACGTCCCGGCCTGGGCGCCGTGCTGAACCGCCTGGACGCCACGCCGGAGCCGCCACCGATCACCGCGACCCAGGAACACACCGGCTGGGCCGCGACGATCGGGAAACCGTTCGTCGCGCCACTGGCCGCTCTCGGACTGCCGAGCCCGGGCTTGCGCAAGGATCTCGCCATCACCGGCAGATCGATCGAGACGCACCTTGCCGACAAGGCCGCGCTTGGGATGGCCGGGTTGCTGCTGCCGACCTTGGTGTCCCTCGCGCTCACGGCCGCGAGCATGCCGCTGCCCTGGGAGTTGTCGCTCATCGCCAGCGTGCTCATCGGCGTGGTCGGGTTCCTGCTTCCGGACGTGGGAGTGCGGCGTGACGCGGCCCGGCGCCGCGCCGATTTTCGGCTGGCTCTCAGCGCGTACCTGAACCTGATCCGGGTCACCCTCGCCGGGGGCGCGGGCGTGGAGGGCGCCCTCACCGATGCGGCCACGGTCGGGCACGGCTGGTCGTTCACTCAGTTGCGTCGCGCCTTGACCATCGCCAAGATCACCCGCTCGACCCCGTGGTCCGCCCTGCGGGCGCTCGGTGAGGAACTCGATGTTCGCGAACTGGCCGAGCTGTCCGCCTCCGTCAGCCTCGCCGGAACCGAAGGGGCCAAGGTCCGCGCCTCGTTGCGCGCCAAGGCTGCCGCATTGCGGACCCGCGAGCTCACCGACGCTGAAGGCGAGGCACAAGCGGCGACCGAACGGATGAGCCTGCCCGTCATTGCCCTGTTCGTGGGGTTCCTTTTGTTCATTGGATACCCGGCGGTCGCGCAGGTGCTGGGAGGCATGTAGTCCATGTCCACGCAAGACAGTCGTTGGAGGAACCATGTTGACGCCCGTGATTCTACTGTGGGCCTACGTGAAGGCACATGTGCGCCGGCTGCGTGAGGACGAGCGCGGCTACACCACTGAAACCGTGCTCGTGACCGCCGCGCTCGTTGCCCTGGCCCTGGTCGTGATCGCGCTCCTGGTGAAAGTCGTGACCGACAAAGCCAGCACCATCCAGATGTGACAAGCCATGCGCACTCACCAATTGGTCGGTTCACACCCGCCGGCTGTGCGGCCGCCGCTGAAACGTGCGGCGCTGCGTCGACCGTGGACTGACGAGCGCGGTGCCGCGACTACGGAACTGGTCCTCGCCATACCCCTGTTGTTGCTGTTGTTGATGCTGATCGCACAGTTCGCGCTCTGGATGCACGCCACCCACATCGCCCAGGCTGCCGCGTCCGAAGCCTTGTCCGCCACACGCGTGGAAGGCGGCACGGTCGCTCACGGGCAAGCCGAAGCGGACCGAATCCTCCAACAACTCGGCGGCGGACCGCTGCACAGCCCACACGCCAGCGTCACCCGTGGCCCGGCCGACGCGTCGGTACACGTGGAAGGGACCGTCACGGCCGTGGTTCCCTTCCTCACACTCACGGCTGTAGGCGACGCCGCCGGGCCGGTCGAACGGTTCGTTCCCATGGATTACGGGTTCCGCAGTGGACTCGGGCACGAACCGAAGGACAGGTGAGACGCCGTGAGCGCACATGCGGGCGTCGATTCGGTGAGGACGGGGGGAATTGCGTAATGATTGAGTCACCGGTGATCGAGGGTGAGTTCCCGACCGGCACCGAGTTGATGCTGTGGCGGCCAGGGCTCGACCGTGCCCGGCTTCGTCGGCGGGCGTTGCGGGCATCGCTGGTCTCGACGCCCGCAGCCTATGCGGTGTTGGGAGTTGCGCTCCTCATTCTGGGCGCGTCCGCGGCCCCGCGGCAGGTCGGTTGGCTGTGCCTCATCGTCGGCGTCCTGGCCGCGGGCGTCGGCGTGGTGGGTCTCTGGGTGAACTATCGGTGCGTCGACTACGACCACCAGCACGGACCCAACAAGTCGTGCCTGTTGGACAAGGTAAATGGTGAGTACTTCTATAGCGTCAGCGACTTCCACGATCAGCCACCATCCATTGTGTACTCGGTAGGCAGGATCATCGCCACAGTCCGCGATGTGTACGCCAGCCCAGTCATCGTGTGGCTTGATCCTCAGCAGGTGCACGAGATCCACCGGGTGGCCTGGGATGCCTTGCGAGCCCTGGACCGGACCCGCACGCTCCGAAGAGTCATGGACGATCCGCTCTGCGACGCCTTCCCGGACGATCTCCTCCACGCACATTCCCGCCTGGCCGTGGTGGACGACACCCTCGATGGCATCCTCAACTACCTGCACCAGGCGGTGTTGCTGGTTCAAGCCTGGGAACAGAAACTGGCCGAGACGGAGGTGCGTGCCCGACTGCGCGCCGAACTCGACAACATCCCCCACGACACGATCGCCGCGACCCTCCGCCGTGCGGAATCGTTGCCGGAGAGCATCTTCGCCTACATCACGGCCGCTCGTGACCTCACCAACGCTGGCTCCTTCGAGTGGGAACGAGCATGACCATGACCATGACCATCCGAAGCATCCACTTGGGACAACCAGGGCGTGCGCTGCGCGAGGATGACCGTGGGTCAGCCACCGCGGAAATGGTACTGCTCACCCCGCTGCTGATCATTATGTTGCTGTTCATCGTGTTCTGTGGCCGGCTGGCCGGCAGCAACCTCCGGCTCAACGACGTCGCCCATCAGGTCGCCCGCGCCGCATCGCTGGCCCGCACCACGACCAGCGCACAGAACGACGCGCGAGCGACCGCTCAGACCGCACTCGCCGACGCGGGAATCACCTGCCAGAGCCTCGCCGTCACGGTCAACACCGCTGGACTGCGACCCGGCTCCACGGTCACCGTCGACGTCAGTTGCACCGTTGGTCTGTCCGATCTCTCGCTGCTCGGGGTTCCTGGCAGCACCACGCTGTCGGCCTCCTTTGCCTCGCCTGTCGACACCTACCGCGGGATTGCCGGGAACGGAGGCGATGACTGATGCGCACCTGCCTCACTGCCGCCCTGCGTCGGCTCCATCGGGACGAGGACGGGCGGGTCACCGCCTTCGTCGTGGTGTTCGTGACCGCGGTGATCGCGTTCAGTGGCCTGGTCCTCGATGGTGGGCTTGCCTTGGCGGGCAAGGTCCAGGCCCTTGGCGAGGCTCAGGAAGCCGCCCGCGCCGGTGCCCAGGCCATCGATCTGTCCGCATACCGCTCAGACGGCACCCTGCGCCTGGTCCCCGCCCAGGCGACCACCCTCGCGAATGAGTACCTCGTCGCGGCCGGACGCAGTGGCACCGTAACCGTCGACGGCAACACCGTGTCGGTCACCGTCACCGACACCCATCACTCGCTCCTACTCGGCGCCGTCGGGGTCAACTCGATCAGCACCAAGGTCTCGGCCACCGCGCGACCCGAGCACGGCGTGACCGCACCGGAACCGTGAGGCTTGTCATGACCACGAGCTCCCAACACGCCTCACCAGGACGTCAACCCACGCACCGTGCCAGCGCGAGGCGCACGCTGGCGCAGGCGGCCCGCGTCATGGGCGGACTGGTCCGCTCGATCCTCGCCTCGGCCGTGCTCCTCGCCTTGATCGTCGGCATCCCGTACGGACTCGTACGCTATATCGGCTGGCCGTTGCCGGACCACCTGCCGACCTGGGCCGAGGTCCAGGCCGTGCTGCTGGCGCCGATGACACCGGAGTTCCTGCTCGGCTTGTTCGCGTGCGTGCTGTGGCCGCTGTGGGCCCGCTTCACCTTCGACGTGTTCGCCGCCATCCCAGACACTATCCGCGCCGCCGAGTGGCCACGTCCCGTAAGCTGCGGGCCGTTGCATGCCGTGGCTGGCGTCCTGGTCAGCGCTGTTGTGGTCTCGATCCTGAGCAGCCGCACATCCGATCTGACCGCGACGACCCAGATTGCGGCCACCGAGTTCGCCGCCGGAGCGCGCCCGCCCGCTATCACAGCGGTCTACCAGCCCACCACCGAGACCGTAGACAGCCGCCGCGGGATCATCACCGCAGCGCTGCACACGCACGCCGATACCCCACCAGCCGGGCGGCAGCCGACGGAGATCGTGCGGCAGCCTGAGCACGGGGTGTACGACAGCCTCTGGCGCTTGGCAGAGCGCCGTCTCGGTGACGGGAACCGCTGGCCCGAGATCTGGGCACTCAACAAGAACGCCATCCAGGTGGATGGGCGGGTGTTCACCAATCCGAACTTGATCCAGCCCGGCTGGCAACTACTGCTGCCCCCAACAACGGCGAGCGAGCCCGCACCGCCGATCGACACACAGCCCGTTCCGCGCGACCCGTCCACCCCGGACTCGCCCGAGCATGATCCCGATAACCAGCAGGATGCACCCAGCACACGGGCACCCACCCGTGAGCAGCCCGCTCCGGTCACACCACCAGTGCCAGTCGATCCCGCGCACCCCGGGCCGACCGCGGAACCCGGGACTGGCATCTCGATCTCGACCGGCGCGTTCGTCGGGATCGGCCTCGCCTCGCTGATCACCATCGCCCTGGTCACCGTGCGCCTGCACCGCCGACGCCGCTACCGGCCCGGCACCCCCGAGCCTGACGACCCCGGCCTGGCGCCGGTCGTGCGCGCGCTGCGGATCGCCCACGACTCCGTCACGCTGCCGCCGGACGACGACGAAACACCGATCACTCCCGCTTTGCTGGACGCGGCCCGCCTTCCCGAACTCGATACCCGTGAACGGGCGCAGGCCACCGCGCGGGCCGTCCTGCCGGGAGAGAACGAGACCGTTCTCGGTGTCCGCGACGGACACGCCGTCGCGCTCAACGTGGCACGCAGCCGAGGGCTTGGCCTGATCGGACCTGGTGCGCACGGCGCAGCCCGCGCCTTGATCGTCACCCTGCTCGCCCGCACCGCCGCCGACGACAGTGTAGAAGCTCTGGTCGTGATCCCCGCCGCCGATGCGCACGGCGTGTTCGGCGCCGACCTCCCACAACGATCGCCCGCCCGCCTGCGCATCGTCGACAACCTCACCGCGGCGCTGGACACCCTCGAAGCCGAACTCCTGAGCCGCACACGCAAGGCTCACGAATCCGACTCCGGCAGACCGCCTGCCCCGTTGGTGCTGGTCGCCTCGCCCGCCGCGGATACCGAACGCCGGGCACAAGCGATCCTGGACAACGGCTCCGCCCTCGGCGTGGCCGGCATCGTGCTCGGGCAGTGGCGCCCCGGCGGCACCGCACGCGTCCGCGACGACGGCACCGTCGGCGCCACCAGCCCCAACCTCGCCGAGGACCTGTCGGGCGCCCGACTGTTCACCCTTCCCAGCACCGACGCCACTGACCTGCTCACCCTGCTCCATGACACTGACTTCGCTCGTGAGCCCACCACGGCCGTCACCGCCGAGGACCAGCCCGACGACGCAACGGCCGACGACGCCTCGCTGGCTACGCCCGGCGATGAGCCGGGGGAGCAGCCCAGCGCGGCAATCGACGATGTCCACGACTTCGTGATCGCCGACACCGCCCAGCCGAAACCGGACACCGCGCCCGGCCAGTGGCCGCCGGCAGCCGCGGTGGTGATCGACATTCCCACACGTGCAAAGGCCGCACCCAGCCACGAACCCGAGGTCAGCCCGGAACCTTCCCCGCGCACCGAGGCACCACTGCAAGACGACACCCGGCGGCAGCCACCCGCCGAGCAGCAACCGGCGACCGAGCACGATCGCCCCTCGCCCTCGGCGGCAGCGGCCGTAGAACAGGCACGGGCGAGCGCCCCCGACGCTCCAGCACTGCACCTCCAAGTGCTCGGCCGGCTGCACCTGACCCATACCAGGGACGAACCCGTAGACATCATTGATGTCGTCGCGCCCCGCCAACGCGAGATCCTGGTCTACCTAGCGCTGCACCGCGACGGCTGCCGCCGCGAATCCCTCACCGCCGCACTGTGGCCTGATGCTCCGGGTGACCGGCCTTACAACAGTTTCCACGCCACCCTGTCGCAGCTGCGCCGTGCGCTGCGCAAGGCCACCAGCGACGCCCTCTCCACCCACGCGGTCAACAGAGACGGTCATTATTGCCTCGACAGGTCTCTGGTGACCGTGGATCTGTGGCAGGTCCAAGACGCACTCGTCGCGAGTCACCACGCACACACCCCGCAGGAGAGGATGGCCGCGCTGCGGCGGGTTGCCGAGCTGTACCGCGGCGACCTCGCCGAGAGGATCGCGGCTGACTGGATCGACGCACCCCGAGAGTCGCTCCGACGCGACGTCCTCGATGCGCTGAGCGCCCTCATCCGCGCGGTCGGTGACGACGATCCCAAGCAGATGCTCGCGCTGCTCGAACAAGCCCGCGGCATGGACCCGTACAACGAGGCCATCTACCGCGACCTCATGCGGGTGCAAGCCCGCCTCGGCCAGCACGACAGCATCCCGCGCACGCTTGGCCTCCTCACCACCTCGCTGGCCGAACTCGACCAGCGACCAACCCGCGACACCGTTGGCCTGGCCGACCTCCTCCGACGACCACACGGCAGCCAACAGCGCAGCAGGGAGGCCAGTTGACGTGTCGCGCTGCCGGCGCGGCCTCTTTACTCATCGCCCTCGCCATGCCGACGCCGCTGCTGCACGCGCTCAATCAGGTCGCCGTGCTTCTCGGCCCACTGCACCACTGGCTCGAGAGCGGCGAAGAACTCCTCAGCCGCAGGACTGAGCGTGTACAGCGACACCGGCGGAAACACCCGCTCGTCCCGTGTGTGCACGACCATCTCGGCGGTCTCCAACCGCTTCAACGTCTCGCCCATGACCCTGTCGTGCAAGTTGTGGGTCTCGCTGTCCGACCAGCCATAGGGTACTTGCGTCGAGCGGATCTTCTCCAGCAGTTCCCCGCGACGCAACGGCCCCGACGACAGGGCAACAAAGATATCAGGCACCCAATCACCCTTAAATATGTTCTGCAGATCCCACATTCGCTTTAGAGATTTCTCATCTCCCATCTTCACATGACACCCCCGTTGTTCGTGCGCCTCCCCTGACGCGATCCCAACATAGACCGATAACCTAGTCATCCCCGGTTTCTATTGCCGATGAACGCGCGTAAACTAACATCAGCGAGGCTAACCTCCATGATCGTCGTCGGGGGCATCCACGTTACGCCGTTCATGCGGGACACGTGTACTGCGTTTCTACGCGCGTCCGCTAGGTAGGATTGCGTCACTCGTGTGGGTGACAGCCGGCACCCATGTTTTGGTCGCGCCGTGACAGCCCGTCCACCTTCCTATGTCCCTTCCTCTCCGGCTACCCATCCGGCTACCCATCCGGCTACCCGCTAGACGGGAAGGGCGCCAGAGCACCTTGTTGCAGGTCGGCGGCCCGCTACCCCTACCCTCGTGCCCTCCGACTTGGGTGCCAGCAGGCACGTGAACAGTCGGGCAGGGTACGTAGTCGCTTGATTCTCACGATGCATCACTTATCGCTCCATTCGCCGCTTCTCATTCGACTATTTCCTACCTCAAATTCGCATTCCTTCTCCTTCTCTTATGTCTTTCCATTTCTTATCCTCCGAATGTGTCCCTGAGCTGTCGCTCTGCCGGAAATGGCGGGATATCGGATGACCGTCATCGTCCGCAGTCGAATTGCGGAAAGGGGAAGAAATAGGTCGGAAAGTCGGCGAAAGCACTTGATTATCCATCCCAGCCGACTAAACTGATAGGTATCGGACAACGGGACAGCAACCCCGGAATCTGATTGGTAATCCAACACCGATCACATCGACTGAAAGGGTAGTCTGCGATGACTATTCTTGAAACGTCCGTGTCACGTTATTCGCTCGCTGTGGACGCGTCCGACACGATCACTGTCATGATCGACAACGCCGACAACCCGTGGGGCCGGCGGTTGCACGACGCGTTGACGTTCGCGACGTTCGCTGACTCCGCGTACCCGGTCACCCCGTATGCGAGTGTCGGCTTGGCGGATGTCCGGCCGGACGCACCGGACCGGCTGGACATGCCCGACGTGGGAGATCGTTCCGCGTCCGGAGTGCTGGACAAGCTGCAGGCTGCCGGATATGTCACCGCGCGCACCGTGTTGCGTGAAACGTCGTCGCAGGCCTACCTCTCCGACGGGCGCACGGTGACCGCGGTGCGGGTGCTCCGACCGTTCGCGCTGGTCGGTGTCGAGTACCGGTTCTCGCGTGAGGCCAACAGTCGGGCGATCAAGTACGGGCACGCGTACGCCGACCAGTGGGAGATCACCGACCGTTCCTACATCGTGCCCACCGGGTGGTACCTGGTCGGCGAAACCGGCGACTACGTGACCGACCTTGTCGGCGTCGCCGGTATGGACGGCGACCCCGACGGCTGCGTGTTCGAGATGGAGGGATTCGGCGCCTCACAGTGCGCCGCGGGCTGCCAGTCGTGCGACGCGCGATGGTTGGCCTACGCCGACTCGTGGCACTTCGACGCCGACGACAGCGACGCCGACGCGTGGGACTTCGACGACGCCGACGACATCGACGAAACCGCGGGCACCGTCGCGTGCCCGGCATGTGGCACCGGTCGCGTGGGTTTCGACATCTTCTGACTGGCCGCGCCAGCGGGCAGCTCACCGACGCGCCCGCAGGCCCGGCCCTCCTGAACTTTCTTTTCGTCTCTCGCATTGTGAGGTTTGTGATGTTTGCTGCGCTCTACGTGGACGGCGACCCCGCCAGACTGCCCGACGACACCCCGGACACGGTCAGCCTGGAATTCGACACCGACTACACCCCGACGTACCGGTGCCGCGCGTGCGGTGAGGAGCTCACCGAAACCGTCGACGGCTACGAAACCGAGTCGGGCGACACCACCTGTGTCGACTTCGAACCGGCGGCCGACACCGATCCCGACTACGGCGAGGGTCCGCACGAGCCGGAACGTATCCCGTTGTCCTGGTGCAACAGTGCCGCCGTGCACACCGACGAGTCGGAGGACTCCGTCACGGTGTCCATATCGGTCGGCGACCCCCGCGGCGCGTTCACGTTCACCATCCGGCGCGTGCCCGATGACACCGACGGCGACCTTGCCGGGCACCTGATCATGCACACCCCATACGTGGGGCAACCGTTGGCGCACATGGACCTCACGCCACTGCGCGACGGAACCCACGTTGTCGGCCCGTACGCGCCGACGCGCCGACTGCGCGCGGTTCCACCCGCGGCCTAAACCGTACCCGCGTGGCACCCGTTCACCCCTCACTCAACCACCGCTGACCGACGGAGGTACCTACGATGACCATCACCGCCGACACCCCGACCGCCGCGGGCACTCCGCGCACCGCTCCGGCCGCCGAACTGGGCTTCACCACCGACCGCGCCACCCTGGCCGACGCGTTGACCACCGTCGGGCTGGCTGTCTCGAAACATCCCGTAGTGCCCGTCCTCGGTGGCGCTCTCCTGCAGGCCCGCGATGGTCACCTCACGATCAGCGCCACGGACTACGAGACCACCGTGACCGTCCGACTGCCGGGCACCGTGCAGACCGCGGGCGCCCTACTTGTTGATCACGGAGAGATCACCAAGCTCATCGGCGCGCTCGTCAAGGGCACCCGCAAGCGCGATGCCGATGCGCTACCGGTCACCGTTCGCGCCACCGACGACGGCACCCCAGTAGTTGATCTTGGCGGGTACACGATGCCCGTCACCGGCTACCCGACCGAGGACTACCCCGCGATCCCCGACGCCGCGCCGACGCTGGCCCAGGTGGACCGGGAGACATTCACTCGCGACATGGCGCGCGTTATGGTCGCCGTCGGCAAGGACGACACGTTGCCCATGGTGACCGGTGTCAACCTGGAGATCGCTCCCAGCACGGTCACTCTGGCCGCAACCGACCGTTACCGGTTGGCCGTCGCGTCACTTCCGGCGGTGTCGGTCGCCCGTGCCGTCCGGACGACATCCGCCCTGGTGCCGGGGCAGCTGGTCGCCCCCATGGTCAAGCGGTTCACCGATGACCGCGTGCGTGTCGGGCTCGACCACGTCACAAGCCCATCGGTCGTGTCGTTCACCTGTGGCGACGTCACGATGTCCGTGCGCACCCTCTGTGCGGAGTTCCCGCGGTATCGGCAGCTCATCCCAGACGCCGCGGCTGGCACGGTGCAGACCGACCGCGCCGCGTTGCTGGCCACGGCGCGCCGTGCCGCCGCCGTGCTCGACGCGAAACGCCAAGCCAGCGGACAGGTCGCCGTGACCATCACCGGCGAGTCGGTGTCGGTGGCGCCCGTGCTCGACGACCACGCCGACGCCGTGACCGCACCAGAGCAACCGGCCCTCGTCGACGGGGTCACCGACACCGAAACGTTCCGGTTCAACCCCGCCCACCTGGCCGACGCGCTGAACAGCTTCACCGGCGACACGGTCACCCTGCACACCCAAGCCAGCGTCAACCGCCCCGTACTGCTGACCGACGCCGCGGACGCACTGACCGACGGCGGCGCGTTCCGCCACCTGATCATGCCGGTACGCGCGCCCCAGAACTGAGGACAACAGCCACAAGGGACAGACCCGTGTGGTGCATCGGGACAGCAACCCCGATGCACCACACCCCACCCAACACCGCACCGATGATGAACAGGAGTGACCCGCGATGACGCGCACACCCGGACACAGCACGTCCACCAGTCGCCGGAGGTCTCGGCACACCTTGTCGCCCGAGGCACGCGCCGAACGCCTGTCGGTCGCCCGTGAACAGCTGCTCAACGGGGTGGACAGGCTCATGACCGCGGAAGGCTGGCAACAGTTGATCACCTCCCGGGCGTGGCTGCGCCGCTACAGCCTCAACAACGTGATCATGATCTTGCAACAGTGCCCCGAAGCCACCGACGTACGCCCGCTGTCCGAATGGAAGCAAGAGGGCCACGGCTACATGCGCAAAGGCACCCACAAGATCAAAATCTGGAAACCCCGGCTCCGCACGCTCGACCCCGAGAAGGCCGGCAACGGCGGCGACTCCACCAACAGCCCTGACCAGACGACTGGCACAACGGAGCTGTCCGGATTCCTGCTCGTGCCCGTCGTCGACGTCTCCCAGCTGCAGGGCGAACCGCGGGCGAACCGTCCGGCACCGCCGCGACCAATCGAGCTGTCCGGCGACGCCCCCGCGGGGCTCTGGGACCTCATCGCCGCGCAGATCACGGCCCGTGGCTACAGCGTGGAGCGTGGCGACTGCGACGGCGCCTACGGCCGAACCATCTGGGGCGAGCGGCGCGTGATCGTGCGCGCCGACGTCGACCCCGCGCAGGCCTCCAAGACTCTCACCCACGAACTGGCACACATCCTGTGTGAGCACGAAACCCGCGGCGCCGACACCCCGCGGCATCTGCGCGAAGTCGAAGCGGAATCGGTGGCGTGCGTCGTGGCCGCGGTATGCGGCCTGGACACCCTGGCCTACTCCGTGCCCTACGTCGCCGGCTGGGCCGCCGACCGCGACGCCGCCCGCCAATCCGCCCAACGCGTGCTCACCGTCGCCGACGCCATCCTCGGCCGGCTCGACCAGGCACCGCACCAGGCAGCCAGCACCGACGCGGACACCAGCGCGGCCAACGCCGCACACCGCAACGTCCGCACCGAAGCCGCCTGACTACGGCGGACGCACTCCCTCTCTGTCTCTCGCATCCCGATGTCGACCCGTGCGGATGCGTCATCCCGCACCAGCAGGACCGCCACTCGGAGAAGTTGATCATTGGTTACCACTCTCGCAACCAAGCCATCGTCCATCAGCGCGCCATACAGGGCGGCGACTGGCTCATCCATAGCGCGAACTACCTCCACGTCCCAGTCCCGTTCACACTCGCTTCGCTCGTTGCACCGGACGTTGGTGCGACTGGGTATGGGCCTACGACGCGAGCGACTTCGGTTCCGCGCAGCAAATAGTTGGCGCCGACGCGGCCGGGCAGTCACCGTTCACGCTTCCCGATCCCACCGCCCATGGGCGCACCCCCCGCACCGCGATGCCGACGGCGCCACCGTGTGGGAGCGGCGGCGCTCACCCGAACGCCTTCGGCGACTCGTTCAGCACCCTTCCTTGCCGCGTGCGCTGACGGAGACGGATTCCCTGTCACCTAAACCACTTCCACCCGTGCCCCATGATCCACAAAGGACATCAATCAACTTGTCGAAATGTGTCGAGCTGGCAACCGTAAGAAGGAGAAGACCTCATGTGTCACAAAGAGAACGGTCACAGTATCCCTAACGAGTACCGTCTGATTGACGAAACCACCTTGTCTTTCCTCTGGTTTCAGACAGCAGGAATCACACTCCACTATTTCGGAGCGGGCAAAATTCAACCCGTCTCGGATGCGGAGCAAATCGACTGCGTCGCGAGTCTCGGGAGGCTTTATCAAGAACATGGACACATTCTGCCCGACGAAGCGCAGGTCGTCATGGATTGCCTCATCACGGCGGCGATCGGCCTGACAGAAGGCAGCGATCACTGAAAGACCGGGCCCGGCGGGTGAACACCTCCGAAGAGGCGCAGCAACTCACCCGCCGGGCATCCAACACCGCTCACCAACAGAAGGGTTCGCGGACCATCAGTCTAGCGCATCGCCCATGCCGCAGAACACCGCCACCTGCAGATGCCCGCCGGGGCGCCACGTACCCATGGACACGCACAACCGGTCCCGGAGGGGCTGCGCGCTCATCGACACGCTCGTCGCCACCCGCGTGTAGTGCGAACGATTGATCGCACGGCGGCATCCCTTCGCATCACTGGCCAGCGGCGCGCACCAGTAATCGAATCGAAATATCCGGAGAGCACCCTTATGTCCTCATTGCCTCCCAAGAAGCCTACACGTCAGCGCCTGAGGAATTCACGTAAACGACTCACGCCGCCCACGAACCCCGAAATGCACGCACGCAAGATAGCTGAGTCGGCGGAAGCTGCCTGGCACGGCGCGTACGGCACCGGGCGACTCGACCTTCCCGTATCGATCATTGCCACGCTCGCCGCATTGCCGCGAAATGACTCCCAAGGAAACGACGTCACCGACTCGATGATCGAATGTGATACAGCCGACTTCATGGCCTTTGCTCGTCACACATGGACTTCAGTCATTCGATCACGGCCAGAAATTACGCACCTGGTGTACCCGATCATCTCGTGGATCTTCGATGGGACCGAAGCAAGCGTGTACCAACACGCACATGCGGTTGCGCAAGCCGCCCTTCGGGCCGGTCAACCGGATCTGACTGGTACTGACCGGCGCTTCGACACCGACCTGCTCGGCAACGTGCTCACGATCCTCCGGCCAAAGTCCGCCCTGCAAGCCCGCGGACAGTTCTACACGCCCGCATCCATAGCCGAGTTGCTCGCGCGGATGTCCGATGTCGAGGAGCACCGCATTGTCGAGGACCCGATGATGGGCACCGGCGGTATGTTCCGCGCCGTGGCCGAAGTCATGCGGGAACAGGGCCGCGACCCTCGCACCGTCCGGTGGGTTGGCTGTGACATCGACCCCATCGCCGTCGCGTGCGCCGCTGTCAACAGCATGATCTGGGGCCTCGGACACGACATCGTGTTCCACGCGGGCAACGCGCTCACCCCAGATTGGGAGGCCGGCGCTCTGGCCCAACGAGATGAACTGCGACGACTGGCAACGGACATCGAGCGCGACAAGCGAATGATCGCCCTACTCATGTAGAGACCATCGGACGCACCAGCCGCCCGGTCGCGTGATCACTGCCTGTCGCTCGATCGCACGGGTACGCTGGAGCGGTGTCGCGCTTGCCAGTGACCTGCAGGCAGACGGAGCGCAACACTGCGGCTGCGCCTAGACGAACCTGCTGACTAAGGTATTTTCTTACGCGGCAACGGATCCAGCCGGGCGCGTAGCCCCGGCATAGGCGTCTCCGGAGTATCGGTACGGGCGGCGGCCCACGGTCTGGCCAAAGTCCGGTGCGTCCACCATCAAACCTCCACCAATGTAGAGACCCACGTGTTGGATCTTGGTGTTGGGGTTGCCATAGAAGACGAGATCTCCGGGCAGCAGGGGTTGGCCGTCCGGAACATGCGGGCCAGCGTGGTATTGCGTGTGTGCGGTGCGGGGCAGGGTGATTCCGGCGGCGCCGTAGGCGGCTTTGGTGAGGCCGGAGCAGTCGAAGCCCGCGTGCCCGGACTCGGGACCGTTGCCGCCCCATACATAGGGCAATCCTCGCTGACCGCAGGCGTAGTTGATCGCGGTCATGGCGGCGGTGTTGGTGGCCTGGATGGCGTTGCAGTCGCCGGTGCCGACGGTAGCGGTGTCGGCGTATTGTTTCGCTTGGGCGAGAACCTCGTTGACGTACCAGTCGGCGTGGTTGTAGGCGAAGATCGCGGCGCGTAGGTCGCCTCGGCGGGCGCCGTTGTCGCAAAGGTTGTAGGCGGCGGCGTGGATGGCGTCGTGCGGGTTGTACCGCGACGGTGGACTCGCGCCGCCGGCTGGGATCGTGTGTCTGGCGATCACGCCGTCAAATGTTGGCTTAAGGAACTGCATGGGACCACCGGCCCCGTACGCGTTTTCGGTGCCGTCGGCCACTCCGACGAGAGTGCTTCGGCCGTGGTTGCTCTCGATCTTTCCGATCGCGGCGAGGATCGACCAGTCCAGGCCGGGGCACACGCCTGCGGCCTCGCTGTAGAAGGCGAGGTAGTCGGCCGGGATGTCAGCCGGCGCGGCGGCGCTGGGCTGGCTGTTGTTGCCGCCGAAGATGGCTTGGACGACGGCCGTGGCGCCGCCACCGACGAGCAGGATGATCACGGTGGCGAACGCTGCTCCGGTGGCGGCGATCTTGCTCATAGAGGAGTCACCTCCTGCGGTAGGCGGGTTCGGGTGGTGGCATCGGGTGCGGCGGTGCCAGGTCGGGCCGTTCGTCGACGGCCTGGCGGGTGCGGTTGACATTGGCTGGGTGGGGTGCCGGTGTGGACAGACCGGGCCACAACGCGGGTAGGTCGGCCAGTCGAGTGCGTCCGGCTGTGTCGGCGTCGCCGACCCGTCGCCATCGCGGCAGGGCCATGTCCAGCGGATCGGCGCTGGTGGTGGCGTTGGTGGTCGCGACGGGGACCCGGCGAGGATGGTCGAGTGCGCGCTGAGCGTCGGCGAGCGCTCGCCGTGCCGTCGCCTCTCGCTCGGTGGTGGGCAGCCACACCAAGACGGGGGTGGTGATGCCGGTGGTGGTGGCGAGTCGTTCGTAGCGGGTGAGTTTCGCGGCGAGCCGGGAGAGTTGCTCGGTGCCGAAGTCGAACTCGACGAACCATTCGACCTCGCGGCCTGCTTCGCGCCAGCGGCCGTAGCCGTCGGGGGTGATGATGTCGCCCCAGTGCCGGCCGCAGCGGGCGGCTGACCACCACGCGGTGAGTTCCCCGGTGGCGCCGGGTTGGCGGGCGCGGCGAATGAGCGCGGTGAGCAGTCCGTTGCAGCCGACGGTGTGTGCGAGTTGGAGTGAGTACGCGCGACCGATTTCGCGGTCACGGTTGTAGTTCAAGGCGCCCGGTTCGATGCCGTCCTCGTGGGCCAGCAGGGTCGCCCCCGCGGTGTCCAGGACGTAGTGCATGGGGTGCGAGCCGCTGTCCCGGTGCGGTTGGAACCGGTGGAGAACACCCCACTTGTGCAGGTTGAGCAGCCGGAGGTTCGCCGCGCGCCGGGTGGGAAACGCGAGGTCGACGATCTGGTGGGTGGTGAACACCTTGTGCTCGAACAGCATGCGTACCAGCCACCGGTCCCGTGGGGTGAGGTGGCCGGCGAGCCAGGCGTGATGCTCGGCCGAGTTGCGCACGCGAGGCGTGTCGCGCTCGGGACGGTGGCCGCGCAGGGCGCGTTGTGGCGTGGGATTGGTGATCATGACGTGACAGCCCCTCCAGTAGCCAGGCACAGCGGGCCGCGGCGGATGAGCGGGTTGGGCGGGCGAGTCAGGCGGCGCGGCGCGGGTCGAGCGCGGTTCGCCGGTCGGCCTCGCCTCGATCGGTGTCGGACGCGGTCCGTGGCTGGGTGTTGACCTTGGCGAGCTGGCGGATCTGCTTGGCGCGCCCTGGGATGGCGGGCGACAGTTTCTGGGTGACGGCGGTGAACGGCGACGCTTCCTCGCTGTCGAGCACCAGGCGTGCCGCGATGTGGAACCGGCCGAGGTTGGCGAGGTCGTGCTCGGAGAGCCGCGGCGCGGTGTGGCGGGACAGGTCCCGCGCGTCCTCGGGCGACGCGGTGAAGATGATCTTTGATCGTGCGTTGGTGGAGATCCCTTCCTCCAGCTCGCGGGGAAGCTGGCGTAGGTACTGGTGTGCGAGGGTCATCGACATCCGGTATCCGCGAGCTTCGGCGAGCATGTCTTCCATCGGGTAGGCCAGGTTCAGGAAGTTGTGGCACTCGTCGATGTAGAGCCCGGCGTCGCGGCGCTTGCGCTGCGGTATCCGGGCACGGCGGGTCGCCGCCTGCCACGTCCGGGCGACCACAATGGACCCCATCAACCGGGCCGTGTCCATCCCGAGTGCGTCTTTCCCGAGACGTACCAAGCAGATCCCACCGTCGAGCACGTCGTCCATCTCGACCGTGGACTCGCCGCCGGCGAGAGCAGCCCGGACGAAAGGGCGTAGCAGCAGCCCGCGGAGCTTGTTCATCAGTGGCGCCACGACCTGGGCTCTGCTGGCTTCGGACAACTCGTCGTACCAGGTCCAAAACCCGAGCAGGATGCTGTCGGAGATCTGGTCGAGAGCGCGGTGCCGGAACGCGGGCACCGTGAGCAGCTTGGGCAGGTCGACCAGTGTTGGTGTGCCGGGCATCTCCCGCAGGGTGAGGAGTCCGGAGCGCAGGATGTCCTCGGTGCGGGGCCCCCAGCTGGACGAGTAGACGTGAGAAAAGATGGATACCAAGTTGTCGACGGTGCGGGCGGTGTCGGCGCCTTCCAACGGGTTGAGCACGGGTGGGCGGGAGCGGCTGTCGGCGTCGAAGAGCACGACCTTCTCGCCGAGCCGGGACGGCAGCCGCATCAGGATGTCGGTGACGAGGTCGCCCTTGGGGTCCACCACGACCAGTCCGCGGCCGGCGTCGGCATCGTCGAGGATCATCCGGGCCATCAACTCGGACTTGCCGGATCCGGTGGCGCCGAGGATGTGCAGGTGGTGGCGGGCGTCGGCCACCCGCAGTCCGACCGGGCGGGGGTGACCGGAATCGGTGATCCCGATCGGCTTGACCCCGGCCCCATCGGTGGCGATACCGGGCGGTGGTGGGACGGCCTTGGCGCCGGCTCGTTGCAGACCGGGGATCGCCTCGTCGGTGGGCACGTGCGCGAGCGCCGCCAACTCGGCGATCGAGAGCAGGTCACCAGCGGCGAGGCGCCGCTGGGCCACCGCCCGCACCGGGTGACGCAGCCGGACACGGCGGTAGTAGTTGTGCTCGCTGAACGCGGCGAACGCCGAGGCGATCGCGTGGCCGCGTCCGCGCAGGTGTTCGCGCACCGGCGCCCTCTCCGAGCCGGTGATGTCGTTGGGAACGAGGGTGGCGACGGCGTAGCGGATGCGTGTCTCGTACTGGGGACCGCGCTGCTTGGCGACGATCACCCGGTCCTGCGCCGAGTTCTCCAATGAGGTCTGGTGATCGGTCACCGGTTTCGCGGTGGTGCTGGGTCGCCGCGAGCCGCTGTGTGGGGTGATGAGATCCAGCAGCCGCCCAGCCATTCGGACCGAGTTGCCCGTACGGACTCGGCGGGCGGCGCGGCGGGCTGTGCGGACACGGGCACCGGTGACCGGGCGGGCCAGGATCTGCACCACGGCTCGCTCGTGGTGGGCGAGCCCGACCGGTGCGCCCAGCAGTGCCCGGATCGGGTCGGTGGGGAAGTCCGAGCGGATGGGCAGGGTCTCGCTGCGGGCGAGCCGCAACTCCCCGCCCGCGGCCTCGACGGACTTGCCCGGCGGAGTGGTGAGCGGGATCGGCGGCTTGGCTGGAGTGGTGCGGGTGTGTGCACCGGGCCAAGCCGCTTCGATCGCTCGCTCGGCCATGCCCGGTGGCACGATTCCCGGTAGCCACAACCGCAGCGCGACCCCGCTGTGGGTGAACACGTATTCCCACACGATGTGCGGCTGCCCGTGTACCCGCCGTTTCCAGCCGGGCCGCAACAGCCCGACCAGGTTGGAGTACAAAGCCGCGGCGCCGTCGGGGTCCACCGTGGGCGGGGCGAGCACAGTCACCATGCGGGCATCGGTGGCCATCCGGTCGTGACAACGCCGCCGCCACCACCGGCGCTCGACGACACCCATTGTCGCCGCGAGGGCGAGCGCGGGACCCAGGGTCGGCCCCCAGGCGACGGCGAACTCGCGCAACGCGACGAGGACCGCGTGCATCGCGCCACCGGGGTCGCGGAGATAGTCCTGTACCGGCGAGGCCAACGCCGGGATGCGGGCGGTGAGGGCTCCGGGAAATGGAGCGGCAACCATCGAGACTCCCTTCGAGTGAAGGTCAGCAATCACCGTCAACCACCCCGGCATCGGCCAGATCGAGTGGAGCATCCGCTGACCCGCGCTCGAAATTTGCTGGACACGCGACTCCGAGAGGCCGATGATCGTGATTTCGCGACCAACGGAGGGCACGGTGAAGCTCAAGCAGGAGAGCCGGGTACTCAAGCAGAAGGCTCTGGACTCCCTGGTCACTTCCATCGAAGCCTTCAATGCCCCTCGCGAGCAAGGTCGCGTTACACGCGTGCTGATGAACCTGCAACACGCCTTCGAGATGCTGCTCAAAGCGGCACTCGTACAGACCGGCGAGAAGAACATCTTCGATAAGCAGACCGGCCGATCGATCGGCTTCGACAGGTGCCTCGGCCTCGCTGCGGCCAACACCATCATCAAGCTCGCCGATGCCGATGCCGATGCCGACGCCGGCACGCTCCGCGCAATCGACGCCATGCGCGACGACGAGCAGCACTGGTTCAACGTCGTGTCCGAGCAAGTGCTCTACCTGCACTCCCGAGCAGGCGTCACCCTCTTCGACGACCTGCTGCAGAGTGTCTTCACCGAAAATCTCGCGACCCACCTGCCCTATCGGGTTCTGCCGTTGTCGGTCGACCCACCCCGAGACCTCGCGCTCATCCTGGACGACGAATACAGCCAGATCGCCTCCCTGCTGCAACCCGGTCGACGTGCCGGCCACGAAGCACGCGCCCGCATCCGCACACTCCTCGCGCTGGAAGCCCACGTCGAGCCGGATACCAGAGTGTCCAATAAGGACGTTCTTCGAGTCGAACGAGGAATTCGAAACGGAGCCCCACGCGAACAGGTATTCCCGCGGCTGGACGAAGTGTCGACTGCCATCCATGGAACCGGAATCACCCTGACCGTTCACTTCACGAAGAAGCAAGGTGCCCCGGTGCAGTTCGTAGCAGACGACTCGGTACCGGCTGCGGCTGTCCGCGAAGTCGATCTGCAGCGCAAGTACCACCGGTCCCCGACGGCGCTCGCCGAGGCGCTCGGTCTGACGCTTCCGCAGAGCAAAGCCTTGCGTGATCATCTCGGGATCGACGCTGACGAGACCTGCAGCCATGAGTTCGTCTTCGGCAAGCAACGGTACTGGCGCTACTCGGACAACGCCTTCAGAACGATGCGGGATGCCCTTGAGGCCCTCGGCGTTCATGCCATTTGGGATGCACACAAACCGTCCGGGAGGTCCGTGGCGAGGCCTCCGTGCCCCCTTCCCGGATGCAAGGCAGGGTGACGCCGCTTCCCGCGTTGTCGGAGTTCGTGAACTTACGGCAGCAGTCATAGTCATGGAAGCTCCACCCACCCGGAGTTGTTTTCGGAATCCGGCAAAGTTGCCAGAAACTTCGGGTCTGTTGTGATGAGCGCGTTTTCTTGTGGGGATGCCAGTGATTGAAAAGCTACCCGCTGGGTTCCCGTGCTTAGGAGGCCTTGTCCCTTGTCGGCGGAGATCAGGAATTGTTTCTCGCCTTCGGACAGGTTGAATGTCGCCACGATTTCGTCGATCGCCTGCGGCGCTTGTCGAAGGAGAATCTGGGTTGCGGCGTTGGCGATGATCGCTTTGCCCAACTCGGTGCCGAGCACGTCCCCGACATCTTGGGTGGCGATGGTCAAACCGGCCCATTGTTTGCGGCTGGCCTTGGCCATCCGGTGGAGGAATTTGGCGCCGGTGGGGTCGGCCATGAGCAGCCACGCTTCGTCGACGGTGATCAGGCGTGGGCGCCGGATCGCTGGGTTGGACACCCGCCGCCACACCGTGTCCAGGGTCAGCAACGTCCCGATGGGTTTCAGCTCATCGGGTAGGTCGCGGAGGCTGAACACCGTCAGGTGCCCTTCCGGGCGGGTGGTGGTCGGCCCGGAGAACATCGTGGAGAACGCGCCCCGGACGTAGGGATGCAGCCGTGCGCCGAGGTCGACGGCGGTCGGGTTGTCGGTGTCAGTGAGGACGGTGGCGAGATCGCCCAGCAGTGGTGCCGGGCGGTTCCAGGTGCGCGGGTCGCTGGTGATGCCCGCTTGCTGGTAGGTCGCCATGATCGCCCGGTCCAGCATGGCCCGCTGTTGCGCGGACAGGTCGGCGCCGAGCAGGACCCCGATTACCGTGTGCAGGAACAAGGCTCGACGAGTCACGGCGTCTTTGGGCGCGGTGCGCCGGCCGTCCGGTCGCAGCGAGATCGGCAGGTCGAACGGGTTGACCCGCACGTCCTCGCCCCCGAGGTGGATGTAGGTTCCGCCGATGGCCTCGCACAGGCGCCGGTACTCGTCCTCGGGGTCGATGATCGCGACTTCGATCCCGCGATACAGCGACCGCAGGGTTTCGAGTTTGACCAGGTAGCTCTTGCCCGCGCCCGAGCGGCCGAGGATCACGCTGTTGTAGTTGTCGGCGGCGAACCTGTCCCAGTGCACGAGCCCCTGGCTGCCGACGTTGAACCCGTAGAGCACCCCGCTGGGCGCGGCCACGCTGGTCGGATCGGCCGGGGGCAGGTCCGGGGAGGTGAACGGAAACGCCGCGGCCAACGCACTGGTGTCGAAGGTGCGGCGCATCCCGATCAGATCGAGCGCCAGCGGCAGGGTGGATACCCAGCCCTGCAGCGACCGGTAGGTGGTCGGCTGGGCGTTGAGCATCAGCGACGCGGCCAGCGACCGCACCGCGGCGACCTCGTTCGCGAGAGCGTCCTCGCTGACTGCGTGCACGGTCAGATACAAGCCCACCCGGTACAACTTGCCTTCGCCGCGAGCCACGCGGGCCGACAGGTCGTAGGCGTCCTCGGTGGCGGCCTCGACCATCGGGTCGAGCAGCCGGCCTTTCTCGCTGGTGTGCCGGCGCCCGGATTCCAGTTTGGACAGCTGGCGTTTGAGCCGGTTCGCTGCGGTGACCGGGTCGATCGGCTCCGCATGCAGGCTGACGTCGACGCGGCCGGGATAGGACAGCAGGGGTTGCAGCCATCCCGGATGGACCTCGCGTGGGTAGCCGGTGATCGCGAACGACGAGACCCACTCGCCGCCGACTTCCAGGTGTCGTGGTGCCACCGAGAGCGAGTCCGGGGTGAACGCGCTGGCCCGTCCCAACGGAGCCGCGCTGGAGGCACGCGGTCGTGTCGTTCCGCGCCGGTTGCGGCTGATCTTGCCGGTCATAGGTCACTCCCGTCCCAGTCGTCGACCTCGCTCGGTGCCGGGCGTGCCGTGGTCATCGGCCCGTCGTCGTTGGTGTCCGGTGCGGCTGTCGTGATGACCTCGTCCGCGCCGGCCAACCCGGCGCTCGGCGGGATCAGCGAGTCGGGGTTACAGGCGGCGGCGAGCACGGCGGTGGCCTGCCCGGCATCCAGCGGGGTGACGGTGAGCCCGGCCGGCGAGAGCAGTTCGGTGGCCTCGCCCACGCGCCGCACCAACCGGGTTTCCGCCGCGCGCCGCGCACTCTCGCTCACTCCGGTCGTGCGGGCCCGCGCCCGCCGGGCGCGGAACGCGGCCAGCGGTGAGCCGCCGCCGAGCCCATCGGTCGGCCCGGCGGCCCGCAGGGGTTCGCGCAGCACCACCAGCACCTGACGGCGCAGAAGGTCGGTCGCTTGGCGGAGCTGGTCGAGGTAGTCGGCGTGCTCGCGGGCCGCCGCCTCCAACATCGGGTGCGGCAGCCCTGGCGCGGCCTCCCGCAGTTCGGCGATCTGCCCGGACAGGTCCAGCCGTTCGGCGCGAATCAGCACCTGCACTGGCGCGGTCAAACTGTGCAGATATCGCCCGAAGCTGGCGACCAGCGCCTGCTGCTCGCCCGGTGTCCGCAGGGCGAAGTTCACCGTCGAGGCGACAGCGACCACCGCGACACCATCAGGGCCGAGATCGACAACACCGGCGTCGGTCACTCCCTCGGCAGGCAGCCGCAGGGCCGCCGGGAAGATCCCGGACTCGCGCTCAGCTGATGTCGCGTCCCGGTCGCTGTTGGCGACCTGGCTGGTCAGCCACTCCGGTGCCGGGCGCACCCCTTCGGGGGCGGCGACGCGGTGGCGGGGTTGCAGCCGCTGTCGGATCGCGGCCAGCAGCAGCCGGTCCAGCGACACGCCGTCGCGTTGGCCCAAGGCCAGCACGGCGGTGGCAACCCCGATAGGCACCGCGACGATGAGAAACACCGGTGTGGGCAGGACGGCGCGGGTGAGTGTCCAGCCGCCGTAGAGCACGATCCCGGTCACCGCCAGGATCGCGAGCTGGCGCGCGGTGAGATTGGCCAGGACGCGATCTTCGCGGTCGACGTCAGCGGGAATCCTTACCGGCTGGCTCATGTCCTCTCGCCCCTTCGGGTGGGTGTGGGTGCGCGGAACGCGACCGGCGGCACGGACGGGGTCCGTGGGCGGGCGTCGCCGACGCGCGGCTCGGGGTGGGTCTGCCGGAACGCTGGTGTAGTGGGAGGCGGCGAAGACGCTGTGGCCGGGCGCGACAGCTGGGCCGGTTCGGATGTGGCCGGCTGGAACCGTAGCGGCGGCGGGACGGAGGCCACCTGGATAGGTCGCGCTGGTGGCTGTGCCGGTGCCTGCGTTGACGCGCGGCGCGGTGCACTGGGCGTCTGGAACCGGGGTGCCGCCGCAGGGTGCCCGCCGCGGCGGGATGCCATGGGCGGCGTGGTCGTGTCGGTCGGCGCGGAGCTGAATTCGGGTACGGCTGGTCCCTGGGTCGCCGGGCTGATGGCGGGGTCGTGGGTGGTGGCCTGCGCTCCGGGTTGCAGGAACCGCGGTGCCTGAGACGGCAACCGTGATCGGCGGGCGGCGCGGACGCGTTCGGCGTCGTACCGCTCCCGCAGCCGCCTGTTGACCGCCTCGGGGGTGGGCGCGATGCGTGGCTGGGCAGGCAGCGGCGGATCGGCTGGTGTTCCGCCTCTGCCGCCACCGGAGCTCGTGGCGGCTGTGGCCGTGCCGGCCTTGCCGAAGGCGCCGGACTTGCCGGCGATCATGCCGAATGTCTTCGCCGCGATGTAGGCGCGGGCCAGGCCGCCGAGCAGGGAGCGGCCGTTGCTGACCTTGACCGCGGACAGCAGCCAGAACGGGATCTTGAACAGGATGAAGAACAATGCGATCGCGGACACCACCGTCCCGAGCGCGGACAGGGTGGAGCCGAACAGGTGGACCCCGCCGGACAGGAACGTGCGTACGGCGGTGATCAGCACCAGCGATTGGGCGACCTGAATCGCCAGTGTCGCGGCCAGCGCTTTCCACCACCAGCGGGCCAGCGGGTCGGTGTGCGGTAGGCAGTGACACATCAGGAACAGTGGGCCGGAGATGATCAGGATCAGGGTGATGACGACCCGGATCACGTAGACGATCAGCAGCCCGATACCGACCACGACGAGCACCAGGCCCATCAGGATGATGAACAGCCCACCCGAGGTTGCCCCCGCGACCGCCTCGCTTAGACCTGACCCGAGCGAGGGAGCGTTCACCCCGTCTCCGAGCACGGCTTGGGACAGCGCGTTGGCGATGCGAATGAACTTGTCGGCGAAGAACAGCGACAGCATCGAGGCCAGGAACCCGATCGGGATCCGCGGCCCGATCTCCTTGATCGAATAGCGGGTCTGGATGCTCTCGTGGGTCATCACCACGATGCCGCCGACCAGGATCAGCAGCCCGTAGGAGGCGAGCACGAGCTGCCATGAGTTGTTCCACAACTCGCCGATCCCGGGCAGTTGATCGAGCGTGGGTGTGGACAGCGCGGTGTGGCTGAGCAGTTCGAGGATCGGTGAGAGCGCGGCGTCGACCAGGCTCTTGAACAACGCGTTGATCGCGTTGGTGATACATCCGCCGATGTCGGTGAACCCGCAATCAGCCTCGCCGGAGTCACCTTCTGGCTGTCCCGGTTCCTCGCCCGTGTCCGGTGAGGGCGTGGTCGGCTGCGGGATGCAGTCCTCACCGGTACACGGCGTGGTGGGAGTCGGCGCGCCTGAGGGCTGGCAGGGCTGCATCGGCAGGGTTGGGTCACACGGCGGCAGTGGCTCCGGCTGCTCTGTCGGCAGCGGTGGCAGCGTCGTCGGGACGGGCTCGGTCGTGGTGACTGGCGTGCAGATCGTCCCCGGAATGCAGTCGTTGTCCACCGGGGGAAACGGCGGTAGCGGTGGAGTCGGGGCGGGCTGGGCGGCAGCCGATCCGGCACCGGGAGATGCGACGCTGGGGGACGCGGCGGCGCTGATCGAGAGTGCGGCGCCGAGGAGCACCGTCAGGCCCAGCGCCAGCATCCAGCCCATGCGCCAACGCCGTCGCCCCGTCGACGGCCGGCCGTCTCCGGCATCCGTGACCGGGGAGAGCATCACCCGATCCGCGGTGGCGGCGGTCTCGACCGAGCCGCTGGATCGGCGATGCGGGCGGACCGTGGGCGGGGTGCTGGTGGCCATCGCTCAGGCCCCGACAATCCCTTTGAGGATCTCCACGACCAGCGGCGCGAGCGCCGCCAGTCCGTAACCCCACCCCGCCGACTTGAACGCCTGCTTGGCCTTCTCCACCTCGCCGGGGTCGCCGCTGGCCATCAGGTACCGGACGCCGCCGATGGTGAGGAACACCGTCGCCAGGCCAGCCAAGATCCCAATCAACCAGTTGCGGATGTTGGTGAAGACACCAGAAACGCTCTGAGCCTGCGCGAGCACCACGGTCTCGGCCAGCGCTGAATCGGCCGCCACCAGACTCAGCAGCAGCGCCCCGAGCACGGTGATGGCGAACGGCCGACCCAGACGTAGGGACCTCCGGGCCGCCATCGGCCGGGCAGCCTTCCGATGAATCGCCGGGATGGAGCGAGTCGGCTCGATGGCCACCGCGGCCTCCGTGGCTGGGCGAGGCATGCGCCGGCCGGAGGTCCGGCGCACCGGGGATCGGTTATGCGAGACCGTCGCGGGTGGAATGTGGTTGGGGTGGGTGTGCGGTGTCACGCGCATCGGCGCACCTCCGAAATCGGCTGGCCCTCGGCGGTACGCGGAGAGTTGGGTGGGGTCTCCCCGCACCCCAAGAGGCCGGATTTCGGGTCGTTTTTCGACACCAGGCGTGACGATTTCTTCGAGTCGGCCGGGCGGCCGTTGCGACGACGACCGCTCACAGCCCGTGATATTTCTGGTGGCTCGTCGGACGGTGGGTCGGTGGTGCCGGCAGCGATGGCGGTCAGCGCGGCATCGGCGACCGGGTCGTCGGAGTCGGGCTCGGACGCCTGTTCGCGCAGCCAGGACACGAGTCGGTCCTCGGCCCGGTCGCGCGCCTTGAACGCGGTCTTCGGGGCCGCGCCGTGGGCGTGGGCCCATTCGGTCACCGACGTCTCGCCCAGCCGCGTGGCCGAGATCAACTCAGCTTCGGTTGGGGTGAGAATCCGCTCGTCGACTGCCCGCGCGAGGACGAGGTCGGGGTGGCCGTGGGGCGGGCGAGGGGCGGTGGATCGGTAGCCTGATCCGGCCGGCGCCGGGGCATCGAGGGACTCCTCCAGAGCGGCCTGTCCGGCGCGGCGCGCGGCGTAGTGCAACCGGACCACGATGCCGGGATCGGCCAGATCCACCGTGGTCAGCGCCTCCAGGAACCCGGCCAACACGGCGGCGTGAACGTCGGCTCGATCCCCCCGAAACCGGGCGGCCAGCCACCGGGAACTGGAGGCCAGCGAGGGCAGCGCCATCCCGACGCACGCCACCGTCCACGCCCCACCCCGCGCGCGGGACCGCAGCACCAGGTGCGCCCAGACGTCATCACGCGTGCGGGGCGGGCACCGCTTGCTCATCAGCCGGTCCCGCAGTTCGTCCAGCGGCACCCGCCGCCGCGGCAAGCCGGTGAACCGCGCGCCGTGGACAGCCATCGGCTTCGGCCCGGTCACCAGCCATTGGAAGGCATCCCGCGCTGTATCCAACGGCAACCATTCATGCCCCTCACGATTCCGCTCGCCAGGTGCGGAAACGAAGTCGTCATTCATGAGAACCGGCTCCTGTTTGGGTCGTGTGGAATGGACCCCGTCAGGACGCCAGAACATCGACAAGAAAAGAACAAGAAAAGAACAATGATGATCTTTTGCTGAGGTGATTCGAGCTACTAAACCCGCGGACTGGAAGGATTCAGGTCGATCGACTTCGAGGCGCGGTCGGCGACGCACACGGGCGACTCTTAGTAGCTGCTTGAGCAGCGGGTTTAAGAGCTTCTTAGTGACGTCTTAGTAGGGGCCAAGCGCCGCCGAGGGCGGGATGGCGGCAGATCGCCGGCGTCGCCCCGCTAGAGATCTTGAACCTCGTCGCCGTGGGATGCGGTCACCGGCTGGTGCCGGACTGTGGATGTGATTCAGGCGCGGTGACCAGCGGGGAAATAATGAGGCCACCTGGGTGGGCGCCATAGACGTCAGAGTCACCGTTTAACCGACGCGCGTGAAGAATTCGCCGGAAATCTGCGCTTGGTGTCGAAAAACGGCCCTGAAACCCGCCTCTTGGGGTGACTTGGCAGACCACGCCGCGAGGAAGGCCACCGATGACGCCGACACCCCATGGCGACTGCGCCCGCCACCACCGGCACCACCACCGCCGCCCACTCCGCCACGACTCCATCGCCCCGGCGCGGACGGTCCACGGCCGGCACGGCGCCGTCACCCCCACACCCGCACGCCGACGCGCGTTCTCGCCCCGCCCGGCCACGCTGTGGCCCTTCGCCGGTGCCGAACCACTGCCCGGCACGGCGCGGCTGGCGGGGTGGCTCGGACGCGTGATCGTCACCCTCGTCACCGGGTACACCCGCCCCGGAGACCGTGTCCTTCTGCTCGCTCCACCCGCGCCCCCGCGCGGGCTGACGGTCGGCTCCGCGGCGCCCGGTGGGGCACGTGAGGCTGACCCCTACGCCGGACTGACCGAGGCGGTCTGGACGGTCATCCGACTCGGCCGCGGCGCCGACACCGCGACCGCGGCACCCACCCCGGACTACCGATGCGACCCCGCCGACTCGACCGGCCGAGACGAGACCGAGTCGGGGTCGCGACCCCGACCCAGTCGGCTCGGCCTGCGCACGCCGACCGACCGTCATCGCGAGTCCGAGTCCCGCCCCGGTCGCGCCGCCCACCGACCCGACGACCGGTTCGATCTGATCATCACCGCGGTCCATCCGCACACCGCCGACTGGCTCGCCCACACCGACTGGGACACCGCGCTGACCCCCACCGGAACCCTCGCGACTATCACTCGTAGTGACATTCGAGGTGATCGTCTACTCGATCCGCTCTCGGCCATCGTGGGTGCTGTCCGTAGTCAACGGAGGGGATGGCTCGACCACATCGCCGTCCTCACCGACCCCCTGCCCGCCGGGCCGGCCGGTTCGTCGCTCGCAACCACGTCCGTCGCCGAGCCGCCGCTCCCGCGCGCGGTGCACCACGACCTTCTGCTGTTCGGTCCCGTGCCTTCCGCCACGCCCGCGCCCACTGGCGGGCACGCCGGAACGGTCGCCGCCGAACGAGGGGAGACCTCGGATGAATGACCACCCCACCCGTCCGCCCTCCCGGCCGGTGGGGGACCAGTCGTCTGCCCCAGCGTGGGCCCCATCGCTGGCCTCGGTGTGGCCCACCGGCACCCGTGGCCTGGACGCCCAGTTGGCCGACCGCGGCTACCACCACGCCACCGTCACCGACTCTGCGCTGATGGCTCCGGCCATCGCCGAGCACGCCATCACACTGTTCACCCGACGCGGCGACATCGTGCTCGACCCGGACTGCGGCGCCGGAACCACCATCGTGGAAGCCCTGCGCGCGGGGCGCCACGCCATCGGACTGACCGCGCGGCGGCGGTGGTGGCGCCTGGCCCGCGCCAACGTCACCGCCACCAAAACGGTGGGCGCGCCCACCGACGGCATGGTCCTCATCCTCGACCGTCGCCCCGGCACCGTGGCCGCCGCCCAGACCGCCGGGCTCACCGGCCGCGTCGATCTCCTGCTGACCACCCTGCGACCGACCAGCCCCAGCAGCGACCCGGCAGGTGACCCGACCGCCGGGCTCGACCGCCTCCGGGCACTGCTGGCCGAGTGCCGTCCGCTGATCCGCCCCGGCGGGCACGTCGTGATCACCCTCGCGCCGCGGCGCCACCCCACGCGGCACGACCTCCTCGACCTGCCCAGCCAGCTCCTCACCCTCGGCAGCGCCGCCGGACTCGCCCCGATCACCCGGTGCCTCGCGCTCACCGCCGGGGCCCGCGGACCGCGCGTGCTCACCCACGCCACCCTCGCCCAACGCCCGCACCGCCACCCGCATCGAACACGCCACCGGCCACCCCTGTGCGCTGTCGGCGCACCACACAGCGCTCGTGTTCCGCGCCGATCCCGAGGCCGCCGATCCGGCACTCACACAGCCAATCCCGCCGCTGCCCGCGCTGCCTCGCCGCCACCACCGAACCCGCGCATCGCGATCCGCTCTGGCCGCCGCATAAACCGCGCTCCCACTCACCCATACCCACTGCCGACGCCGGAGTCCTCGCGACGTCACCTCACCCGACAGGGAGACATCCGTCATGTCCACTCGAAGCTGCTGCCGACCGCGTTGGCGGCGCCTCTGGCACCGATGGTTCGGCCACCCCACCACCCGGCCCACCCACCCCGATCCAGCCGCCACGGACGCAGAACCAGCCGCAGCGTCAACCACGTCACCGCACGCGACGGCTCCCACGCACGGCGAACTTCGGGCCTCGACGGCCGACCAGATCCGGTCGCGAATCATCGCCGGCTACCACGCACACACCACCCGCCAAGCCCGCGAGCGGATCATCGCCCTGGTCCGCTCCGGCCACCACATCGGCGGAGCGCCCTACGGCTACCGGGCCGTCCACAGCCACCACCGATCCGGCGCCGCCGGGACCCGGCTGCAACCCGACCCGCGCACCGCGCCGGCAGTCCGGGCCGTCTACTCCTGGCGGCTCGGCGAGCACCTGTCGTTGCCCGCGATCGTCGACCGGCTGACCGCCGACCCCGACCACTGCCCACCCCCGACCGACCCCGCCACCGGCGGACCTCGCCGGTGGACCGTCGGCATTGTCCACACCATCCTGAGCAACCCCGTCTACACCGGCCGCACCGTCTGGGGCCGCACCCGACACGGCCGCCCCGTGCCACCCGAGCACTGGATCACCTCCGGTCCGGGCGCCCACCGGGCCCTCATCGACGCCCGGACATTCGCCCACGCCGCGGCCACCCTCGCGAAGCACACCCCCGCAGCGCGCGGCGGCGTCATCCAACGCGACCTCATCGGCACGCAGCGCGAGGACGGCTGGGCGCGACATGCCGGACACCCGAGAGGTGGATCGGGCGTGCCGGAGAGCGGGGCGGCATGAGCACCCGACCACGCCGCACCACGCGCGGCACGAGGCGACCCGTCGCCACCGCCGCCGCGACGGGGCCGGTCGTGGGTTCGGTGTGCACCGGCTACGGCGGACTCGACCTCGGTGTCCTCGCCGCGCTCGGCGGCGGCCGCGTCGCCTGGTGCGCCGACCCCGACCCGCACATCACCGCCATCCTCGCCGTCCGGATGCCCGGCGTGCCGAACCTCGGCGACATCCGCGCCATCGACTGGACCGCCGTGGAACCCGTGGACATGCTCACCGCCGGGTTTCCCTGTCAGGACATCTCCGCCGCCGGACGCCGGCTGGGTATCGAGAAAGGCGCACGCAGTGGCCTGTGGACCGACATCGTGGCGGCCCTTCGCCTACTACGACCCGCACTCGTCGTGGTGGAGAACGTCGCCGCGCTTCGCTGGAAGGGTGGAGGTCTCCACCGTGTACTCGGCGACCTGGCCGAAGTGGGGTATGACGCGCTCTGGCGTAGCGTCCGCGCCGCCGACGTCGGCGCCGCGCACCGCAGGGAGAGGGTATTCCTGCTCGCGTGGCCCCGCCAGCGCGTCCAGCATTCCGGATACGGGGACGTTGCCCACGCCGACCGCACACGACGGAAGTTCCAACGGCCTCAGCGCGACGAGCCGGCAGGGTGGCCGGTCGTTGCTGGACCGGCTGCGTCTGCTCCCAACACCCACCGCGATCAACCCCAACGACAGCGAGAACCCCACCCACTGGTTGGCGCGCCGCGACCGACACCGGGTCAGGGCGATCAACGGGAACGGGATGGGCATGCCTCTCTCGATCGCGGTGCGGCTGCTGCCCACACCAACCGCCTCCGATGCGAAGAACTGCACCCATCGCACCCAGCGGGGCGGACCGTCCCTGCCCGACCAGGCACGGCTGCTGCCAACACCACGAGCGTCGGACACCGGAACAGTGGGACGCAGGGCGGGTGCGGGGTTTCGACCGCCGCTGTCGCAGCAGGTCCTCCCGCTGGTGGCCACCCTGCCGAACTCGGAGGCGTTGTTGCCGACGCCGCGAGCAACGGACGGGACGAAGGGCTGCCCGGCGCAGCGGGGCTCCAAGGGCGACCTGATGCTGCCGTCGGCGGTGATCCGCCTGGTGGCCGACCCCGCCGGAAACGTCACCTCATAGCCGTCGAGGACCCACCGGGCGGCGGGGCTCCCGCTCCAGCCGATGATCAGGCCGTGGACTGGGGTGCCTACTCGGACGCCATCCATCGGTGGGAGCGCGTGACTGGGCGTCGTACGCCGTTCCCCACCCAGTCAGGTCGGCACGGCCGCCCCGTTCTCGCTCCGCGGTTCGTGGAGCACCTGATGGGGCTCCCGCCAGGCTTCGTGACCGATCTTCCCCTGCCCCGCACCGCCCAGCTACGAGCGCTGGGCAACGGCGTGGTCCCGCAGCAGGCGGCCTACGCAGTGTCGCTGCTGCTGGCCGACCTCGCCGCGCTCACCTCCGCCGAACTGTCCAGCGACGGGCGGGAGGCGAACGCGGCATGACCAGCCGAACCCCTACTTCTGATTCTCGCCCAGCCTTGCGACTGCTCTCGCTTGGAGCCGGCGTGCAAAGCACCTGCGTGTTGTTGCTGGCCTGCGATGGCGTGATTCCGCGATTCGACTATGCGCTGTTTGCCGACACCGGGTGGGAGCCACGCAAGGTCTACGAGAATCTCGCCCGGCTGCGCGTCCATGCCGAGCAAGCTGGTATTCCGGTGCGCACGGTCTCGGCAGGCAATATCCGCACCGACGCGCTCGACCCAGAACACCGATTCGTGTCGATGCCGTTGCATGTTCTGAACGCGGACGGCTCCCGAGGGCTCGCGCGCAGACAATGTACGAGCGAATATAAAGTTATCCCGCTGAAGAAGGCGGCACGCCACCTTCTCGGCTGTCCGCATCCCGGTCGGATTCCACGCGGAGTGTACGTCGAGCAGGCTATCGGAATCAGCACCGATGAGTTCACGCGCGCGAAAGACTCGGGTGTGAAATATCTGCGCAACGTGTTCCCGCTCATCGAACTCGGCTGGGACCGCGCCGCCTGTGCGGAGTACCTCGCCGAACGCGGTTTCGGGAACACGGTGCGATCCGCGTGTGTGGGTTGCCCGTTTCACGGAAACGCCGGCTGGCGCTGGATCCGCGACAACGATCCCGACGGCTGGCGTGAGGCGGTCGAGTTCGACAAGGCCATCCGCCACGGCTACCCGCGCGCCACCGAACAAGGCCAGAAACTACGCGGGCAGTACTTCCTGCACCGCTCCTGCCAGCCACTCGACCAGGTCGACCTCGACCCGCCCGCCGCCGCGACCAAGCGGCATCTGCGGCTCGTCGCCGCCGACCCGGCGGAGGACGCCGACCCGGACGGCTGCTCGCCGTGGTCGTGCCGCTCCGGCGCGCCGGTCACCGCGGAGCGCGCGGCATGACGACGCGAACCCGGCGCGCCCGGAGCGCGGAACCACATGACCATGCCGAGCACGCCGCGGTGGCGGCTCACCAGGTCACCGGGACGGGTCTTGCCGTGGTGGCCGCTTACATCGGCACGGTCGTCGCCGCGAACTGGGCGTCTACCCACTGGACCGCCCTGCTCATCGGGTCGCTGGTCGTGCCCGCGGGGACGCTGTGGGCGGGAGCGACGTTCACCCTGCGGGACCTGCTGCACGACGCCCTCGGCGCCCGCGGCGTGGCCGCCGCGATCACGGTCGGGGCCGCGCTGTCCTGGCTGCTCGCGACCCCGCAGATCGCCACCGCCAGCGTGGTCGCGTTCACGGTGTCCGAACTCCTCGACTCGGCCGTCTACGCCCGGCTCCGCGCCCGGTCACGGCTGCGCGCGGTGGTGGGCTCGAACATCATCGGGCTGTTGGTCGACAGCGTGCTGTTCGTGCCGCTGGCGTTCGGGTCCTTCACCGCGGTGCCCGGCCAGATCGTTGGCAAGACGGTCGCGACCGTGCTCACGGTCGCGACGCTCCAGGCCGGTGGGCAACGTCGTCGGGCGGTGGCGCGATGAGGTTCTATCTCGGCACCCACCAACCCGCCTGGCTCGCCAGAGACCTGGGTGTCCCGCTGCTGGTCTCCCACCGAAGGCTGGCCGGACGCCGGAGCCTTCCCCGCGCCACCGGACCATGGGCCTGCGACTCAGGTGGCTTCACCGAACTGTCCCTTCACGGGCGGTGGCGCACCGACGAACGCGCCTACGTCACTGCGGTCCGCCGCTACGCGACCGAGATCGGCCACCTCGCCTGGGCCGCGCCGATGGACCACATGACCGAACAGCACGTCCTGGCCCGCACCGGCGCAACCGTGCGCACCCACCAACACCGCACCGTCACCAACTACCTCCGGTTGCGTGAGCTCGCACCCGACCTGCCGATCATCCCCGTGCTTCAAGGCCAGACGGTCGCGGATTACCACCGCTGCGCCGACATCTACGAACGGCTCGGCGTCGACCTGGCGGCACTGCCGCTGGTCGGGGTGGGCAGCGTGTGCCGGCGTCAGCACACCGCTGATGTTGAGCAGATCATGCGCTCCCTGGCCGCGCGTGGCCTGCGGCTGCACGGGTTCGGTGTCAAGATCACCGGGCTGGCTCGCTATGCCGAGACCATGTCCAGTGCGGATTCCGCGTCGTGGAGTCGTCAGGGCCGTTACGTGCCCGGCTGCTCACCCAGCCACCGCAGCGAATCCAACTGCCTGCGCTTCGCCCTCGCCTGGCATGACCGGCTGGGGCGCTCACTCAAGACAGTGGACGCGGCTGTCGACGTGGCGGCGTGACCGCAACCCGGACCGCTATCTCAACCCTCAGCAGAAGTCGGGAGGTTGCTCGATGCCCGAGCGCTACTACCAGGACGACACCGTCACCCTCTACACCGGAGACGCCACCGGCACCGTCGCCGGTTTGCCGGACGACTCGGTGCAGTCTGTGGTGACCTCGCCACCGTACTGGGGCCTGCGGGACTACAACACCGCCCGATGGGTCGGTGGCGATCCGGACTGCCCACACCTCACGAGTGCTCTGGCGTCGGCCGCGCACCGCGACGGAGTTCCACGGCGGTGCCATCGCTGCGGCGCGTATCGCGAGGATCAGCAACATGGTGTGGAGTCCACTCCGGACGGTTACGTCGACCGGCTCCGCAGTGTGTTCGCCGAGCTGCGCCGTGTGCTGGTCGATACCGGAACCGTGTGGTTGAACCTCGGCGATTCCTATTCCGCCGATCCGCCCGGCCGCACCCGCGATCCGATGCGCGCCAGCACCCTGTCCGGCAGGAGCGCTGCGGCGCCGTTGCGGGAGTCGGTGCGCCGCGCCGGGGTGGTGCGTACCCGTGTGGTTCCCCGCAAGAACCTCATCGGGATGCCGTGGCGGGTGGCGTTCGCGCTCCAGCGGGATGGCTGGATTCTGCGGAACGCGATTGTCTGGCACAAGCCCAACGCGATGCCGGAATCCGTGCGGGACCGGTTGTCGAACCGCTACGAGACGATCTTTCTGCTCACCAAACAGCAGCGCTACTACTTCGACCTGGACGCGGTCAGGGAACCCCTCGCGCGTCCCGAAGCCCTCACCGAGGGCACCGTCATCGGCGGGTCCAACAAGGGGCGCCACGCCGGAATCGGCGCCACCGCGCGTCGCCGGGGACATACTGTCTACGGCAAGTTCTCCACCACCGAGCCTTTCACCTCGCGCTCACCCGGTGACGCGATGCGCCCGACCGGGATGCGGCACAGCGCCGGCCACCCGCGGGGCAAGAATCCCGGCGACGTGTGGCCGCTTGCCACCCGGCCGCTGCGCGAGGCGCACTTCGCCGCGTTTCCGATCGACATCCCGCTGCGGTGCATCGCCGCTGGGTGTCCCGCGGGCGGGGTTGTGCTCGACCCGTTCAGTGGCGCCGCGACCACCGGTATGGCCGCCCGCCAGCTTGGCCGCTCCTACATCGGGATCGATCTCAACAGCGAGTTCCACGACATCGGCCTGCGCCGACTCGGACTCGCCTCCGACCCGGGGCGGAGGGCGGCGTGACCGGGCAGCTGATCACTCATGCCGGCATGACATCGCCGGGGCTGGGGTCACGGGGTGCCGGGGCTGGCGGCCGCGGTGAACCGCCACGGGCGGGGCCACGCGACGAGACCGTAACGGCACATGCGTGGTGGCGTGGTCCCGGCGTGACGCTGTGTCTGGGGGACGCGCGTGAGGTGCTGTCCGGGCTGCCGGCGGCGTCGGTGGATTGCGTGGTGACCTCGCCGCCGTACTGGGGTCTGCGGGACTACCAGGTGGACGGCCAGTACGGCACCGAGCAGACGGTCGAGGCCTATGTCGAGTCGTTGGCGGGGGTGTTCGAGGAGGTCGCTCGGGCGCTCACGCCGACGGGCACGGTGTGGTTGAACCTGGCCGACACGTTCGGCGGGTCGTGGGGCAACTACATCGCTCCCGGCTCGACCGCGTCCACCGCCGGCCGCCGCGCGGGGTGGCGTCAGGGGGCGCACCGGCCGCCGCAGACCCGCAGCCGCCGCAAGGATCTGCAGGGTGTGCCATGGCGGGTCGCGTTCGCTCTGGTCGAGCGGGGGTGGCGGTTGCGGGAGGCGATCGTGTGGGTGAAACCCAACGCCCGCCCGGAAAGTGTGCGGGACCGGCTGAGCCAACGCCACGAGATGCTGTTTCTGCTGACCCGTTCCGACGAGTCTTGGTTCACGTGCGGACAGGGCGCCTCCGATGGTGGTGTGTGGCGGATCGCGAGTCCACGCTCGAGTTCAGGCCATGCCGCGGTGGGGCCGGTGGAGTTGGCGCGTCGGTGTGTCGCGTTGGGTGCTCGGCCGGGTGGGACGGTGCTGGATCCGTTCTCCGGGGCGGGAACGACGGGCGTGGCAGCCCGAATGCTGGGACACCCGTTCATCGGTGTCGACATCGACCCGAACTGCCACCGGATCGCGGCCCGCCGCATCACCGAACTCCCGCACCGGCCGACTGGTGGAGGCGGTGTGTGATGGTCGAGCCGGAACTGCGCTCGGGGATGACGTTGGATGAACTTACCGCGCTGCCGACGGTTCTGGATCTGGTGACCGCGGCGCGAGCGCTGGGGATCGGCCGCACGACGGCCTACGAGTTGGCGCGTCGCGACAGGTTCCCGTGTCCGCTGATCCGGGTCGGTGGCGGGTATCGGGTGCCGACCGCGGGGTTGCTGCGGGTGCTGGGATTGTCCGGATCTCGGGAACCTGTCGGGTGAGTAGACGCGCTCGGGCTTCCCCGAGACCTACCCGCGGCGCGAGCATGACTGTCATGAACGTGACTGACTACTCAACGCCACATGCTGTGGGGGTGGGATGAGATGGCGGAGGGATCGGTATTTCGGCGCTGTTCCTGCGTCGACGACTCGGGCAAGCCTCTCGGCTTGGCCTGCTCGAAACGCAACCGCACCGGCCACGGCCAGTGGTGCTACCGCATCGAACTCCCACCCGACGCGGCCGGCAAGCGGCGGCCCCGCCGCCGGAGCGGATTCGAGTCGGCCACCAAGGCGCAGGCCGAGTTGGACCGGGTACGTGAGTTGCTCGCGGTACCCGAGGAGGAGGATCTCGAGGCGCTGCGCAAGGTGGGTGACCTGGTCGCCGACACGATCAGCGCCAAGAAGACCATGCCTGAGGTCGAGACGGTGCGGCGCCTGCTGCGGGCCAACGTGCCAGGTTTGACGCACCCGACACTGGCCCAGTGGTTGACCGGGTGGTTGCCGACGAAGAAGAACCTCGCGCGCAACACGTACCGCTCCTACGAGTCCCACATCCGCCTCTATCTCGTGCCCTATCTGGGCGCCGTACGGCTGGACAAGCTGCGGGTCGCGCACGTGGCCGACATGTTCGACCAGATCGTCGAACACAACGACGAAATCGCCGCTGCCCGCGATAGCGACGACGGCGAGTGGCGGAAGGCGGTCAAGTACCAGCGCCCGGTCGGTGCCATGTCGATGCAGCGCATCCGGGAGACCCTGCGTAAGGCGCTCAACGACGCGATCCGCGAGGAGCTGATCACCTTCAACCCTGCGAAGTGGGTGGACATGCCGCCCGCGGCACGGCCAAAGGCGATCATCTGGACCCCGGAACGGGTCGAGCACTGGCAGCGCACCGGACAAGTGCCGGCGAAGGTGATGGTGTGGACCCCGGAGCACACCGGACGGTTCCTCGACCACGCCGTGCACGACCGGCTGTATCCGTTGTTCCACCTGGTCGCGCATCGTGGACTGCGGCGGGGTGAGGCGTGCGGGCTGCGGTGGGTGGATACCCACCTTGAGGCGGGCTCGATCGACGTGCTCAACCAGATCGTGCAGTACGGCTGGGAGACCGGTCAGGCCCCACCCAAGACCGACGCCTCAGCCGCCACCGTCGCCCTGGACGCCGACACCGTCGCTGTGCTCACCGAGCACCAAACCCGCCAGCGCGCCGAACGCGCGAAGGTGGGGGAGGCGTGGGTGGAGTCGGGGCTGGTGTTCACCGCGCCCGACGGCAGCTCGCTGCACCCGGCGGAGGTCACCGACCGCTTCCAGCACCTGACCCGCCAGGCGGGGTTGCCGCCGATCCGGCTGCACGACCTCCGGCACGGCGCCGCGACGCTCGCGTTGGCGGCCGGGGTGGAGATGAAGGTCGTCCAGGCGATGCTGCGGCACTCCTCGATCACCGTGACCAGCGATCTGTACACCGACGTACTACCCGAGGTGGCCCGCGCGGCAGCGGAGAGGACCGTGTTGATCATCCCTCGGGCGTCGGCGCGTCGTCTCGGGCGCGTCTCGGGCGCGGTTGAGACCACAGTGGACACTCAAAACGATTTCGAACGACGCTCAGAAACCACAGAACCGCAGGTCAGCGGCAATGCTGACCTGCGGTCTGGTGGTACGCCGCCAGGGACTCGAACCCCGAACCCGCTGGTTAAGAGCCAGCTGCTCTGCCAGTTGAGCTAGCGGCGCGTGCGGAGGATGTCTCCCACGCGACGTCGCAAACGGTAGCACGGGCTCTCGGCCGTCCCGAAATCGGATTCCCACGACGACTTGCACGTTCGTGTTCAGCCGGTCGGGGGCGTCCGGCACACTATGGAATGATCTGCGCGGGTGTCAGAGCGGATCGGGACGGGGTTGTGATGGCGGCATGGGCTGGGGGTTCGCGTCGGCGGCGGGCGGTCTTGGCTGGGGTGCTCGGCGTCGTTGTGGTCATGGTCACTTCGTGCACGAGTAGTCCTGCCGCGGAACCGCGGGACCGGCCGGGCAAGGAGGACGACCGGACGTCGACCAAGCCGACTCCACCACCCACTCCGGTGAAGCTGTCGATCTCCCCGGGCAACAAGGCCGTCGACGTGCCGCCGGGCGACCCGATCACGGTCGCGGCGGTCGGTGGCAAGCTCACCCGGGTCGTGCTCACCAACGAGGCGGGCGAGCAGGTCAAGGGCCAGCTGTCCCCGGACGCCACCACCTGGCAGGTAGCCGAGCCGCTCGGCTACGACAAGACCTACACCGCCAAGGCGACGGGCGAGGGCACCGACGGCAAGCCGGCGTCGCTCACCTCCACGTTCACCACGGTGCAGCCGCGGCTGCGGGCCGACCTGTCGATGAACCCGCTCGACGGGCAGAAGGTGGGCGTCGGCCAGCCGCTGGCCTTCTACTTCGACGTGGACATCACCGACAAGGCCGCCGCGCAGCGGGCGATCCAGATCACCTCCACCCCGGCGGTCGAGGGCGCGTTCTACTGGTTCAGCGACAGCGAGGTCCACTGGCGGCCCAAGCAGTACTGGCCGGCGGGCACCAAGATCTCGATCAAGGCGTCGATCTACGGCAAGAACTTCGGCGAGGGCGTGTTCGGCAACGACGACCGGGTCGCCGGCGTCACGGTCGGCGACGCGGTCGTGGCGGTGGCCGACGGCGGCACCCACCAGATGATCGTCAAGGTCAACGGCAAGGTGGCCCGCACCATCCCGATCGCGATGGGTAAGCCCGGGCACGAGACGCCGTTCGGCACCTACGTCGTGATGAGCGAGCACACCGACTACACGATGGACTCGGGCACCTACGGCGTCCCGGCCGACTCGCCGCTGGGCTACCGCACCCATGTGGACGTGGCCAGCCGCATGTCGAACAGCGGGATCTTCTACCACTCGGCCCCGTGGTCGGTGGGCGATCAGGGCCATCGCAACGTGAGCCACGGCTGCATCAACATGTCCACCGAGAACGCCGCGTGGATGCAGAGCATCTCCAACAAGGGCGACGTGGTCGTGGTCCAGCACAGCGGCGGCCCGCGCCTGGAGTCCTGGGACGGTCTGGGCGACTGGCAGATCCCATGGCCCGAGTGGACCAAAGGCGGCCACCGCTAACCCACGCTCACCCCGGACCGGAGGACTAGCGAGTCCGGACCGTAGAACTCGCGGGTCCGAACCGGAGGACTAGCGAGTCCGGACCGGGTGACTCGCGAGCGAGGCGAAGCGAGGCGAGCTGGTGGATGCGAAGCGGAACCAGGCCGGGTCGAGAGGAGCTCGCACCGTGGGGGTCTGGGGGCTCGGCCCCCAGAGTCGATGACGAAACCCGCAGAGAGGGAAGGCGGCCCAGGAGGGCCACCGAACACACCTCTCCCAAAGGGTGAGTGACGGGACTTGAACCCGCGACATCCTGGACCACAACCAGGTGCTCTACCAGCTGAGCTACACCCACCATTGCCACGCCGAAGGCGCGGCGGACATATCGTAACGTGCCGTTGGAGGGGCTCGGTACTCGGTTACGGTTCCGGCGGCCGGTCGGCCCCCAGCACGGCGTCCGCGACGGTTTTGGCCTGCTCGCTGCTGGGCCCGGGGGCCGGCACGAACGCGGTGCCGCGGTAGTAGATGAGCTCCCGGATCGACTCGCGGATGTCCGCGAGGGCGCGGTGCGCCAGGCCCTTGTCCGGCTGCGCGTAGTAGATCCGCGGGTACCAGCGCCGGCACAGCTCCTTGATCGACGACACGTCGACCATCCGGTAGTGCAGGTGCGCGTCCAGTGCCGGCATGTCGCGGGCGATGAAGCCACGGTCGGTGGCGATGGAGTTGCCGCACAGCGGCGCGGTGCGCGCGTCGGGGATGTGCCGGCGCACGTAGTCGAGCACCTGCTTCTCCGCCTCGGCGAGTGTGACGGTCGAGGCTCGCACCTGGTCGGTGAGCCCGGAGTTCGCGTGCATGTCCCGTACGACGTCGGGCATCGCGTCGAGGACCGAGTCCTCCGCGTGGATCACCACGTCGACGCCGTCGTCGAGGATGTTCAGCTCGGAGTCGGTGACGAGGACGGCGATCTCGATGAGGGCGTCCTTGCCCAGGTCGAGCCCCGTCATCTCGCAGTCGATCCACACCAGGTTGTCCGTCACCCGAGGCAGCTTAGCCCGGTACCCTGTTTGGATCTCGGAGCTTGCGGGTACCGGCACCGAGCGCACGCTGTTCCGGACCGGAGGCGAGGCCGATGGGCAAGGATGTCGAGCGGACCGAGTTCACCCGCGCGGACCGGCAGCGGTTCCGGCAGAAGGTCCGCCAGTGCCTCGACGTGTTCGCGCAGATGCTGGCCGAGTCCCGGTTCGACACCGACCGCCCGATGTCGGGTCTCGAGGTCGAGCTGAACCTGGTCGACGAGGCGGGCGACCCGGCGATGCGCAACGCCGACGTGCTCGACGCGATCGCCGATCCTGCGTTCCAGACCGAGCTGGGCCGGTTCAACATCGAGATCAACCTGCCACCCTACGAGCTCGGCCCGGACGGGCTGACCAGGTTCGAGGACGGCATGCGGGCGAGCCTCAACGCCGCCGAGCACAAGGCCAACTCGGTCGACTCGCACATCGTGATGATCGGCATCCTGCCGACGCTGCACGACCAGCACATGAGCGCAGACACGCTGTCCGCGAACCAGCGCTACAAGCTCCTCGACGAGCAGATCTTCGCTGCGCGGGGCGAGGATCTCGAGATCAACATCTCCGGTCGGGAGCGGCTCGTCACCCAGGCCGACACGATCGCGCCGGAGAGCGCCTGCACGAGCGTGCAGTACCACCTGCAGGTCGCCCCGGAGACGTTCGCGCAGTTCTGGAACGCGAGCCAGGTGATCGCCGGCGTGCAGGTGGCGCTCGGAGCGAACTCCCCGTACCTGTACGGCAAGCAGCTGTGGGCGGAGAGCCGGATCGCGCTGTTCGAGCAGGCCACGGACACCCGGCCGGACGAGCTGAAGGCCCAGGGCGTGCGGCCGCGGGTGTGGTTCGGCGACCGGTGGATCACCTCGATCTTCGACCTGTTCGAGGAGAACGTCCGCTACTACCCGGCGCTGCTGCCGCTGTGCGACGACGAGGACCCGGCCGAGGTGCTGGCCCGCGGCGAGACCCCGCAGCTGAGCGAGCTGCGCCTGCACAACGGGACGATCTACCGCTGGAACCGGCCGATCTACGACGTGGTGGACGGCCGGCCGCACCTGCGGGTGGAGAACCGGGTGCTGCCGGCGGGGCCGACCGTGGTGGACGTGATGGCCAACGCCGCGCTCTACTTCGGGCTGGTCCGCGCCCTGGCCGACCAAGAGCGTCCACTGTGGAGCCAGATGTCGTTCTCGGCGGCGGAGGAGAACTTCCACTCGGCGGCCAGGGACGGCATCGGCTCGCGGGTGTACTGGCCGGGGATCGGGGAGGTCCCGGTGACCGAGCTGGTGCTGCGTAGGCTGTTGCCCCTGGCACACGACGGGCTGGACACGTGGGGGGTGACCGCGGCGGACCGGGACCGGCTGCTCGGCGTCATCGAGCAGCGCTGCATCAGCGGGCGCAACGGGTCGACCTGGCAGGTGGACACGGTGCACGCGCTGGAGCAGACCACGTCGGTGAACCGCGAGCAGGCGCTGCGCGAGATGACCCGCCGCTACGCCGCCCACATGCACACCAACGAGCCGGTGCATTCCTGGCCGGGGGTGTGATGCTATTCGTCCTTGGACGCGTCCAGAACTGCGTCGCGCAGCGCGGCCCGCAGCCGGCCGACGTCGAGGGGCGCCAGCACGGCCGTCTCGCCCGGCGGCGCCACGAGCACCACACGTCCCTGCCGGACGAACACCGTGAGGTCGCGCCGCCGGCCGGCCACGTCGCGACACACGATCTGCCATTCCTTGTGGTTGCCCACTTTCCTGTCCTCCGGCCGTTGCGGGTGCTGCCTCGCCTGCTGGCGACGTTCACCACAATGACGTCGGTAGGTCACGAGCGTGACGTTGTTTCGTCAATTTCTCGAAAGGCTTGACCCGCTATGGCCGACCGTCGTCGCATCGTGATCGTCGGGACCGGGCTCGCCGGTGCCACGGCCGCGGGTGCGTTGCGGGGCAAGGGTTACTCCGGACAGGTGCTGCTGTTGGGCCAGGAGGCGCATCGCCCTTACGAGCTGCCCGCGCTGTCCAAGGGGACCTCGCGGGCCTGCGGACGCTCCGCACGCTGGACGACTCGCGGGCATTGCGTGCGGAGGTCACCGAGGGCCGCCGGGTGGTGATCGTCGGCGCCGGGTGGATCGGCTGCGTCACCTGGAAGCTGGGCGTCGGGGTGGCCGCCTTCGCCGGTACCGGCCAGGTCAGCGGCGTGCGGCTGGCCGACGGCACCGAGCTGCCGGCGGACGTCGTGCTGGTCGCGGTCGGCGCGGCGCCGCGGGCGACATCCCCGCGCACTTCCACCCGCGCCACGGCCACCGGGTACGCGTCGAGCACTGGGCGTACGCGAAGGACCAGGGTGCGCACGTGGCCGGCAACCTGGCCGGCGGGTCGGAGCCGTACCCGGCGAGCCCGTACTTCTTCTCCGACCAATACGACCTCGGCATGGAGTTCCGCGGGCTCGCCGACCCGTTCGCCGACGAGCTGGTGGTCCGCGGTGACCTCGACGGCCGGGAGTTCACCGCGTTCTGGCTGCGGGACGGCGCGGTGCGGGCGGCGATGAACGTGAACCTGTGGGACGACGGCGACGCGCTCGTGGACGGCCAGGTCCGAGTGGACAAGGCGAAGCTCGCCGACGGGGACCTGGCGAGCCTCGTCGGGTAGGGCCGGTGGGAGGGCGGATGGCGGAGCAGATCGGCTCGATCGACACGGTGCTGGTCCGTGCCGCTCACCTGACCGCGGAGGGCCGGCCGGAGTCGGCGATCGCGATGCTGCGGCCCGCGCTGGAGCTGTTCCCCGAGCACTCCGCGGCGTGGTGCCGGCTGGCCGCCGCGCAGCTGGACGCGGGCGAGCCGGGCGAGTCGCTGGCGGCGGCGAAGCGGGCGATGGCGCTGGGCGAACGGTCCTGGGCGCACCGGCTGGCGAGCCTCGCGCTGGTCGAGCTGGGCCGGTACGGCGAGGCGGTGGTGTCCGCGCGGGAGGCGGTGCGTCGGGACGCCGCGGACTGGCGCTGCCACGTGACGCTGGCCGAGGCACTCACGCACGACGCGCCCGCGGCCGCGGTCAAAGCCGCGCGGGCGGCGGTCGCGCTCGCGCCGGACCAGCCGCGGGTCCACGAGGTGCTCGGCGACGCGACGGTCGCGACGCACGACTGGCCGGCGGCCGAGAGCGCGTACCGGGCGGCACTGCGGCTGGACCCCGCCAACGACGACATCGTGGCGAAGATCGACCGGCTGGTCCGGCGGCACCCGGAGCACCCGGAGCGGCGCGGGCGTCCGGTGCGGACCCGCGCGGCGCCGCGGTTCGGCCGGATCGAGCGGGTGTGCCTGTTCCTGGCGGTGCGCCGGGCCTCGGTGTGGCAGGCGGTCGGCACGGTCGTGTTGCTGGTGGCCGGGTTGCCGTCGCCGAGCGGGCTGCTGGTGTGGTTCGGGCTGGGCGTGGTGGTGTTCGTCGGGACACTGTCCTGGCGCGGCTGGCTGGGCCTGCCCCCGGCGGCGCGGGTGCCTTTGCCTGAATTGTCCAAGCGGGAGCCGTTGATCGCCGGGTCGGCGGTGTTGCTCGGGGTGTCCGTGCTGTTGCTCATCGTGTGGAATGTGTTGCTGGCATTGGGATCCGCGCCCGGCCTGGTACTCGTGGGGTCGGTCGGGTGCGCGGCGGTCGCAGTTGCGAACAGTTGGTACGGACTCTGGCGGGTCTGGGCCGGCAGTCGCTAACGTGCTCGCACCGCGGACAGGGAACCGGTTCGGGCTCGCGTGCGTCGTTTGCGGTACCAGCTATCCACGTGTGTCAAGGGGGCGATCGTGTATCGGTTAGGCGCAGTTCTCGCCATCTTCGGTTTCGGTTCCGCGTTGCTGCACTTCACCTCGGTGCAGTTCAAGCTCCTGATGTGGTCGGAGCCCATGCAGCCCGGCCTCGGCCTCGCCATCGGCGGCGTCGGCGCGGTGGTGCTGCTCGTCAAGGTGTTGGTGACCAAGGAGGAGCCGGAGCAGCCCGCGCCGGCCGGCCCCCCGCAGTACGGCCAGCCGCCGCAGGCGTTCGGCCAGCCGCCGGCGGGCCCGCAGCAGTTCGGCCCGCCGCCACAGGGTTTCGCACCGCAGGGCCCGCAGGGGCCGCCGCAAGGTTTCCCGCCGCGCCCGGCCCCGCAGGGTGCGCCGCAGCAGTTCGGTCCGCAGGGCGGGCCGCCGCACGGACCCCGGGGCTGACCGCGGCCCTCGATCGCGAGAGACTCGCGACATGACGATGTTCGGCAGCTACCAGAACGAGATCTACCTGCAAGGACTCGGCGACCAGGTGCCGATGTTCACCACGGACGGCACCGGGCTCGAGGATGCCGCGCGGGGGAAGCTCGAGTCGGGGCCGTTCGGGTATGTCGCCGGTGGGGCCGGGTCGGGGGCGACGGTCCGGGCCAACCGGGAGGCGTTCGACCGGTGGCGGATCGTCCCGCGGATGCTGTCGGACGCGACCAGGCGGGATCTCTCCACCACCGTGCTCGGCACGAGCATGCCGGCGCCGGTGCTGCTCGCGCCGGTCGGCGTGCAGTCGATCGTGCATCCGGAGGGGGAGCTGGCCACCGCGCGGGCCGCGGCGGAGCTGGGCGTGCCGATGATCCTCTCGACCGCGTCGTCGTACCCGCTCGAGGAGGTCGCGGAGTCCAATGGGGACGGTCCGCGGTGGTTCCAGCTTTACTGGCCCAACGACAACGACGTGACGATCAGCATCCTGTCGCGCGCGAAGGCGGCCGGGTTCACCACGCTCGTGCTGACGCTGGACGCGTGGACGCTGGCCTGGCGCACCACCGATCTCGACCAGGCGTACCTGCCGTTCGTCCGCGGCATCGGCACCGCGATCCCGTTCTCCGACCCGGCGTTCCGCGCGGGCCTGGAGAAGTCGCCTGAGGAGGACCAGCCCGCCGCGATCCTGCACTGGATCCCGATGTTCACCGGCACCGACAAGCGCTGGGACCAGCTGCCGTTCCTGCGCGAGCACTGGGACGGCCCGATCGTCCTCAAGGGCATCCAGCACGTCGACGACGCGCGCCGGGCGGGCGACGCCGGGATGGACGGCATCGTCGTCTCCAACCACGGCGGCCGGCAGGTCGACGGGGCGGTCGCGTCGCTGGACGTGCTGCCGGAGATCGCCGCCGCCGTCGGGGACCGCATGTCGGTGCTGTTCGACTCCGGGATCCGCACGGGCGCCGACATCGTCAAGGCGCTGGCCCTCGGGGCGCACGCCGTGCTCATCGGGCGGCCATTCGTGTACGGGTTGGCGCTGGGAGGCCAGGACGGCGTGCGGCACGCCGTGCGCAGCCTGCTGGCCGACCTGGACCTGACCCTGGGCCTGTCCGGCCACCGCACACCGGCCGAGCTGACCGGCGACACCCTGCGCCGCGCCTGAGGGGGTGGCCTTCGCGGGTTTGAGCTACTTCGCGTCGGCGTAGCAGTCGACCACGGCCGCCTGCAACGGGAAGCGCACCGGGGTGTCGGGGAAGACCAGGTGGCTCGCCTCGTCGGCAGACGCCGACACCTCGGTGGCGACCTCGGCCGCGATGGGTTCGGGGCAATGGACCAGGACCTCGTCGTGCTGGAAGAAGACCAGCTGGGCCTCCGTGCCGGCAAGGCGGCGGCGCAGCGTGGCCAGCACGGTGAGCGCCCAGTCCGCGGCGCTCGCCTGGACCACGAAGTTGCGGGTGAAGCGGCCCCAGTTGCGGGCCGCCTCGCGCGAGCGCTGTTCCGTACCGGGATCGGCCGACCCCATCAGCGCGCGCCAGGACTCGCTCGGCGGCGGGCTGGTGCGGCCCAGGCGCGAGCGCACCATCCGGCCCTCCTCGCCGGCGCGGGCCGCCTGCTCCACGTAGTCCACCGCCTGCGGGAAGCGCTTCCGCAGCTGCGCCAGCAACGGCCCGGCACCCCCGGCCGTGCCGCCGTACATCGCCGACAGCATGGCCCGCTTCGCGTGGTCGCGGTTGCCGTCGAAGGTGTCCGCGGCGATCGTGGTGTACAGGTCCGTGGCCGCCGAGACCTCCGCGAACCGGTTGTCCCCGGACAGCGCGCCGAGCACCCGGGGCTCCAGCTGGGAGGCGTCGGCCACCACGAGCTTCCAACCCGGGTCGGCGCGGACGGCCGTGCGCAGGGCACGCGGCAGCTGCAGCGCGGCCCCGCCCCGGGTGGCCCAGCGGCCGGACACCACACCGCCCACCACGTACTCCGGGCGGAACCGGCCGCCGTGCACCCAGGAATCCAGCCACGACCAGCCGTTGGCGACCCACAGGCGCGCGAGCTCCTTGTACCGCAGCAGCGGCTCCACCGCGGGATGGTCGACCTCCTTCAACACGTGCGCGCGGCTGGACGGCACGTCGATGCCCGCCCGGGCGAAGGCACGGACCACGCTGGCCGGGTTGTCCGGGTTGACCTGGCGCGACTCCGGTGCGCCGACGAGCCCGAACGCCCCGGTGATCTCCTCGGCCAGCCCGGCGAGCACCTTCGGGCGGGCGCCGGACGTGGGCCGTGGCCCCAACATCTCGGCGAGCAGTGCTAGGTGCACGTCCGTCCGCCACGGCAGGCCGTGGTGGCGCATCTCGGCGGCCGCCAGCGCACCGGCTGACTCGGCCGCGACCAGGAGCCGTAATCGCTCGGGCTGGGGCGTCTCGTCGATCTGCCGCTGCTGGTGGGTGTGCACCGCGACGGCCGCGTCCAGCGGATCGGCGCCGGCCGGCAGCGGCCCGCGGTCGGCCTCGAACAGCGCGGGCTGCTCGGTGCGCGACACCGGCGGCGGGTCGTCGGGCTCGGGCAGGTCGTGCATGCGGGCCCATGCGGCGGCGAGGTTGCGCGGCCGGCCGGGCAGGCCCGCGAACGCCAGCAGGATGCCCTCGGTGAGGTAGAGATCGTGACAGCGGGACAACCGCACGCCGGCCTCGAGCAGGTCGGGATACAGCGCCTCGGCCGACGGCAGCACCCAGCGCGGCGCGCGTGCGGCCTCGGTGGCCGCCATCCACCCAGCCAGGTCGTCGACCTTCTCGGGCGCGCCGGGGTCGGCACCGTCCGGGAGCACCCGCACCCGACCGGCGCCGTCGTCCTCCGGCACCACCACGACCTGCATGTCCAGCATTCTGCGCCCGGCCACCGACAGTTCCGCGGTGGACCGTTAGTTAACCAGCAAGTAGGTTCGGGTCGGGGCACGCGACAAGGAGGTCCGGCTTGTTGGCTCGGGTGAGGGAAGCCGCCGCGCAGGTGCCGACCATGGTGCGCGGTCTCGACGTGATCCGCCGGTCCGGCCTCGTGCCGCTGGCCCGCCCGGACCGGGCCCTGCGCGCGCTGTTCATCCTGCGCCAGCTCGGCCCGATCGCGGGCGCCGCGCAGGTCGCCGCCAACCGGGACCACCGGGCCATCGGCCTCGTCGACGACCTCGGCCCGCTCACCTACCACCAGCTCGACACCCGCTCCAACGCGCTCGCCAGAGCCTTCGCAGCCAAGGGCCTCACCGCCGACTCGGTCATCGCGCTGCTCGCGCGTGACCACCGCGGGGCGGTCGACACGATGGTCGCCGCCGGCAAGCTCGGCGCCAGGCTGCTGCTGCTGAACACCGGCTTCGCCAAGCCCCAGCTCATCGACGTCGCCAAGCGCGAGAAGGTCTCCGCGCTCGTCTACGACGAGGAGTTCACCGACCTCGTCGACGCGCTCGACGACGACCTGCCCCGCTTCCTCGCCTGGGTGCCGGAAGGCTCGAAGCCCGCGCACCCGACCCTGGACGAGCTGATCACCAGCAGCGACGACCGTCCGGTCGCCGTTCCTCGCGAGCCCGGCGGCCTGGTGCTGCTCACCAGCGGCACCACCGGCACCCCGAAGGGCGCGCCGCGCACGGTGAAGTCGCCACTGGCCGCCGCCCAGTTCCTCGACCGCATCCCGCTGCGGGTCGGCGAGTGCACGATGCTCGCCGCGCCGCTGTTCCACGGCACCGGCCTGTCCCAGTTCCTGCTGTCCTTCGCGCTCGGCTCGACGGTCGTGCTGCGCCGCAGGTTCGACCCCGAGCAGACGCTGGGCGCGGTCCAGGACAACCGGGCCACCGCGCTCGTGCTCGTGCCGACGATGCTGCGGCGCATCCTCGACCTGGGCCCGGAGGTGCTCGAGCGCTACGACACCTCGTCGCTGCGGATCGTCTTCTGCGCGGGCTCGTCGCTGCCGCCCGAGCTCGGCAACCGGGCCACCGAGGCGTTCGGCGAGGTCGTGCACAACCTGTACGGCTCCACCGAGGTCGCGGTCGCCACGGTCGCGACACCGCAGGACTGGCGCGAGGCACCGGGCACGGTCGGCCGCGCGCCGGTCGGGTGCCGGGTCGCGCTCTACGACGCCGACGGCAGGCGGGTCACCGCGCCGGGCGAGGTCGGCCGGGTCTTCGTCGGCAGCATCCTGTCCTTCGAGGGCTACACCGACGGGCGGCACAAGGACGTGATCGACGGCTTGCTCTCCACCGGCGACGTCGGCCACTTCGACGAGGACGGGCGGCTGTTCATCGACGGCCGGGACGACGACATGATCGTCTCGGGTGGGGAGAACGTGTTCCCCGGCGAGATCGAGAACCTGCTGCTCGAGCACGGCGGTGTGGTGGAGGCCGCGGTGGTCGGGGTGCCAGACGACGAGTTCGGCCAGCGGCTCAAGGCCTACCTCGTGCCCCGATCGGGCGCCACGCTCGACGCCGACGAGATCCGCGCGTATGTGCGGGCGAACCTGGCCCGGTTCAAGGTGCCGCGCGACGTGGTGTTCCTCGACGAGCTGCCACGCAACGCCACCGGAAAGCTATTGCGGGACAAACTGGCCGAATTGGGCTGACATCCGTATCACGTCGACGAATTCCGCGCAAGCTTCAATGGTCGGGAATTGGTGTCGATAATTGCTGATTTCGCGATGTGGGAGCATGGGTCGGCATGTTCGAGCCGGCGTGACCGGGTCCGCACTCAGCGTTGTTTCCGCTGGTAGAAGTGCCGCGAGCGACCTGTGTGGATGGTCGGCGGGCTGCGCCGAACGGCCCAGCGTGACTACGCCGTTCGGGCCCGTAGTGGCAAGTGGCAAGCATTGCTCGAATTTGTTTCCGGCTGTTGCATAACTGGTGGGCAGCGGCGTGTGGATATTCACGGGGCACTAATTGCTACGCCGCTGTGCACATTGGTCGGGGACAGAAAGGGTCAATTTGTCATGACGCGCATGAGTCGGGGCCGGCTGTTGGCCGGCGCGGGGTTCGCGGCAGCGGTGGCGGTCGTCACCGCGGTCGTCGCGATGCCCGCACAGGCGCAAGAAGGCCAGATCCGGCTGGCGGACACCGCGAACGCGGTGCCCGACAGCTACATCGTGGTGCTCAAGGACGGCGCCACGACCGCCAAGAGTGCGGTATCGGCGCAGGCGGACGGCCTCGCCACGCGGTACGGCGCCCAGGTGGGCCACAAGTACACGACCGCACTGCACGGCTTCTCGATCTCCGCCACGGAGGCGCAGGCCAAGCAACTCGCGGCCGACAGCTCGGTCGCCTACGTGCAGCAGAGCCAGAAGTTCCACGTGACGGACACCCAGCCCAACCCGCCGTCGTGGGGGCTGGACCGCATCGACCAGCGCGACCTGCCGCTGGACAGCTCCTACACCTACGCCGGCAAGGGCGACGGCGTGAACGTCTACGTCATCGACACCGGCGTCATGATGGACCACCCGACCTTCGAGGGCCGGGCGACCGGTGGCTACGACGCCATCGACGGCGACAACGACCCGCAGGACGGCTACGGCCACGGCACCCACGTGGCCGGCACCATCGCGGGCGCCGAGTACGGCGTCGCCAAGGGCGCGAACATCGTCGCGGTCCGCGTGCTCGACGACAGCGGCTCCGGCACGACCGAGCAGGTCGTGGCCGGCATCGACTGGGTCGCGCAGAACCACAGCGGCCCGTCGGTGGCCAACATGAGCCTGGGCGGCGGCGCGGACGACGTGCTGGACGAGGCCACCCGCGGCGCGATCTCCTCCGGCGTCACCTTCGCCATCGCGGCCGGCAACTCCTCCGCGGACGCGTCCGGCTTCTCGCCGGCCCGCGTCACCGAGGCGATCACCGTCGCGGCGTCGGACGACGCCGACGGCCAGGCCTACTTCTCCAACTTCGGCTCGGTCGTCGACATCTACGCCCCGGGCGTGGACATCACCTCGGCCTGGAACGACGGTGCCACCAACACGATCAGCGGCACGTCGATGGCGACGCCGCACGTGGCCGGTGCCGCCGCGCTGTTCCTGTCGGCCAACCCGACGGCCACCCCGGACGACGTGGCGGCGGGCCTGACCGCGGCCGCCACCCCGGACAAGGTCACCAACCCGAGCGCGGGCACGCCGAACCTGCTGCTCTACACGGGCGCGTGAGTTGACCAACGGCTGAAAACGCCGCTTCCTGGTGGTTCCACCGACCCGGAAGCGGCGTTTTCCGCCTATGGTGCTGAGCTGTGGACTTCTCGCACTCGGCCAAGGCGGCCGACTACCTGCGGCGTGTCAGCGACTTCATCCGTGCGGAGATCGAGCCGGTCGAGGCCGACTACCACCGCACCCTGCGGGCCAGCAAGGACCCGTGGGTCGTCCTCCCCGTGGTCGACGAGCTCAAGGCCAAGGCTCGCGGGCAGGGGCTGTGGAACCTCTTCCTGCCGTCGGAGGCACATGGCGGCGCCGGGCTGTCCAACGCCGAGTACGCGCCGCTCGCCGAGCAGATGGGCCGCTCGGCACTCGCGCCGGAGATCTTCAACTGCAACGCGCCGGACACCGGCAACGCCGAGGTGCTGGTGCAGTACGGCAGCGAGGAGCAGCAGAAGCGGTGGCTCGCGCGGTTGCTGCGCGGGGAGATCCGCTCCGCCTTCTGCATGACCGAGCCGGGGGTCGCCTCCTCCGACGCCACCAACATGGCCGCCACCGCGACCGTCGACGGCGACGAGATCGTCCTGAACGGCCGGAAGTGGTGGAGCTCCGGCGTCGGCCACCCCAACTGCGGCTTCGTGATCTTCATGGGGCTCACCGACCCGGAGGCACAGCGCCACCAGCGGCACTCGATGGTCCTGGTCCCGCTCGACACGGACGGCGTCAAGGTGGAGCGGATGCTGTCGGTGTTCGGCCACCACGACGAGCCCTACGGCCACGGCGAGGTCACCTTCACCGACGTGCGGCTGCCGCTGTCCGCGGTGATCGCCGGGCCGGGCCGCGGCTTCGAGATCGCCCAGGGCCGGCTCGGGCCGGGGCGCATCCACCACTGCATGCGCCTGATCGGCCTCGCCGAGCGGGCGCTGGAGCTGGCCTGCGCGCGGTCGACCGAGCGGGTCGCGTTCGGCAAGCCGCTCGCCAACCTCGGCGGCAACCGGGAGCGGATCGCCAAGGCACGCATCGCCATCAACCAGGCGCGGCTGCTCGTCCTGCACACCGCGTGGCTCCTGGACACCGAGGGCCTTGCCGGCGCGCGCAGCGAGGTGTCGCAGATCAAGGTCGCGGTGCCGGCCATGGCCCTCGATGTGATCGACATGGCCATCCAGCTGCACGGCGGCGCCGGCGTGTCCGAGGACTTCCCGCTGGCCGCCGCCTACGCGGGTGCCCGGTCGCTGCGGCTCGCAGACGGTCCCGACGAGGTGCATCTCAACCTCGTGGCCCGCTTCGAGCTCGCCCCCTACGTCCAGGAGTCCAGGTGAGGGTGCTCGTCACCGGCGCGGGGTCCGGGCTGGGCAAGGCGATCGCGACGCGCTACGCGGGCGGCGGCGCCCAGGTGTTGGTGTCCGATGTGGACGCGGGCGCCGCGGAGGCGGTCGCCAAGGAGCTGGGCCAGGTTCCGCTCACTCTCGACGTCACCACCGACGAGGGCTGGCAGGCCGCGCTCGACAGGTGCCGGGAGGACTGGGGCGGGCTCGACGTGCTCGTCAACAACGCCGGCGTGGGCGCGGGCGGGCGGTTCGAGCGGATCAGCATCGAGGACTGGGACTGGATCTGGGAGATCAACCTCAAGGGCGTGGTGCGCGGCTGCCGCACGTTCGTGCCGCTGTTCAAGGAGCAGCACGCCGGGCACATCGTGAACGTCGCCTCGCTCGCCGGGATCATGAACCTGCCCGCGATGAGCTCCTACAACGTCACCAAGGCGGGGGTGATCTCGCTGTCCGAGACGCTGCGCTACGAGCTCGAGCCCTACGGCGTGCTCACCACGGTGGTCTGCCCGGCGTACTTCCGCACCAACCTCGGCGACCGGCTGCGCAGCCCCGACCCCGGGCTCGCGGTGCTGATGGACAAGCTGATGCGCTCGTCGAAGGTCACCGCGGAGGACGTCGCCAAGCAGGTGGTCGATGCGGTGGCCCGCAAGCGTTTCCTGGTGCTGACCCACCCGGACGGACGGCGCTCCGCGCGGATGAAGCGGCTCCAGCCCCGGCTCGTCGACGGCCAGGTGCGCACGTACTGGTCACGACTTCGGTCCAGCTTGGAACGGGAGGGTTCATGACGACCCTGCGGGACCAGCCGGGGGAGCTGCGCGCGGAGGACGCGTTCGACACCGACGCGGTCCTCGCGTGGCTCAGGTCCTCGATGGACGGAGTGGGCGAGCTGCGCGAGGTGCGGCAGTATCCCGGCGGCGCGTCGAACCTCACCTACCTGCTGCGCTTCGCGGACCGCGAGCTGATCCTGCGCCGCCCGCCGGCCGGGCAGAAGGCCAAGTCCGCGCACGACATGCGGCGCGAGTTCCGCGTGCAGCGGCAGCTGCGGCCGGTCTACCCGTACGTGCCGAACGTGCTGGCACTGTGCACCGACCCGTCGGTGCTCGGCTCGGACTTCTACGTGATGGAGCGGATCGAGGGCATCATCCTGCGTGGCGACCTGCCCGACGGCATCTCACTGTCCGAAACGGACGCGCGCGCGCTCGCGCTGCGGGTGTTCGACCGGCTGATCGAGCTGCACCAGGTCGACGCCGAGGCCGCGGGCCTCGCCGACCTCGGCAAGGGCGCGGGCTACGTCGAGCGGCAGGTGGCCGGCTGGACCGACCGCTACCGCAAGGCCCGTACCCCGGACGTGCCGGACGCCGAGGAGGTCATGGCGTGGCTGGCTGCCAACCAGCCAGGCGACGTGCAGATCTGCGTGATACACAACGACTTCCGCTTCGACAACGTCGTGCTGGACGCGCCGGGCACGCTCGAGGTCACCGGCGTGCTCGACTGGGAGATGGCCACGCTCGGCGACCCGCTGATGGACCTCGCCGGCAGCGTCGCGTACTGGATCCAGGCCGACGACGACGAGGTGGCGCAGCTGCTGCGCCGGCAGCCGTCGCACCTGCCGGGCATGCCGACCAGGCGCGAGCTCGTCGACCACTACTGCGAGCGGATGGGCCTGTCCGCGGACAACTGGACGTTCTACGAGGTGTTCGGCCAGTTCCGGCTCGCGGTGATCATGCAGCAGATCTACTACCGGTTCCAAAAAGGACAGACGCACAACCCGGCGTTCCAGCACTTCGGCCGGTTCATCGAGTACCTCGACGCCCGCTGCCGCACGGCGATGGCGTGACGTGAGGGCCGGCTGACATGGGCGCGGTCTACCTGCTGCGGCACGGCCAGGCCTCGTTCGGCACCGCCGACTACGACGTGCTCTCGCCCACCGGCGAGCTCCAGTCGAAGGTTCTCGGCGACGAGCTGCGCCGCCGCGAGGTGCCGGTGCACGCGGTGTGGGCCGGGACGCTGCGCCGCCAGCTCGCCACCGCCGCGGCGTGCCTGCCCGCGGCCGGGCTCGACCTGCCGGTGCGCCAGGACCCGCGGTGGAACGAGTACGACCACCTCGGGCTCGTGCCGCAGGGTCAGGCGGCGGACCCGTCGGACCGGGCCGCCTCGGCCCGGCGGTTCCAGGAGCTGCTGGACGAGGCGCTGCGGGGGTGGCTCGAGGGCGGTTCGACCGCCGGGGTCAGCGGCACCTGGGCGGAGTTCGCCGGCGGCACGGTGGCCGCGGTCGACGAGGTGTTCGACGACCTGCCGCGGGGTGGGAGCGCGCTGGTGTTCACCTCGGCCGGGGTGATCAGCGCGGTGTGCGCGCGGCTGCTGAACACGCCGCCGTCGGGCTACCTGGCGCTCAACCGGACGATGGCCAACGCCGGCATCACCAAGCTCGTGCGCGGCCGGTCCGGGGTGAGCCTGCTGTCGTTCAACGAGCTCGGCCATTTCGAGGGCGACCGCCGCGAACTGCTCAGCTACCGGTGACCGGACAGGTAGGGTGCGGCCGGTGCGGTCCCCGCGGACCGAGGACCCGGTGCGGACAGGCGAGTACCCGGTGCTCGGCCGGCTCGGTCACGGTGTTTCCGGGGTTTTCCGGGTGTTCCCGGTCGGGCACGAGCGGCGCGGGGCCCGCGCGCCTCCGCGAGACGCGTGAGCTGCGGGCCGCACTCGGCCGGTACGGCCGGGCCGTCTGCGACCCGAGCCCGTGAACCTCGGCACGCGCGGCCGAATCCTGGTAGGCAGTGGGTATGCGTCGTCCCCGAATCGAGCCGGTCGTGTGGCAGCCGCCCAAGGTGGCGGGCAGACCCACCAAGGGCACGCTGCCGCCGCTGACCGTGGTGCAGGTCAACGGGTTCGGCACCGAGGACGTCCTCGTCGACAAGGGCAACGTGTTCACCGGCGTCGACGACGGGCGGATCCTGCGGCTCACCCAGGACGGGCGGCGGCTCGACACCATCGCCGACACCGGCGGGCGGCCGTTGGGCATCGAGGCCTACCCCGACGGGCGGCTGCTCGTGTGCGACTCGGACCGTGGCCTGCTGCTGGTCGAGCGGGTCAGCGGCGACCTCGAGGTGCTCGTCGAGAGCGGGCCTGACCTGCGGGTCTGCAACAACGCCGCGGTCGCCGCGGACGGCACCGTCTACTTCACCGACTCCACCAGCCGCTTCGACCTGCGGTACTGGAAGGCCGACCTGCTCGAGCACCGCGGCACCGGCAGGCTGCTGCGCCGCGACCCGGACGGCTCGGTCGAGACCCTGCTCGAGGGCCTGCACTTCGCCAACGGCGTCGCGCTCGCCACCGACGAGTCGGCCGTGGTCGTGGCGCAGACCGGCCTGTACCAGCTGGACAAGGTCCACCTGACCGGTGACCGGCAAGGCCGGCGCGAGGTGCTCGTCGCCGGGCTGCCCGGCTTCCCGGACAACATCGCCACCGGCTCCGACGGCCTCATCTGGATCGCCATGGCGAGCCCGCGGGTGCTCGCGCTCGACATCTCCAGCCGGCTGCACCCGGCTTTGCGCAAGGCCGTCTGGGCGCTGCCCGACGCGTTGCAGCCCAAGGAGAAGCGGGTGGTCTGGGCCCGCGCGGTCGACTTCGCGACGGGCGAGACGGTGCACGACTTCCACGGCACGAGCCCCGACTTCCACATGGTCACGGGTGTGCGCGAGGTGGCCGGCACGGTCTACCTGGGCAGCCTCGACGAGCGCGCCATCGCCCGCTTCGACATGCCCTGAACGACGCGTACGGGACGTTCAACGTCCCGTGCGCGTCGTTCAGGGCATCGGACCGCGCCGCACGTGACGGCTAGGCCAGCTCCTGCCAGGCCGCGTCGACCAGGTCGGCCACTGCGGGGGCGTCCTGGAGCAGGTCGCCGCTCACGTGGCTGACCTGGACCGTCAGGTCGTCGTCGGTGCGCAGGCAGGTCGTCACGTAGCTCTGGCTCGGGTCGTTGCGGATCAGGCAGGACACCTCGTCGAACTCGCGGAGCTCCTCGGTCGGGCGCTCCATGCCGAGGTCCTTCGGGTCGGAGTAGGGCACGTACGGCGGCGACGGGACCGGCGCCCGCGCGACCTCCAGCATGAACGTGTTCTCGGCCTCCTGGTCGGTGTAGGACTGAACGAACGCGCCCGCGCCGTCGTGAGCCGCGGCGAGTCGCTCCGAGCTGCGCCGGTCCCAGTCCTCGCGGCGCCCGGCGATCTCCCGGCCGTTGTCGTTGTCGGCGAAAACGTCGGCGTTGCCGTACTTCACGTAATCGGAAAGCCGGTCCGGCGCGGAAATCGGCGAGGACGATGCACCATCGTTGCCGAATAGCAACCAAGCGCCACCTACCAGCACGCCACCGACGACCAAACCCACGATTCCGGCGATTGAGCGCGGTCCCACGCCTGTTCGGCGGTGCCGGAACCGGTGGCGGAAAGCCACGAGGGGGTGTCGGAATGAGGTCGGGGTTGTTGCCTGTGGGCTGTTCGGTGGCCACCAGGCCTCCCTTCGGTCGGATGCGGTCGGGTCGGGCTTGACGTCAAGGCTCGGGCTGGTCCAGACTCGTCCGCCATTAACCGATCAAGTGGCAGATTGTGCCGTCGGTTAGGCAGTCGCATCGAATGCTGGGTCCGATGTGGACCGGCGTAGGGAGTCGAGGATGACTCAACGGTGGACCCGCGCGGGGGCGGAAGTTCGCCCGGCCGTGGCCCGATCCGTGGTGTCCTCATGCGCCCATTCAGGTAGCCCTTGACTGTGCACTTGTTCCACGTGGCAGGAAATAGCAAGGTGCGGTGCAGTCACGGATCGACAGGAGTAACAGAAATGAGTGCTGGAGCAAGGGCGCGCACTGCCGCCTTGCTTGCCGTAGCGGCCGTTGTACTGGCCGGGTGCGGTGACGACGGCGGGAGCGGCGACACCGGCGGCGGTGGTGGCGGGGCCGCGCCGGCGCTGGAGGGTCGCGGACCGATCACGTTCGCGACCGGCAAGGACACGTCGGGCAACATGCAGAAGCTGATCGACCAGTGGAACACCGAGCACCCCGACGAGAAGGTGACGATCACCGAGCTGCCGGAGGCCGCTGACGAGCAGCGGAACCGCATGATCCAGAACGCCCAGGTCGAGTCCGACGAGTTCAGCGTGCTGAACCTCGACGTCATCTGGACCGCCGAGTTCGCCGCGAACCGGTGGGTCGTCGAGCTGCCGCAGGACGAGTTCAAGCTGGACGATTTCCTGCAGCCGGCCGTGGACACGGCGTTGTACCGCGACAAGCTGTACGCGGTGCCGATCTACTCCGACGGCGGCATGCTGTTCTACCGCAAGGACCTCCTGACCAAGGCGGGCGTCGCCGAGCCGCCCAAGACCTGGGGCGAGATGAAGGCGGCCTGCGACAAGGTCAAGGCCCTTCCCGAGGCCAAGAGCATGGGCTGCTACGCGGGCCAGTTCGACAAGTACGAGGGCCTCACGGTGAACTTCTCCGAGGCCGTGCAGTCCGCGGGCGGCACCATCGTCGACGACAGCGGCAAGCCGACGGTGAACTCGCCGGAGGCCAAGGAGGGTCTCGACTTCCTGGTGAACGGCCTGGACTCGGGTGAGTTCCCGCAGGCCGCGATCACCTACAAGGAGGAGGAGGGCCGCCGCGCGTTCCAGGACGGCCAGCTGATCTTCCACCGCCAGTGGCCCTACCAGTGGGCGCTGGCCAACGCCACCGACGGCTCGTCGACGGTGGCCGGCAAGTTCGACGTGGCCCCGCTGCCCGGCAAGGACGGCCCTGGGGTGTCCACGCTGGGCGGGCACAACTTCGCCATCTCGGCGTTCGCCCCGAACAAGGCGACCGCGCTGGACTTCATCAAGTTCTTCTCGAGCGAGGAGGCGCAGAAGTCCAACCTGGTCGCCACCTCGCAGGCGCCGACCCTGTCGGCGCTGTACGACGAGGCGGACCTGAAGGAGAAGTTCCCGTACCTGCCGACGCTGAAGGCATCGATCGACAACGCGATGCCGCGGCCGAAGGTCGTCAAGTACGGCGACGTCACGGCGGCCATGCAGGAGGCCGCGTACGGCGCGATGACCGGTGTGAAGCCGGTCGATCAGGCGCTGTCGGACCTCCAGACCAAGCTCGAAGAGCTGACCGCGGAATAACGGCGAGGTGTTCGGCCGGGCGGCGCGAAACGCCGCCCGGCCGGACCTCCCCCCGACCACATAACGGGAGATCGTCGTGACCGCGCCTGCCCTAGCGCCCGCCGCCGGCGGGAACGCAACCACCAGCCCACAGCGCCACGGGCGCCTCGCCCTGGGGCTGCTCTCGCCCACCTTCGTCGTGCTGGCGCTGGTGATCGTCTACCCACTCGTATCCGCCATCCGCGAGTCGCTCTACCGCAAGGAGGGGGGCCTCGACGAGAGCGGGTTCGTCGTCGAGGGCGACAAGTTCGTCGGCATCGACAACTACTCGGCGGTGTTCTCAGGCGAGGTCGCCGACCGGTTCTGGAACGCCTTCTTCAACACCACGTTCTTCACCGTGGTCGGGGTGGCGATCGAGGTCGTGCTCGGCGTGGCGATGGCGCTGGTGATGCACCACGCGCTGCGCGGAAGAGGCATGGTGCGCGCCAGCATCCTGGTGCCGTGGGCGGTGCCGACCGCGATGTCCGCGCTGCTGTGGCAGTGGATCTTCCAGGCGGACGGCATCGCGAACGAGATTCTGAACACCCAGATCCTCTGGACCACCGACGGCTTCCAGGCCAAGATCGCGGTGCTGATCGCGGACACCTGGAAGACCGCGCCGTTCGTCGGGCTACTCGTGCTGGCCGGTCTGCAGATGATCCCCAACGACGTCTACGAGGCGGCCAGGGTGGACGGTGCCAGCACCTGGCGCACGTTCTGGCGGATCACGCTGCCGCTGGTGAAGCCGGCCCTGCTGGTCGCGATGCTGTTCCGGGTCATGGACGTGCTGCGCATCTTCGACCTGCCCTACGTCCTCATCGGACCACGCAAGCAGTCGGTGGAGACCCTGTCCATGTTGGCCTTCGAGGACGCGAACCAGGTGCGCTACGGGCCTGCCGCGGCCTACGCGACGATCCTGTTCCTCTACGTCGCGATCGTCGCCTACACGTTCGTCAAGATCCTCGGCGCTGACCTCATCGGCGAGGCGAGAGTGCGGGACAAGGACGCCAAGAAGCGCAGGGCCAAGGCACAGGCGGTGGAGGCGTGAGCACGAACGGAAACGCGCCCGCCGGCCGGCGCTGGCTGCTGAACCTCGGCATCCTGGTCATCGTCCTCTACTGTCTCGCGCCCTTCTACTGGATGGTGGTGTCGGCGTTCCGCCGGCCCAACGACCAGGGTGAGAACTCCTTCTTCCCGAGCCCGCTCTCGACGGAGAACTTCGAGGCCGTGTTCGGGCCGGACGTCGGCTTCTGGCGGTCGCTGCTCAACAGCGTCGTGGTGGCCGGCGTGACCACCGTCGCCACCCTGATCATCGGCACCTTCGCGGCGTACACGCTGGCCCGGCTGAACTTCCGGTTCAAGAACGTCGCCGCGGGGATCATCATCGCGACCTCGATGTTCCCCGGCATCTCGCTGGTCGTGCCGCTGCTCAAGCTGTTCACCGAGATCGGCTGGATCGACACCTACCAGGCGATGATCGTGCCCAGCCTCTCGTTCGCGCTGCCGCTCGCGGTGTGGACGCTCGCCACCTTCTTCCGGCAGATGCCGAAGGAGCTGGAGGAGGCGGCCATGGTGGACGGGCTGACCCGCGGCCAGGCGTTCCGCCGGGTGATCCTCCCGCTGGCCGCGCCGGGCATGTTCACCACCGCGATCATCACGTTCATCGCGGCCTGGAACGAGTTCATCTTCGCCCTGTCCATGGTCAACGACAAGGAGATGAAGACCGCGACGGTCGCGATCTCGCAGTTCACCGGTATCTCCGGGTTCGACAGTCCGTTCGGGACCAAGATGGCGGCCGGTGTGATCGTGACCGTGCCGCTGGTCATCGTGGTCCTGATCTTCCAGCGCCGGATCATCGCCGGCCTGACTGCTGGAGGCGTGAAGTCATGAGGAGCAAAGCCGTCTTAGTCCTGGCCGCGCTGGCCACCACCGCGCTGAACGTCCCGGTCGCCGCGGCGGCGCCGGCAGGAGGCGCGGACTCCTTCGCGGGAGGTGCGCTGGCCGGCCGAAGACTGGTGGAGCTGTCGGAGACCACGCGCCTGGCCGACCGCCGGGCACTGGTCACCGGTGACCGGGCGATCGCCATGGGCGACGAGACCGGGTTGTTCCCGGCCTCCGGCTGGCACATCCGGGGTGAGATGGGCGGCATCTGGACGCCGCCGGTGAAGCTGCTCGACGGCATCTGGTTCGCCGTCGACGACTCCTGGCTCGGCGCGGACGTGGCCGCCACCCGCTACACCGCGGGCTGGGGCTACCACCGGTTCGACTACGCCGACCAGGACGGCCTGCGGGTCGACCGGATCGACTTCGCGCCGGACGGCGTGCGGGCCAACGTCATCGGCGTCACCCTGCGCAGCGACTCGCGGCGCACCGTGCGGCTCGGGATGGACGCGCACTCCGAGCTGATGCCGAACTACCCGTGGGGCTGGACGACACCCAGCGCGGCCGACGTGAACCTGCCGGACACCGGCGGCTACGCGAACGGCACGCTGACCTTCCGCGAGCAGGGCACCTCGCCCGGCACCGGCGCGCACGACTACGCCGCGGTGGTCGGCTCCTCGGCCCGGCCGAGCGGCCACGAGCTCGGCCCGGACCACCGCGGTCCGCAGGACCCGGCCGTGGTCTGCCCGGCAGAGGGCACCGCTCCCGCGCACTGCGACGACTCTGCCTTCGGCAAGGGCACCGGCGGCCGGCTGAACTACGACGTGTCGCTCAAGCCCGGCCGGTCGACCACCCTGTGGTTCACCGTGGCCGGCTCGGACCAGGGCCCGGTCGCGGCGCGGGCCGAGTTCGCCAAGGCGACGAAGAACCCGGTCGGCCTGCTGCGGTCCAAGGTGGACGGGCGGCTGGCGACGGCTGGGCACACGAAGGTCGACCTGCCGGGCGACCGGCTGCTGCAGCAGAGCGTCGAGTGGAGCAAGCAGAACCTCGCCGACTCCGTGCAGGAGTCGCACGGCCTGCGGCTGCGGGACGTCGACGAGGGCCGGGCCTACCCGGCGCCCGCCGGCACCCTGGCCGAGGCCCGCTGGTTCGGCGCCGGTTTCCCGGACTATCCCTGGATGTTCGGCACCGACGGCGAGTACACGGCGTTCGCCGCGGTGGCCGCGGGCCAGTTCGAGCCGATCAAGGCGCACCTGCGCGGGCTGCGTGACGTCAGCGAGATCGTCAACGCGGGCAGCGGGAAGCTCGTGCACGAGGTCGTGCACACCGGCGATGTCTACTTCGGAGCCAACGACGACGCGGGCAACACCGACGAGACGGTGAAGTTCCCGAGCGCCGTGGCGCTGGTGTGGCGCTGGACCGGCGACGACCGGTTCCGCGACGACCTGTACGACTTCACCGTCCGCAACCTGCGGTACGTGGACGAGAACCTGGACGCGGACGGCGACGGCTGGCTCGAGGGCCTCGGCAACGTCGAGCGGCCCGGCATGGGTGAGGAGAAGCTGGACAGTACCGCGTACTTCGTGCGTGGCCTGCTCGACCTCGCGGACATGGCGGCCAGCAAGGGTGACGGCGCCACGGAGACGTGGGCCCGGGACCGGGCGGCCGACATCCAGTCGGAGTTCGAGGCGACGTGGTGGGCAGGCGGTGACGCCAACGCCTATGCCGAGTCGATCGACGACCCGACCGACCCGGCCAACGACAACGCCCCGGTCTTCCAGCGGCACTGGACCGGTGTGACCCCGATGGAGATCGAGCTGCCCGGCGGCGCCCCACTCGCCTCGCCGGACCACGGGACCACGGCGTTGGCCCAGCGGGAGAAGGACTGCTACACCGGTGAGTTCGGGCTCTACCACACCGGAAGCGGCCCGACCTCGGCGCCGGAGGGCAACCCCGGCCCGTCCTGCGACAGCGTGGTGTCCACGGTGAAGAGCGAGCGCGCGACGTTCACGCTGAACACCGGTGTGATGGCGGTGGCCGAGGGCAACTTCGGCCGGCTCGGTCCACAGCGGACCTACACCACCGGCAACGCCAGGGTCCAGCTGGACCCGAGCGTGTGGGAGACACCGGGCGCGATGCCGGAGATCGTGCCGTCGCCGGACAACGTGGCCAACATCGAGCGGCCGTTCTACGACCGGTCGATGTCGCTGCAGGCCTGGGGCGCCTACGGGATCCTGTGGCCGGTGGTGCACCAGCACCTCGGCGTGTCGCCGGATCTCGGCAACGGCCGGCTCTCGGTGGTCCCGCAGCTGCCCGACGGGCAGACCCGGATCAGCGGGTCGGACATCCAGGTCGGCAAGGGCTCGGTGGACGTCGAGGTGAAGCTGCACGGCACCAAGCTCCGCACCGATGTGTCGCTGCACCGGGTTCGCGCGGACCTGACCGTGGGCGCGGTCCTGCCGGCGGGCGCGGAACCGACCCGGGTGACCTTCGACGGCCGGGCGGTCGACTACGACGTCGTGCGGACCACGCGCGGCACGGAGGTCCGGGCGGACGTGGCCAAGGACGGTGCACTGGAGGTGTCCTTCCGCTAACGCCCAGGCGAACCAGCACGCCACGAAGCCGGCCGGGTGAGACCATCGGGCCGGCTTCGTGCTGTCGTCGGAGGTGGTCGTGGTGCGCAGGGTCGTGCTCGTCGTCGCTGGTCTGGTGCTCGCCGGTTGCTCGCCCACGGTGGGTGGCGCCGGGATGCCGCTGCCCGGCCACCCGGTCGACGTGGAGTCGCTGCGGGTCACCGGCACCCAGCCGGTCGCGGCGGAAGGCGCGATGCGGCTCTCGCCCGACGGCACCCGGCTGCTGCACCTCGGCGACATGTGCGTCACGGCGCTGGACGGTTCCCAGCGCAAGTGCGTCGACCGCGACAAGGCGCACCCGGACATCCAGCGGGCCGAGTGGTCCCCGGACGGCAAGCACCTGGTGTTCACCGACGACTTCTGGCGGCTGCTGCTGGAGCCGGACGTGTGGGTGTTCGACATCGAGTCCGGCGAGCTGCGCAACCTCACCGACGACGGCGTGGACAAGTACGACCTGTTCGAGCCGGACCCGGACGCGAAGGTCGACGTCCTGCCGTCCTGGTCCCCGGACGGCGGCACGATCCGCTTCGCCCGCGGTGGTGCCGCGAAGGATGACCGGATGCACCTGATGACCGTGGCCGCGGACGGCGGCGACGTGCACATCCTGCGCGAGGTCGACTGCGCGACCCCGCAGCTGGTGGCGCTGGCATGGACGACCGGCCGGGTGGCGTGGGCGTGCGGCAACCAGGGCCCGGAGGTGATGGCGGCGAGCATCACCGGCGGTGACCCCGACACGCTGATGGCCGGCAAGGAGGGCGAGGACCGGATGCTGCTCTCGTTCTCGCCGGACGGCGAGTCGCTCCTGGTCGACTCGATGGCCTCGTACAGCGCGTACGACCAGACAGGCGGCGGAATGGCCAGGGTGGTCCCGGCCGGCGGCGGCGACCCGGTCCGGGTGGCCGACGGCAAGGTCGGCTACCCGACCTGGGCTCCGGACGGCGACGCCATCGCGTACGTGGAGATGCCCGGCAAGCTGAAGGTCGTCGCCGAACCGGGCGGCGAGCCGAGGGAGCTGCGCAGCGCCGACCGCTTCGCCGCGTCTGACGGCATGCGGCTGAGCTGGGCCCCGGGAAAGATCCTTGTCTACGAGGACGGGGACACGACGTTCCTGACCCTGGAGGAGTAGCACCTGGCAGTACCAGATGTGGCCAGGTCGACCGGTCACGTCCGGGGCCGTAATGCCCTGGCTCGACGTGTTCGGGCCGGTCCGTCCGGTTACGTCCATCGTCGTAGCAGCAGCCGAACTATCGAGCGCCCGAGTCCCCGACGTCGTCCAAGACGGTCAAGACCTGCCGGCGGCACGCCTTGACCGCACCGCCGAGGGCGTCGGCGAGCGCCGACCAGTCCTCCGGTTCGCGCGCCATGACGCGCCGGTAGTGCTCGACGATCGCGCGGGCCAGCGCGCCCAGCTCGACGACCAGGTCGACCTGCTCGGGGGTCGGCGCGGTGCTGTCCACGCGCTCGACGTAATGCGCGACCGAGCGCAGCAGGTCATCAGGCGGGAACATCGCGAACTCCCAGGGCGAGACAGTCAGCTCTGAGCAACATATGAACAGTGATAGCAACGGTCACGCAACGGTGCGTCGGCGCGTTCGCACAGCTCGGTCGCTCACCGACCTGCCTCGGCGACGGGACCGTCGTCGAGATTCCCGCCGCCCTGCTGCGGTTCGCGGACCCCATCGAGTGACGACGACGTGGAACAGGGTCGAGCCCGACCAGGTCGACGCGCTGCTCGACGCCGCGAGGGGCGCGATGTGGCGGTGGGAGTGCCGAGGCGACTACTCCACCATCGACGCGACCCTGTTGAGCCGCTGGCGCGACGGCCTTGGACGTGACCCCGAGGACGACCGTCCCTGGGTGGAGTACGTCCAGGGACTGCGTCGGCGAGGCGTTCGGTTCGGACGCGCTCGGCTGCTGACCGAGCCCCTCACCGAGTACCTGCGCATGCAGCTCGACTTCACCCACATGAACGTCGAGGCCGGCGCGGACGTCCGCTGGGTCACCCCGTCGGACGCGGCCGACGTGGGCATGCCGACCTACGACTACTACCTCGTGGACGACAATGTTGTTGCCGTCCTCGACTTCGACGCCGCCGGCCGGTTCGTCGGTGCCCGCGTGAGCGTCGCACCGGAGGTGGTCAACCGTCACGTCGCGTGGCGTGATCTGATCTGGCCACGCGCGGTACCGCACCAGCGGTACCTCCTGACCTACCAGAAATAGCACGCGGAAGGCCCCTTGACCGATCTGGACCAGCGGCGGATCGCACTCGCCGACGAACTGGCCGTCATGCTGCGCGCCGCCGGCATGTCCGGCCGCCAGCTCGCGCAGGCGGCGAGGTGGCAGCCCAGCAAGGTGTCGCGGATCCTCACCGGCAAGCAGGGCATCACGGACGCCGACATCGTCACGTGGTGCGACCTCACCGGCACGGCGGCAGTCGAGGCTGATCGACTGCGCGGCGTCCTACGGTCGATTCGAGCCGACGAGGCACGCTGGTCCCGTCAGGCCGCCGCGGGTCACCGTGCCGTCCAGGAGGACATGGCGTCCCTGGAGCAGCGTGCCAGCTCGATCCGTCAGTTCGACCTCGTCCTCGTCCCTGGACTCCTACAGACGGCCGAGTACGCCGCCGCCGTGTTCCGGTCGCTCGCCGACGTCCGCAACACCCCGCACGACACCGATCAGGCGGTGCACGTCCGCATGCTGCGCCAGTCCGTGCTCTACGACTCCACGAAGACGATCGAGCTGCTCACCTCGGAGTTCGCGCTACGGCACCCGATCGGCGACCGGGCAGTCATGGCCGCGCAGCTCGATCGGTTGATCGCGCTGGACGGTCTCCGGTCGGTGCGCCTCGGCATCGTCCCGATGAACACGGTACTGCCCGTCCCGGCGCTGCACGGCTTCTGCGTCCTCGACGACGACCAGGTACTCGTCGAGACGCTGCACAACGACGCGTCTACCGGTGACCCGACCGACGTCGCGCTCTACGGCCGCATCGCGGACGCGCTCTGGTCGGTCGCCGCGACCGGTGCGGAGGCACGGCACATCATCCAACGGGCCGCGCAGGACCTCCGCGCGCTGAGCTGATCTGCGCACGCAGATGGCTCCCAACCGGACGTCCCGGCCGGGAGCCATCGTCGCTTACCAGCAGACCGTGCCGCCGGCCTCCTCGAATCGACGGCGTGCGGCCGCGTCGTATCCGGCGCACGGGTCAGCGAACCGGCACGGCGCCGTCGGGGACCAGCTCGGCGTCGACATCGAAGGTCGCCAGGTAGTACTCGGCCGCGTCGCAGTTCGTGCCCTCGCCACCGGTCAGGTCCGCGGTGATCCGCCCGTCGCCCAGCAGGAGCACCGCGGCCGTGTCCGCGCAGCCCGCCAGGACGAACGCGAAGCCGCGGCTGCCCGCCGGCACCGGCCGGTCCAGCGCCGGACCGGGATCGGCGCCCGCGGCGGCGAGGCGGTCGCGAAGGGCGGCGGTGTCGCCGAGCTCGGCCGCGGCCGGGTCGAGCCGGACCGTGCCGAGCGGCACGAAGTCGGTCAGCCGGCCAGGACCGGCGGCGTCGGCGGGCAGGTCCCCGCCGATCGTGCGGACGCCGCGCACCTGCCGGGCCGGCACGGCGAGGTAGGCGACCGGGCCGACCGCCCGCACGCACTCCTCGTGGTCGGCGCCGCCGACGAACCGCACCTGGAGATCGGTACCGGTCCGCCACACCTGCACCGTCTCGGGTGCCCGGCAGCCGGTCGAGTCGGTGGCCGCCAGGTAGGTGGTGTCCGGCTCCGCGGTGACCTCAGGAGCCTCGGCGTCCGGGTCGGCACCGCCGTACCAGCTCAGGAACGCCCCGAGATGGATCGGAGCGTCGCTGAGCGCCGCCACCCGCCGTGGCGCCCAGCCACCCGGGTCGAACGACAGCACCTCGGCCGAGAGCTGTTCAGCTCTCGGCCGAGGTTGGCCCGATGTTCCGCCGCCGCACCCCGCGAGCAGGGCGAAGAGGGCCATGACGAGCCACATCCGTCTCATGTCGCGTGGACGTGGCCCGAGCCGGGTCGGTTCCCGTCAGGAGATCCGCCTGCGGAACAGGAAGCCCGAGGCCGCCACCGCGACCACCAGGATCCCGCCGCACCACGCGGCGGCCAGCCAGGCGGAGTCGCCGATCGGCGTCCCCAGCAGCAAACCCCGCATCGACTCGATCACCGGCGTGAACGGCTGGTGCTCGGCGAACCCGTGGATCCACGACGGCATCGTGTCGATCGGCACGAACGCGCTGCTCGGGTAGGGCATGAACATCACGAAGAACGTGAACCCGCCGGCCGCCTCGGCCGACCGGGTGATCAGCCCGACCGCCGCGGACACCCACGAGAACGCGAGCACGAACAGCAGCAGGACCCCGACCGCGGCCAGGTAGTCGAGCGGGTCGGCCTGCGGCCGGAACCCGATGAGGAACGCCACCGCCAGCACCAGCACCGTGGACAGCAGGTTGCGGCTGATGCTCGCCACCACGTGCCCGGCCAGCACGGCGGCGCCGCCGATGTCCATGGACCGGAAGCGGTCCATGATGCCGCCGTTCATGTCCTGGGTGACGGCGACCGCGGTGAGCGAGGAGCCGAACCCCGCGCACAGCAGGATCACGCCGGGCACCACATAGGTCACGTACTCGGTGCCGGTCTCGATGGCGCCGCCGAACAGGTACACGAACAGCAGCATCAGCATGACCGGCAGGAACAGCGCGGTGAACAACGCGTCCATGTTGCGGAGGGACAGCCGGAGTGAGCGGGCCATCATGACGCGCGCGTCGCCGCCGAACGAGGCGGGGCGGGCGAGAACGAGCTCAGACATCGGCGGTCTCCTTCGCGGGCTCGGTCGGGTGCCCGGTCAGGGCGAGGAAGACGTCGTCGAGGGTGGCGCTGTGCACGGTGAACCGCGCGACCGTGCGGCGGTGCGGGTCGAGCTCGTCGAGCAGCGCGCGCACGTGGCCGGCGCTCCCGTCGGTGGCCACGGACACCGCGAGCCGGTCGTCGACCGGCTGGACGGCTCGCGGTCCGAGCGCGCGCACCAGCTCGCCGAACGCGGGCCGGTCGGCCGCGGTCAGGTCCAGCCGGTGCCCGGCCACCTGCGCCTTGAGCTCCGCGGAGGTGCCTTCGGCGACGATCTTGCCGCCGTCGACCACGGCGACCCGGTCGGCGAGCCTGTCGGCCTCCTCCAGGTACTGGGTGGTCAGGAAGATCGTGACGCCGGCGCGGGTGAGGTCGGTGACCACCTCCCACACCGCCTGCCGGCTGCGTGGGTCCAGGCCGGTGGTCGGCTCGTCCAGGAAGATCACCGCGGGTCGCACGATGAGGCTCGCGGCCAGGTCGAGCCGCCGGCGCATGCCGCCGGAGTAGGTGCTGACCCTGCGGTCGGCGGCGTCGGTCAGGTCGAACTGCTCGAGCAGCTCGTTCGCCCTGGCCCGCGCCCGCGCCTTGGGCAGCCGGCACAGCCGCGACATCATCCGCAGGTTCTCCGCCCCGGTCTGCAGCTCGTCGATCGCGGTGTCCTGGCCGGTCAGGCTGATGCTGCGGCGGACGTGCGCGCGCTGCTCGACGATGTCGAACCCGGCCACGCGGGCCGTGCCGGCGTCCGGGCGCAGCAGCGTGGACAGGATGCGCACCATGGTGGTCTTGCCGGCGCCGTTGGGGCCGAGCAGCGAGAACACGCTGCCACGTTGCACCCGGATGTCGACGCCGAGAAGCACCCGCACCTCGCCGTAGGATTTCTCGAGGCCAGTAGCCTCGATGGCTGGCTCGTCGGGCATGGGGATTCCCTCTCCTCAGGATGTTCGGGGGACCAGCTCGTGAACCACAGCGCGCACTGCGTATGACGTAAACTTTAATGCGTAAGGCGTAAACAGTGCATCGGGGTTTTTCCCTGATGCCGGCTCGGGGTAGGAACCAGGGATGAGTGAGAGCGGCACCGGCCTCCCGGCCAGCTTCGAGCTGGCCTGGGGCGTGCGGGCGCGGCCGACCAAGGGGCCGAAGGCGGCCCTGAGCCTCGAGCGGGTCGTGGCCGCAGGGGTCACGGTCGCCGCCGCCGAGGGGATCGGCGCGGTGTCGATGAGCCGGGTCGCGAAGGAGCTCGGCACGTCGGCGATGGCGCTCTACCGGTACGTCTCGGCCAAGGACGAGCTGCTCGCGCTGATGGTCGACGCCGCGCTCGGCCCGATGCCGCAGGTCGCGGGCGACGACGGCTGGCGTCCCGGGTTGGAGCGGTGGTCGTGGGCCGAGCTCGCCGCGTACCGCCGGCACCTGTGGGTGCTCCAGGTGCCGATCAGCGGGCCGCCGGTCACGCCCAACACGATCACGTTCCTCGAGCAGGGGCTGCGCTGCCTGGCGGGCACCCCGCTGCATCCGGGCGAGAAGATGTCGGTGATCCTGACCCTCACCAGCTACACCCGCAGCTGGGCGATGCTGAGCGCGCAGATCGACGCGGCACTGTCCTCCGGTGACCCGACGGCCATCGGGATCCTCGCCAACTACGGCAAGATCCTCGGCGCGCTCACCGACCCCGCGGAGTTCCCGGCGCTGCGCGAGGTGCTCGACGCCGAGGTGTTCGAGCCGGCGGAGGAGCTGCCCGACGAGGACTTCGTGTTCGGGCTCGCGCGGCTGCTGGACGGGATCGCGGTGCTGATCGACGGCCGCGGCTGACTTCGTCCGGTTTGTCTTCTTACCTTTCTCTCACCTTCGCTCGTTAATGTCGAACGCATGTCCTCGGGAAGAGCGGTGGCGCTGGCGAGCCTCGGCTCGCTGGTCGCCGGGGTGGTGCTGATGCTGGCGCTGCACGTGCTGCCGCCGACCAACGAGATCAGCCCGGTCCGGCGCACGCTCAGCCAGTACGCGCTGGGGCCGAACAAGTGGATCTTCGACGTGGCCGTGCTGCTCGTGGCCATCGGCTCGGTGCTGGCCTTCGGCGTCCTGGTAAGGCAGGGGGTCATCCGCCCGCTCTCCGGCTGCACCGCGCTGGGTGCACTGTGGACACTGAGCCTGCTGGTGATCGTCTGGTTCACCAAGACGGACTGGACGGTCGGGCCGAGCATGGGCGGGACGATCCACCGCTACGCCAGCGTGGTCGGGTTCGTCTCGCTGCCGCTCGCGGTGATCGTCGTCGCGCGGCGTGCGTTCCCGACGTCGGTGGGCTGGCGGCTCGCCGCGCAGGGGTTCGGGCTCGCGTCGCTCGGCTCGTTCGGGCTGATCCTCATCGGCGTCGTGCGGATGGCCGGCGGTGGCGGGCCGTGGTGGCTGTTCGTGCCGCTGGGCCTGGTGGAGCGGGCGATCACGGTCACCGCGGTCGCCGCGATCACCGTCGTCGTGCTCGGCGTGCTGGTGCGGGCAAAATCGGACGACGTGGTGGCGGTGCCCGCCTAGTCTCTCCATCGTGATGTCGACGAGCCACGTCCTCGCGTTCGCCGCCCTGTCGTTGGTCCTGATCGTGATCCCGGGGCCGAGCGTGCTGTTCACCATCGGTCGCGCGCTGACCGTCGGGCGCCGCGAGGCGCTGCTCACCGTCGTGGGCAACGCGACGGGCGCGTACTTGCAGGTGGTGGCCGTGGCGTTCGGCGTCGGGGTGATCGTGGAGCGGTCGGCCGCAGCGTTCACGGCGATCAAGCTGGCCGGCGCCGCGTACCTGGTCTACCTGGGCGTGCAGGCGATCCGGCACCGCCGCAAGGTCACCGAGGCGCTCGTCGAGTCGGCTCCGCGCATCGGCCCGGCCCGCGCGTTGCGTGCCGGTGTCGTGGTGGGCGTCACCAACCCGAAGACGATCGTGTTCCTGGTGGTCGTGCTGCCGCAGTTCACCGACGGCTCGCTGCAGATGCTGGTGCTGGGCACGCTGTTCCCGGTGATCGCCGTGCTGTGCGACAGCGTGTGGGCCTTCGTCGCGGGGACGGCCAGGACGTGGTTCGCGCGCTCCCCGCGCCGCCTGCGGATGATCGGCGGCACCGGCGGCCTGATGATGATCGGCCTCGGCGCGAGCCTCGCCCTGACCAACCGCAAGGACTGACGCTAGTGTCCCCCGCCGGGAGTCTGTTGCTTGAGTCGGCGAGTCCAGGTTTCTGCTGGCAAGGCGCCGGTTCGTCCTCGTACCGGTGCTGTTACTTGTCGGGCTCGGTGGCGTAGCGCCAGTTTGGGCGGTCCGGCAACGCCGCCAGCAGGAAGCTGGGCCGGCGAATCAGGTGACGAACTTCCGGCGGGGGACACTAGTCCCGGGCCGGGAGCTGGGCCCACGCCGAGGTGGCCAGGTCCCGGCCGATCGCGCAGGCGTCCTTGCCGGTCG